>DASYLW010000058.1:0-23167 GCA_036009385.1 Caballeronia sp.
CGGCGCCATCGCCTGAAAAATGGGGTAGGTGATGGAATGGTCCCCGCCCGCGCTCAACGCAATCTTGCCGGCCGCGAACACGGGTTCGAAGAAACGCCGGATATCCTCATGCGAACGTTCGAGATGATAGAGGTCGGTGAAAAGGACATCGCCTATATCGCCCACGCGGCAAACATCGAACGGATTAAAACGCGTCACATGATGCATCGCGCGCGTCATGCTCGACATGTTGCGGATCTCGCGCGGTCCGAACCGCGCACCCGGACGTGCAGTGACGCCGCCGTCGAACGGTACGCCGACCAGCACAATATCGAGTTCGCTAATATCGGTGCAATACGGCACGCGCATGAAGGTAGGGATGCCGCTGAAGCGGGGTAGCGCCATCTGGCTTCGATCGGTGCCGGGCATGATGTTCTCGTCAGAAGGTAGGCGGTGTATTGGTCCACAGCACACGTGCAACGGTCTTGCCGGGGTTGCGATAACTGTGTGGAACGGTGCTGCGGAAATAGAAGGTGTCGCCGGCTTGCAGCAGATAACACTCGTCGCCAAGCGTGAGTTCGAACTGGCCTTCGATCACATAACCCAGTTCCTCGCCGGCGTGGCTGATCTGTTCGTCGCTGCTCGCAAGCGGTTCGATAACGTGGATATCGCTTTGCAGCAACTGCCCCGCTGACGGCACGATCACCCGCTCCAACATGATCGAAAGACGTTTGCCGGCCGACGGAAACTCGGTGGTGGGACGCTCATTTGCGCGCTGCACGGGCGATGTATTGATGTCCGGGCCCGAGACGAGCGCACCCACGTTGGTCGACAACGCCAGCGCGATCTTGTGCAGCGTCGCAAGCGAGGGCTGCGCGTGGCCACCCTCGAGTTTGGATAACATGCTCTCCGAACAGCCCGCTTCCGCTGCAAGCGCTTTGAGCGTCAATTGCTTGACCATGCGCGCGTGTTTCAGGCGCACGCCGAGCGTGGCCGCCGGGTCCGGTTGGGGCTCGGGCTGGGGCGGCAAGCTGACTGCCCGGCGCGGGCTCGCTGGTTTGCGTGCTGCGGTTTTTTTCGTGGCCACCGGAAGGCATTCCTAAAAGTAGGGGGATCTACGCGAGCACCGTGAACTCGACTTCCAGCGGATTCAACGCGTTGATCGGAATAATATCCTGCGGGCACGCCGACATGACCACGACGCAATCCATCAACGCCTTGAGCTCCACGTAATCACCCGCTTTGGATACCGGGGCAAGCCATTCGATTGAATAGTCCGGCCTGATCGGAATGTTCATCCACAGGTTGAACGGTTGCGGCACTTCGCGTGCACGCAGGCCGATCGCTTTCAGCGCGAGCCGCATGTTGTCGGCACAGTTGTCGTGATAGCCGTGCACGCCCAGGTTCTTGTAGCGGTACAGATCGCAGGCGGCCATCAGCGTGTCGTGCACGCCAGGCGAGGTATCGGTGACCAACTCGGCAATCGGCCGGCGATGATTGGTCATCAACGGATCGCCGGCTTGCGGAATCACCTTGTCCAACGACGCGCGGGCATGTTCGAACGACAGGAATTCGTCGAGGTGACTCGCATTGAAGATCCACGTATCGCAGACCTGGGTGCCGTGCGTGTTCGTGATGCGGATCGTCCGGCCCGACTGCACCTTGACCGCGCGGCCATTGCGCGCCGGCACGGTGTAGGTCTTGCCGATCTCGGGCGTGCCGTCGGCGGAAATGGGTTCACGCAGTGTGGCGTTTTCGCCAAGCGCATGACTGTTGTCGTGATGATGTTCAACGTGCGGCGTGCTCATGGTGACTCCTTCAGTCGTATCGGTTTCAAGGTGCTTCGTTGCAGAGATGAACCAGGCAATGCGCTAACGCACGGGCGCCCAGTACGAGGTGATCGTCGTCGGTGGCTTCAAGCGGGTTGTGGCTGATGCCGCCGCGACTCGGAACAAACAGCATCGCGCTCGGGCAATGTTTCGCGAGATACATGGCGTCGTGGAAGGCGCCGGACGTGATGCTCAGTGAAGGCGCGCCGAGCGCGTCGCACGCATCGGCTACGCGTTGGATCACGGCGGGCGCGAAGTCCACGGGCGGATGGACGAACAGCGCTTCCGATGTCACCGCGTGCCGTGCGAGGCAATGGGCAAGCTGCGCATCGAACGAGTGGAGCACCGCCGGGTTCGGGTGACGGAAGTCGATGGTGAACGTCACCTCCGATGCAATCGTGTTGATAGAGTTCGGCAGCACGGTCCAGCGGCCGAAGGTGATGCGGGTATCGTTGCCCCCGAGCTGGTGCGCGAAGGCCGCGATCTCGGCGCGAATACATACGGCGAGCGTCATGGCGTCGTGGCGGGCGTGCATGGGCGTGGTGCCGGCGTGGGCCGCGACGCCCTTGCAACGCACTGCATACCATCGCACGCCTTGGATTCCCGTCACCACGCCCAGCGGAACATTGGCGAGTTCCAATAAAGGCCCTTGTTCGATATGAAGTTCGATAAACGCGTGCGCGGACTCCTCTATAACGCGTGTCTCGAGTGACGGAAACGCCTCACGATGCGCGGCGAGCGCGTTGTCGAGCGAGATGCCATCTGAGTCTTTCGCATGGCCGTAGCGCCCGATCAATGCCGGATCGACGAACGCGCTTGACCCCATTGCGCCCGGCTGAAAGCGCGTACCTTCTTCGTTGGTCCATGCCGCCACTTCGAGCGGGCGACGCGTACGGATACCCGCATCGTTGAGTGCGGCAAGACACTCGAAGCCCGCTAGTACGCCATAGCATCCATCGAGCTTGCCGCCTGTCGGCTGCGTATCGACATGGCTGCCCGTCATCACCGGCGACAGGTCTTCCAAACCGGAGCGGCGGAAAAACAGGTTTGCGCAAGCGTCGGTATGCACGGTGCAGCCGAGTGCGACCGCTCGATTGACTAGAAAACGCCGCGCGTCTATATCGGCCGGAGACAGCGCCGGGCGATCCACGCCCCCGTCTTCGCGCGCACCGAAGAGAGCGAGCGTTTCGATTGATTCGAGCAGGCGCGATGCATCGATATAAGAGGCCGCCTCGAGTGCGTCGTTGGACCTCACGCGACCCCCGTGACAGGTGTCAGGCTGCGATCGAACCACGGCTTCAGGAACTGTTGCAAGCGCGGTGTGCGCGTGTTGCCAAAAATCTGTTCGGGCGTCCCCGCCTCCACTATCTGCCCGGCTTCCATGAACACCACGTGGTCCGAGATCTTCGCGGCGAAGCTCATTTCGTGCGTGACCATGACCATCGTCATGCCGTCTTGCGCAAGCGATCGAATCACGCTCAATACTTCTTCCACGAGTTCAGGATCGAGCGCGGAAGTGGGTTCGTCAAGCAGCATGACTTCCGGTTCGATTGCCAATGCGCGAGCGATGCCCACGCGTTGCTGTTGACCGCCGCTCAAGGACGCGGGGTAAGCATCGGCTTTCTCGGCAAGGCCAACGCGCGTCAGTGCGGCCAGCGCCTGCTTATGGGCATCGGCCTTGCCCGTTTTCTTCGACAGCACCAGCGGCGCGGCCACGTTGCCGAGCACGGTCATGTGCGGCCAGAGATTGAACTGCTGAAATACCATGGATACCGGCCGACGCACTTCCGCGATGCTCTTTTCACTATCGCGATTACGTTCCGAACGCCCTGCTGAGCGATAACCGAGCAACTGGCCTTTGATCCATACTTCGCCTTCGTCGTAGGCTTCGAGAAAGTTCATGCAACGCAACGCGGTGGTCTTGCCGGAACCCGAAGGCCCGATCAGCGAGACGATTTCACCGCGCGTTACGGCGAGATCGATGCCCTTGAGCACGCGATTATCGCCATACGATTTACCCACGGCACGCAGTTCGAGAATGGGCAATGAACTCATGAGGTTTTCCGCGAAGGAGCGATCAGCGCCTGCGCCCATCGGGCAGCGAGGGCGATACATTGCGTGAGGAGCCAGTAGCACACGATCAACATCGCGTACGGAGCGATGTACGTATAAGTGGACGAGACGATGTCGCTTGCTGTCATGGTCAGTTCCGGTACGGTGATGATCGACGCCACTGCACTTTCCTTGATGACGAGAATGGTCTGGTTGGCGAGCAATGGAATAGCGAACGCAATGGCCTGGGGCATTTCGATGCTGCGAAAAGCAGCCCATCGGCCGATGCCAAAAGCGCGAGCCGCTTCCCCATGTCCGCGCGGAATGCTGGCCCAGCCGGTGCGAAAAATCTCCGCGAAATATGCGGCGGAATAAAACGCGAGTGACACGATGGTGGCCTGCACCGCGGTCATGGTGATGCCGATCACCGGCAAGCCAAAATAGACGATCACCAGTTGCGACAGATACGGCGTGCCACGCACGAGCCACACATATCCGCGATAAGGCGCCGCAAGCCAGCGCGGGAACCGCAGCCGCAGCGCATTGAGCACGAAGCCGCCCAGCGCGCCTATGAAGGCCGCGAGCAAGCTGACCTCGAGCGTCACGAGGATGGCGTCGGCGAAGCGCGGAATGAGCGAGAGGAAACTGTTCATGGTCGGCTCAGGCCCGTCGCGCCACGCGCCGTTCGATACCCCGCCCCGCAAGCGACAGTAGCGAGGTGATCGCGAGATAGAAGCAGGCTGCGAGCGTATAAACCTCGAGCGGCCGGTAACTGACCGAAGACAATTGCTGCCCGACGCGCATCAGGTCCGTGACCGCAATCACCGACACCACCGCGGATGCCTTCACTATGTCGATCATCTCTGACACCAGTGCGGGCAACGTCAACGCGATGACCTGCGGAATCTCCACATGCCACAAGGTCTGGCGGCGCGTGAGATTGAAGGTCTGTGCCGCTTCGATCTGCCCGCGCGGAATAGCGCGAAAGCCGGTGCCCAGGATCTGCGACTGATACGCCGCTGTATTCATCGATAAGCCGACAGTCGCCGCGACCACGCCGGGAATGGCCCACCCCAGTCCCGAGGGCACGTAATAAAACACCAGCAATTGCGCGAGCACAGGCGTGCCGCGAAAGAGGCTTACATAGACGCGCGCGCCTGCGGCCAGCGTACGGCTGTTGCTTGCGGACATCATGTAGATGAAGATGCCCGCGAAGAAACCGCACGCTACCGCGACCGCCGAGAGCCATAGCGTCGTGATCGCGCCGTCCAGCAGTTGCGGCAGGTAGCCGAGGCAACGCGCGAGGAAATCGGGTGGGTTCATGGGTTCGACGCTCGTTGGTGCCTGATTACATCGAGGGTTCGGGCATCGCGTCGGCGGGGACATCCATGGTCGTGCCGAACCACTTTATCTGCAGCGCCTTCATCGTGCCGTCATGATTCGCGCGGGAAATGGCGTTGCTTACGAGCTTGAGCAGCGTTGCGCTGTCCGCGTCCTTGCGCGCGACCCACGCGAAATAGCTCTTCGGTCCAATGCTTTGCGGCAGTACGGTGAACACGCCCGGACGCGACTTCAGCAGCGGTCCAAGATTCGCGACCGATTGCGCGACTGCGTCCAGCCGGCCGACCGCGAGGTCGGCATAGGCTTCGTCGAAGGCGACGTATTGCTTGATCTGCTTGATGCCCGGACCGCCGGCGGCCTTCAGATTCTTGTCGAGCGTCATGAGCGCCTGCAATTGTGCCGAGCCCGTTTGTGATCCGACGATCTTGCCGTTCAGGTCATTAGGAGACTTGATGGAAGCTTCGTTCGAACGCACCAGGACGCCTGCGGTTGCATCGGCGATGGGCAACGTGAACGCGAAGTGGCTCGCGCGATCCTTGTTGACGGTGACGGCGGTAATCACCATGTCAAAGCGCTTGGCATCAAGACCCGGAAGCAAGCCCTGAAACGGCAGGTCGAGTTGCTTGAGCTTGACGTCGGGCAATGACTTAAGCACGTACTGCAGGAGGTCAGTGTCGTATCCCACGATCTTGCCGTTCTCGACGGATTCGAACGGCGCATAACGCGCTTCGGTTCCCACTGTGATCTCCTTGTTCGCCTTGATGCGGGCAAGCAGGTCGCCGCTTTGCGCGTGACCCGGAATCGACGCGCACAGCGCGAGCGCGCCGCTCATTGACAAGACAAACCTGCGAAGTGACTTATGCATGATGCTCCCGTGCGGCGACACCGCAAAGAGGGGTTAATGAATCTGGTTCAAGTTACTTGAATGCAATTCACTATGCATGAAGTGTGCCACATGAAAAGGGCCTGTGGCGAGATGTTTTGGGCTGGCCGGCATGCACCGGAGTGGGATTTGAACGCTCTCAGGCACCGATAAAGTGCCGCCGTGCACAAGACAACGGCAGGAGAGGCGCCTATTTGAAATGAAGGGGAGGGATACGACGAGATCTCGCCGACCACCGTTTGACGCGCTTTATCAACGCGCACCGAGGTTGGCTGCCCCGGGTTTATCGAAGCATGAGGAAGTGACGGGGGCCCGCGGCCCCAGATGTGCTTAAGCCGCGGTCGCGCTCGTTGCCACAGTCTGCAAGTGCTTCAGCGCTTCCCCATTTTCACGAAACAGATGCGCATGCCGGACGCCAAAACCGGCGTCGATGGATTGCCCGTCGACCGCCGTCGATTCGCCCGATCCTTTCACCTGGATCGTTGCGTCGCCGTCCAGATCCACATGCAGCAGCGTCTCGCCGCCCAGGTGTTCGACCACTACAACCTTCCCTGACAACTTCCCTTGCGTACCGCTTGCCGCGGTTTCCGCCAGATGCTCGGGGCGAATGCCGAAGGTCAGCTTATCGCCGGCTTTCACGCCATCTGTGCTGAACGGCAGGGTAATCGGCGCGCCGCCCGGCAAGCCGATCGTCACGCCCGGAGCATCCGCGCGCTGCACCGCGACGGGCAGAAAATTCATCTTCGGTGAGCCGATAAACCCCGCCACAAAACGATTCACCGGCGTTCTGTAAAGCTCCAGCGGGGAGCCTATCTGTTCGACCTTGCCCTGATTGAGCACAACAATCCGGTCCGCCATGGTCATGGCTTCGGTCTGGTCGTGCGTGACATAGATCATCGTTGCATTGAGTTGCTTGTGCAGCTTGATGAGTTCGAGCCGCATCTGCACGCGCAACGCTGCGTCGAGATTGGACAGCGGTTCGTCAAAGAGAAACACCTTCGGTTCACGCACGATCGATCTCCCGATCGCCACCCGCTGGCGCTGGCCGCCGGACAACGCGCGAGGTTTGCGTTCAAGCAGTTGCTCAATCTGCAGGATCTGTGCCGCGCGTTGCACGCGTTCCTTGATCTGCGCTTCAGGCAGCTTGATCATCCGTAGTCCGAACGCAATGTTCTCGTAGACCGACATGTGCGGATACAGCGCGTACGACTGAAACACCATGGCCACACCGCGTTGTGACGGCTCCAGGTCCGTGACGTCTTCACCGCCAATCAGTACTTGTCCCGAATCGCTGCGTTCCAAGCCGGCAATGGTGCGAAGCAGCGTGGACTTACCGCAGCCGGAAGGACCGACAAACACCATGAATTCCCGGTCAGTCACGGCGATGTCCACGCTCTTCAACACTTCCGTCCCGGCAAACGCCTTGCGGATTTGATGTAATTGCACTGCACTCATGCGTGTCTCCTTCAGATGCTCGTGCCGTGATCGGCCAAGCAATGGAACCGGCGTTGGCGCACGGCTTTACCTTGCAACGCAGCATGCAACGCCTTGTCGAATTTGTTCTTGACAACCTGTCCGCGTCCAAATATACAATTGTAAAACGTAAATTACAAGTGAAACGAAGCGCCGAAGAGGTCGGCGGACACGAGGGCAGCGGAATGCAGGATCGTCATGAAAGTTGACAGGCGTCAGCCGTGAGGAGCCGCTTCGAGCAGCTCAACCGGTCTTGATCGATATTGGGCATTTTAAGAAGAACCTCCCAGGAGACAGGCATGAAGAAGCGTTACACGCAGGCCACCGCTTTCGCGGTGCTGGGCGTTACGGCATCGTTGCTCGCGGTATCGAATGCGTCCGCCTGGACGCTGAAAGAAGCGGCCGAACCGTATTCGGGTACCACCATCAAGGCGGTTTTCCTCGACCGCCCCGGCTACAAGGCGGCCTCGGCGCTGATCCCGCAATTCGAGAAAGAGACCGGCATCAAGGTGCGCACTGAAGTGGTCCCTTACGAGAACACCCGCGAGAAGGAGGTGCTCAACTTCGTGGGTGGAGGGGACCAGGACGTCGTGCTGGTGGACGTCGTGTGGATCGGTGAATTCGCGAGCAACAAGTGGCTCGTACCCATCAAGACTTTCACGGACAACCCGAAGCTCGCTGACCCGAAGCTCAACCTGCCGGACTTTTTCCCGATCCTGCTCGACTCATTCGGCACCTGGGACAAGACCACATACGGCCTGCCCTTCGATAACTACTCGGGCCTGATGTTCTACAACAAGTGCATGTTGAAGGACGCGGGATTTAGCGAACCGCCGAAGACCTGGGATGAATTGCTCAACGTCTATGCGCCGAAACTGACCAAGGCCGACAAGAATCAGTTCGCGTTCGCGCTGCAATCGCGCCGTGGAGAAACGCAATCAGCCGATAGCTTCATGCGCATGCTCTGGCCGAACGGCGGTTCGCTTCTCGATGCCAAGTTCAAGTCGAACCTGATGTCGCCACAATCGCAGGCAGGGCTTGAATACCGGCAGAAATTGATGAAATACATGCCGCCGGGCATTGTCGACTATGACCATGCGGAAGCCGTGAATGCGCTCGCGCAAGGACAGGTCGCAATGATCACCGAGTGGTCGGCGTTCTACCCGACGCTCACGGACGCGAGCAAGTCGAAGATCGGCAATTGTCTCGCGATCACGACTGAACCGAAGGGACCCGCAGGACTGAAGCCGGCGCTTGGCGGCTTCTCGCTGGCGGTGAACGCGAAGTCAAATGCGAAGAAGCAAGCGGCGTCATGGCTCTTTATCCAGTGGATCACGTCCGCGGAAATGGCGAAGCCGTATCTGGATGCAGGCGGCGTCAGCGGCCGCATGACGGTCTACAAGGATCCCGCGGTGCAGGGCAAGTTTCCGTTCGTGAAGCCGATGGTTGAATCGTGGCAAGGCGGCGTGCCTGACTACCGTCCGCGTTTCCCGGAATGGCCGGCAGTGTCTGAAGTGATCGGCGAATGGGGTAGCAAGATCATGCTCGGACAGGTGACGGTGAAAGACGGCGCGAAGACGATTGGAGACAAGACGGAAGAGATCTTGAAGAAGGCGGGCTATTACGACGGCAAGAAGCCTTTGCTGAAGTAGTCAGTCCCCCTCAGGCCGGCGCAGCGGGGCGGGATCAACGCCGCCTCGCTGTGCTCCCCATCAGGACACCTTCCGCGGAGAAGATTCATGCTCAAGACCACGGTTCCCCCAGCGACCGGCGCGATGCGGCCGCGACCGCGCGCCCGCATTCGCTTCATGCCGCGTTCGCCCGCGTTCTGGTTTCTGTTTCCGGCGGTCGCGGCGCTGGCGATCATCGGCATCTATCCGCTGCTGCTCGCGCTCTACAACTCGTTTCATCAATACAAGCTCGCCGATCTCGCTGCGGGCACGCCGTTCGTCGGACTCGATAACTACATTGCCACCCTCACCGACCCCTCGTTCTGGGGCGCGCTCGGTCGTACCGTGGTGTTCCTGTGCCTGACCCTGCCGATCGAGATTGCGTTCGGCATGTTCGCCGCGTTGATGCTGCATCGCTCGGGCTTGCCGTGGCTTCGTGTCGCCGCTCGCGTGGGCCTGGTGATCCCGATGGCGACAACGTACGCCGTGGTCGGCCTGATCGGGCGGCTGATCTTCAACCGTCAGTTTGGCGTGGTCAACTACCTGCTGAGCCAGTTCGGCATCCCGCCTCTTGACTGGCTGGCTGACCCCACGCTCGCATTCGTCTCCGTGATGATCATGGACGTCTGGCAATGGACGCCGTTCTGCGCGCTGATCCTGCTTGCAGGCCTCTCGATGGTGCCGAAGGAAGCAGAGGAAGCCGCGCGCCTGGAGACGCCGAAGTGGAGCAAGATCCTGTGGCATCTGCAACTTCCGTATCTCTTGCCGGGACTCACCGCCATCCTGATCCTGCGTTCGGCCGACATGCTCAAGATGTTCGACGCAGTGTTCACCATGACTCGCGGCGGCCCGGGTACCGCGACTGAATTTATCAGCATCTATATTCAGCGTGTTGCGTTCCGCCTCTTCGATCAAGGCATGGCGTCCGCCCAAGCGGTGCTGCTGCTGATCCTCACGATCGTGCTGTCGCGCCTCTACATTCGTTTTGTTTATCGGGAGGCCGTGTGAGCACATCAACGGATACCACTGCTACCGTGGACCCATCCGCCCGTGCGCGCCGTGCGAGAAATGCCCGGCGTCGTGCTACAGGATGGCATTTTGTCGGACTGCTAATCGTATTCCTGACGTCGGTATTTCCGTTTTACTGGATGGTCACGACCAGCCTCAAGAGCCAGGCCGACGCGCTCGCCGTGCCGCCGGTGTGGGTGTTCACGCCAACGCTGAGCCACTATATCGACGCGCTGTTCCAGCATGACGTCGCGCACAGCTTGCTGAATTCGCTGATCGTGGCGAGCAGCGCGACTTTCCTGTCGCTGCTGCTGGGCACGCCTGCCGCTTATGCGCTTGCACGCTTCGAGTTTCGCGGCAAGGAAGACCTCTGGTTCTGGTTTATCTCGAACCGCATGGTGAGCCCCGTCGTGCTGGCGGTGCCGTTTTTCCTGATCGCCACCAAGCTGGATCTTGTCGATACGCATCTCGTGCTGATCCTTCTGTATCTGACATTTTCCCTGCCCATCGTCGTATGGATCTGCACCGATCAGTTCCGTAGCATTCCCGTTGAACTCGACGAAGCCGCGCGCCTGGACGGTGCGTCGCCGTGGCGAATTTTCTGGCGCATCAACCTGCCACTTGCCATGCCGGGCATTGTCGTCTCGGCAATCTTCGCATTCATCTTTTCGTGGAACGACCTGCTATATGCATTGGTCCTCACGCGCACTGATGCCATCACCTCGCCGGTGGCCGCGACCAGCTACATGAGCGGGTATGAATTGCCGTGGGGCGAGATCATGGCGACCGGTACGTTGATCGTGCTGCCTATGGTCGTATTCGCGCTGGCGGTGTCGGGCCGGCTGGTGCAGGGGCTGACCATGGGCGCGGTGAAATGACGGGTGAATTAAGATCAGTCCGTCCCTACAGAAATCGACGAAGCTCATGAATAAACCCGCACCATCCGCTGTCACTTCGCTTGCAGAACCTTCCATCGATTCGTCCGTCGATCCAGAGGAGGAACTGCAGGCGCGAGTGGCCTGGCATTACTACGTCGGCAACCTGACGCAGCAGGAGATCGCGCAGCATATTGGCAGCAACCGGGTGCGGATCAACCGGCTGCTGGCCGCAAGCCGCGAATCCGGGATGGTTCAGATCACCATCAATAGCCGGATCGCGCCGTGCGTGGCGCTGGAAGAAGCGCTGACGAGACGCTTCGGCCTGGAGGCCGCGGTGGTGGTGCCCACAGGCGCTGACACCGACGCCAACATGGCCGCGCTCGGCATTGGCGCGGCAAACTATTTGTCACGGCAGATCGAGTCGGGGCAGACGATCGGACTCGGCTGGGGGCGCACCATTCGCGCGGTGTTGCGAGCGTTGCCGCAGCGTGCGTATGGACCGATATCGGCGGTGTCGTTGCAGGGCGGGCTGTCGCATTGCCCAAGCATCAACACCTTCGACATCGTGTCCGACTTCGCCAATCTGTGTCAGGCGGATGGTTTTCTATTCGCTGCGCCGATCTATGTGAGCAGTCAGAAAGTGCGCGACATGCTGCTGCAGGAAGACGCGGTACGTGAGACCTACGACCGTGCGCGCCAATCCGACATGGCACTGCTGACATGCGGCGATCTGACGGAGTCGCTGGTCGTGACCTACGGCATTAACGATGCCCAACAAGTACGTACGCTGGAAAAAGCCGGTGCAGTGGGCGACATGCTGGGGCATTTCATGGATGCCGACGGAGAAGCAATCGATCATCCGCTGAACCGCCGCACGGTGGCGATCACGCTGAACGACCTGCGCAAGATTGGGCGCGTCGTGCTGGTCAGCGGTGGCGCGAAGAAATTTGTCGTCACGCGAGCGGCGCTGCGCGGACGTTACCCGTCGGTGCTCGTCACCGACGAAGACACCGCGCAGCGGCTTTGCAACGAACCCTGAGAAAACGATGAGCGTGGACCGCAATCGCGAATTTTCCGGCAAGACTGTCCTCATCACCGGGGCGGGCAAGGGCATAGGCCATGCAACCGCGCTCCTGATGGCGGAGCGCGGCGCATACGTGATTGCGTTGAGCCGGTCACAGCCGGACCTGGACGCATTGAGCAACACCATTTCTTGCAAGACGATCACCGTCGATCTTGCTGACGCCTCTGCCACGCTCGCCGCGGCGCGGCAAGCAAGCGAGGCGCAGCCCATCGATCTGCTGGTGAACTGCGCCGGCATTGTAGAGCTGGAGCCTTTTCTCAATACATCCATCGCTTCGTTCGATCTCACCATGGCGGTCAACGTGCGTGCCGCGATGATCGTCGCGCAGGAATATGCGCGTGGCGTGATCGCGCGAGGGACAGGCGGAGCGATCGTCAACGTGTCGAGCATAGCCGCGCAGGTCGGCACGCCGTTGCATGCGGCGTATTGCGCATCCAAGGCAGCGCTCGACGCGCTGACGCGCGTGATGGCAATCGAACTCGGCGTGCATGGCATTCGCGTCAACACGGTCAACCCGGTCGTCACCCTGACGCCGATGGCGGAGAAAGTCTGGAGCGAGCCGGCGAAATCCGCACCCATGCTTGCCCGCATTCCCTTGCAGCGATTCGTGCAACCCGATGAAGTGGCACGCACGATCGCCTACCTGCTCAGCAGCGACTCGAGCATGGTCAATGGCGTAAGCCTTGCTGTAGACGGCGGTTTTCAGGCCGGCTGATTTCACTACTCTTACTCATAGCAGAGGGCTTCAATCATGGAAGCACTGGTTCTCGAAGAAGCGCGCCGTATCAGCTTGCGTCCGTTCACCTTGCCGCAAGTGGTCGGCGCGCGAGACGTACGGATTCGTATCAACACCGTCGGCATTTGCGGCAGCGATATCCATTATTACCAGCACGGCCGGATCGGACCGTTCGTTGTCAATGAGCCGATGGTCCTGGGTCACGAAGCAGCCGGAACCGTGATCCAGATCGGCGATGAAGTGAAGCATCTGAAAGTGGGGGACCGCGTCTGCATGGAGCCCGGCGTGCCCGACATGGAATCACGCGCGTCGCGCGAGGGCATGTACAACCTCGACCCGAGCGTGCGTTTCTGGGCCACTCCGCCCGTGCATGGTTGCCTGACGCCGTTCGTCGTGCATCCGGCGGCGTTCACATTCAAGCTGCCGGACAACGTGAGTTTTGCGGAAGGCGCGATTGTCGAGCCGCTGGCGATCGGCATGCAGGCGGCAACGAAAGCCAAGATAAAACCGGGGGATGTAGCTGTTATTCTCGGTGCCGGCACCATCGGCATGATGTGTGCGCTGGCGGCGCTCGCGGGGGGATGCAGTCGTGCAATCGTGTGTGATCTCGTGCCGGAAAAGCTGGCATTGATTGGCGGCGTGCAGGGCGTGACGGCGGTGAACATTCGCGACCAGCGCGTACAGGACGTGGTGTCGGAACTCACCGATGGCTGGGGCGCGAACGTCGTGTTCGAAGCCAGCGGCAATGAAAAAGCGTTCGACGGCATTGTCGACCTGCTGTGTCCCGGCGGTTGCCTCGTCCTCGTCGGGATGCCGCAAAAAGCCGTGCCAATCGATATTGTCGCGGTCCAGATCAAGGAAGTGCGGATCGAGTCCGTGTTCCGTTACGCCAATATGTTCCCGCGTGCGATCCAGCTGATCGCATCGGGGCGGCTCGACGTCAAGCCGTTCATCTCGCGCTCGTTTGCCTTCGCGGATGGCATCAAGGCATTCGAGGAAGCCGCCAGCGGCAACCCCACCGACGTGAAGGTTCAAATCGTCATGGAATAGCGATTTCAAGTCCATTGCTCAAGCAATGGACCTTCGCGTCCTCCAACAGGATCGCTGCGTGGGAACGGCAAGGCTTCCATCGCGGCGATTTCTTCCTCGGATAGCGCGTCGCGCCGGATGTCCCATTGCTGGCCCTCGGGATACGCGCCGACTACCTGAAACCGTCCCTCAGTCGCTTGCAGGCAGTGGCCGGTTCCTGCCGGAAGCAACATGACATCGCCGCGGTCAAGCGACACCACGAGGCCGCTTGGTCCCCCAACGATGACCTCCGCTTTTCCCGATATTGCCCCAAGCACTTCATGCGCCGTGGAGTGGAAGTGGTGATAGTCGAAAATGCTGTCGCGCCACTGCGGCGGCCATTGATTGCGTGCAAATAATGCTTCAAATTCCGGGCCGAGGTCCTTGCGGGAAGGGGAAAGCGCACGCCGGTAAACCAGCACCGGCAAGTGCCGGTTGTTCGGGACCCACGCGTGCGGTGTCAGCCTGAGGATTTCATATTCGAGGTCTGACGCGTGGCGGGCAGATTGAAGATTGTGCTTCATGAAAGCTCCCTGATCGAACCGGATGACGAAGGTTCTATCCACGCCAGCTTTTTGCGTGCCCGCGCTCCGACGCATGTCAGATAAAACTCCCGGTCGTCGCGTTGAAAAAATTACTGCGCCAATGACTGACAACCGTGCCGCGCCAAATCTTCCATATTCAATACCATTTACTGTCATATTGCTTTCATTTATGAAATTTACACTTCGCCTTCACCGCGTACCCCTTGAGCCCATGACTCAAACGCCCAGGCGTTTCAGTAACAGGGTGCGATGGCCCCACCCAATAGAAAACCGGACCAGACGACATGCAAGAGCTGCCCAACGTATCGCGCCGTAAAGCTTTCAAACTGATCGCAGGCGCGCCCCTGCTGCCCTTGGGCGCGTTCTCGGTTTCCACGCTTTTGTCCGGTTGCGGCGGCGACAGCGCGACTGCACCGGCCACGTCGGCATCGTTCAAGTCCGCTTCGTTCGCTTCAATGGCCCCGCCGTCTCTTGCGGACACGGCCGCCATGGCGACCACCACCGTCGGTTCGACGCTCAGCGTGACTTACAGCGACGGCACGACGCAAGCGTACAAGCTCGCCTACCAGCCGTTCTTCGTGACGGGTGACATGGTCCCGAACGGCAGCGGCGGCACGACGCTCGCCGGCGGTTATTACGACATCAACAACCAGCCGATCATCGATAAATCCGTGCCGGGCAAGGAGCGCCAGTTCTTCTCGGATTGCCCGGATGGGACCTCGCTGCTGTCACTCGATAAACCCACGGTTGCCGGTATCAAGGGGAAGGCCGTATTCGCAGTCGTGCAGTTCGAATACGCGACGCGCGACCAGAGCCTGGTGTCGGCGTATGGACAGTTGCCTTCGCCTATCGCCGTGCTTACGCTTGACCAGGATCAGACGACCGGCAAACTCACGCTCGTGAAGTATCACAACGTGGATACGTCGAAGGCGAATGCATTGTGGATCACGTGCGGCGCGAGCTTGTCGCCGTGGAATACGCATCTGTCGAGCGAAGAGTACGAGCCGGACGCAACGGCCATTGCAACCAACGCGCAGTTCAAGGCGTTCAGCAGGAGCCTTTATGGCGACGCGAGCCGAGCGAACCCGTACAACTATGGTCATCTTCCCGAAGTCACTGTGAACCCGGACGGCACCGGCACCATCAAGAAACACTACAACCTCGGACGCATCTCGCACGAACTGGTGCAGGTGATGCCGGACAAGCGCACGGTCATGATGGGCGACGATGCGACCAACGGCGGGCTCTTCATGTTCATCGCGGATCGGGCGGAGGATTTGTCCTCGGGCACGCTGTATGTGGCGAAGTGGGCGCAGACATCGTCGGCGGGCGCTGGCTCGGCCAACCTGACGTGGATCAGGATTGGCAGCGCGACGAGTGCGGAAATCGAAGCGATGGCTTCGAAGCTGAAAGCGTCCGACATCATGGACGTGAGCACCAAGGACCCGCTCGACGCGAGTTTCACGAAGATCAATTTCAACGGCACGTTCAACTGGATCCGCATCAAGCCCGGCATGGAGAAGGCGGCGGCGTATCTGGAGACGCATCGCTATGCGGCGTATATCGGCGGGAGCATGGGCTTTACGAAGCTCGAAGGCACGACGATCAACGCGAAGGACAAGATCGTGTACAGCGCGATGTCTCGCATCGAGAAGTCGATGGTGAAGGGCAACGCGGCATCAACAGACGTAGCCGTCGATAAAACCATCAACGCCGGTGCGGTCTACGCGTTGAACCTGAAAGCGGGTCAGAGGGATACGAGCGGTGCCGCGATCAACAGCGAATGGGTGCCGGTCGACATGGCCGCGCCGGCAGCGCTGGTGGGCGAGGATCTTTCACCGGCCGATGCGCTCGGCAACACCGCGAGCGCCAGCAAGATCGCGAACCCGGACAACGTGAAGTTCTCGGAGAAGTTGCGCACGCTGTTTATCGGCGAAGATTCGAGCATGCACGTGAACAATTTCCTGTGGGCTTACAACGTTGACACGCAGACCCTGTCGCGCGTGCTGTCGTGTCCGGCCGGCGCGGAATCGACCGGCCTTCATGCGGTTGACGAGATCAACGGCTGGACTTACATCATGAGCAATTTCCAGCACGCGGGCGACTGGGAAAGCCCCGTTCACGACAAGGTGAAGGCCGCGCTCGACCCGCTCGTGCGGGCCAACTACAAGGACCGCTTCGGCGCCACGGTCGGTTACCTGACCGCGGACGCCTCCAGCATCAAGCTCGCGAAGGGCTGATAAGGCTGATCGAGCCGGTCAGCTGCCTTTTTGATAACCGTCGGTCAGGGTATGCAGGAACGCGATGATGTCCTTCATCTCCTGATCCGTCATCGCGGGCTTGTCGCCGAACTTGCGATCGAACGGTGCGTCGGTCACGTCGACGTTCGCGTGAAACTTCGCGGGCAGGTCGTCGTACTTGTTGACCTTGCCGTCGGCGCCCTTCGGATAGAACTTCTGCGGTGCGGTATTGCGGTCGTTGTAGAACGACATGACGTCGTCGAGCGAATGATAGACGCCGTTATGGAAGAACACTTGCCGCGTAGCGGCGTTCCGGAGCGTGGGTGTGAGGAACATGCCGCAATACTGCGTCTGGCCCTTTATGTCGTCACGGAACGGGCCGCACACGCCCATGTCGTAGAACTTCGGATCGTGGTTGACAGCAAGCGTGGTGTTACGCGGTACGCCGAGCGCTTCGTACTGGTAGTCGGTGAACATCGGCGGGATGCCGTCCGAACCGGGCTTGGACAAATGGCAACCCGCACAGTTGGCCTTGTCGGGATCGTTGAAGAGGCGCAAGCCGTGCAACTCCGCTTGCGAGAGCCGTGCCTTGCCTTCGAGCCAGTAATCGTACTTGCTTGAGTATGGGTGAAACGACTGCTCTTCGACCTGGTAGCGCGCAATCGCGAACATGGCCTCGGAGACGGTGAGCTGCGTGCTCTGGAAAATATTTGCGCCGAACAGCTTGGTGAAGTCGTCCCTGTAGGCCGTGCGCTGCAATTTTGCGGAGACATCGGCTTCGCTGGTGTTGGCCATTTCCACGGGGTCGAGCATCGGGCCGGACGCTTGTGCCTGCAGCGTATCGGCGCGGCCGTCCCAGAAGAAACCGCCTTGCGGCACCATGGCTGGCGCAGCGGGCGCGACGCCCGCATTCTTTTGCGCCTTGGCTGTGCCTGCGGCTTGCGAGGCGAGGGCGGCGAAATCGGGCGGCGCTTCGGCTTCGCCGGCATCGGGGCCAATGCTGAAGTTTGGCTGCAGGTACAGGTACATCAGCGAAGGCGGCGGACGGTAGCCTTCCAGCGTCATGTGCGGTCCGCCCAACTGCACGGAGAGTTTGTTCGGCGGCCCGTACGCATGGTCCGGGCTGTGGCAGGACGCGCACGATTGTTTCCCGGAGGCGGACAGCGACTCGTCGAAGAAGATCTTCTGGCCGAGTTGCGCGACCGCGCTAAGCGGCGCGACTGGCGGACGGGAGAGTACGACAGGATCCGGATTGGCACCCGTCAGGTCTTCCACGATAGCGCCCACGCGGGCCGGTACTTGCGAGGGGAACGCGACGGCCCAAGCGCTGAATCCGACGGCGCCGAGAACCACGGCGGCGATGCATCCGGGCAAGACGTGTTTCGAGCGGGGGAGGCGTGGCTTCTCGCCAGTGGCGGGCGTAACCGGAGGTATGACGGTGTGCGACATGTGAGCCGGGAAGCAAAAGCAGCATTGAAAAAACGTCGCCGGCCAATTGCTCGGCGGCGACGCGGCACAAACACACTCGCCCGCGTCGGTGACCCGACGCGGGCGTTCAGGCAACAATCAGATGGTGGGAACCGATGCGACCGGCGTACCCAGGTTCGGATCGACGAACAGCGTCGGATTGTTACCCGCACCGCTGAAGTTGAACATGCCGTTGATGCTGCCGGCAGTCGCGTCAAACGAACCGCCGCCGAGACGCGCACCGTTGAGCCAGTTGTCTTCAATGAAACGAACCACCGAAGCCTGGGTGATCTGCGTGTGATCCACGTAGTTCACCTTCGCCCACGGCGAGATCACGACGAACGGAATACGCGTGCCTGGTCCGCAGCGGCCATTCACCGGCGCCCCCTTCACACCCAGCGGAGCCGTAGCCGTACCGCACTTGCCGGCGCCATTCACCTGATCGGCAATCGCGTCGAACGACGCCGAGGTCGGGACTGCGTAAGCATGGTCGTACCAGCCGTCCGAGTCATCCCACGCCACGATCACAGCGGTGCTCGCCCAGTCCGGCTGCTGCTGCAGGAAGTTGACCATCTTCGCGGTGAAAGCCTGCTCATCGAGCGGATCCGAATAACCTGCGTGGCCATCCTGGAACGCCGGCGCCTTGATGAAGCTGACGGACGGATAGTTGCCCGCCTTGACCGCTGCAATGAAGTCATCCGTGTCGTACTGGTGGTTCGCCGGTTCCGGCGTCTTGCCATCCGCTTCAAGCGACAAGCCGATCACTGCCGTCGAGCTCGGACGTGCGTGCGTCGGATTAGCCGTCGATGCGAAGTACTGGAACCAGTTGTGGTGCGGGACATAGTCGGCGGTAGCCTGACCCACCACCGGCGACAACGTGCTGCGCTTGCAACCCGTCGTGCCGTTGCTGTTCACGGTCGCCAGGTTGAAGCCGCCCATGAAGCCGCCCCACGAGATGTTTTGCGCGTTCAGCAAGTCGCCGATGTTCTTGGCGGCCAGCAATGCGGTGTCGGTCGTGCTCGAGCAGATATCGTTGGCCGGATCAACGTCGTTGATCAGCGTGAAGCCGCCCTGGCTGTCGTTCACGTAGTACGAGCCCGTGTTCGTTGCGCTGACGGCGGCCGTGCTGAACTTGACCGGCTGCAGGCCGTTGGTCTGGCCTGACACGACTTCGAGTGCGCCCGGCGTCGACGGACCATAAGTGTCCGTGTAAGCGTTGTCGCTCATTGCGAAGTGCTGCGCGTAGTTCCAGAGCGCGCCGACCGTGTTGCCGTCGTAGTAGCCCATGACCTGGCCAGCGGTACCGAATGCGCCTGCGCCGCCTGCCGTGCCCTTACCCGTGAACTTCGGGAACAGGTCGGCTGCGCCATTGTTGTAGGCCTGTTGTTCAGGCGTGTACGCGTGGTTCTGGTCGGCGGTCGCGGCTTGCGTCCGGTCCAGGCGGAACGGATTGGCTGCGCCCGCGCCGTTGGCCTGGTTCGTGAAGTTGGGGTTGGCCGTCAGCAGCGTGCCGCTAAGACCATTGATCGCCGGCGTACCCGCAGCCGGCGTGAATGCCGGTTCGCCTGCCGGGTTCGTTGCGTTCGGGTAAGTAGCGAAGTAGTGATCGAACGAGACGTTCTCGTTATAGATCACGACGACGTGCTTGATGGGGGTAGCAGTCACGATCCGGTCCTGGATGGACCCGGTGGTGTTGTTGTCGCTGCCGCAGGCATACAGGCCGATAGCCATTGCTGCGGTGGGTACGCCAACCATTAAGGCTCGACGAAACATGTGTGAAGCTCCAATGTCGTTGTTTCAGTGCTTGTTGTGGCCGCGTGGCCGTTGGGGACGGGCGCGGACCAGGATGCGGACTGTTCAAAGACCTTTCTTTCGATCCGAGCGCATTGGAACATTTACGTATGAACGCTAAAAGACGGCCTGCTTTCGCTGGGGTTACGTGCAAATAACAAGCAGAAATAGTCGGTAAGGGCGGACATCGAATTACGATGGAATCAGCCCTTCAATGCTGAGCCCACGGTTTGGCGGCGAGATTTTTTGATCGCATGAAAAAGCTCACGTGGATCGCATGGCAATGAGTCGCGCGCTTTCACGCGGACGTCACAGAGCGCTTCGATAATCGCTGCTGTAAACGTTTTCAGTTCATTCTTGCCACAGCTCATGCACCCCACTATCAAGGACGTTGCCGCGCATTCAGGCGTTTCTATCGCCACCGTCTCGCGTGCGCTCAACGCACCGCAATTGCTGAATGCGGAGACGCTCGCCAAGGTGCGCGAATCGATCGAAGCGCTCGATTTCATGCCCAGTGCACGGGGCCGCCAGCTTCGCGGCGTACGCACGCGGCTGGTCGGCGTGGTTGTGCCGACACTGGTCAATCCTGTCTTCGCAGATTCGTTGCAAGGCATCGATGAAGCGGCATCTGCCAGTGACTATCGCCTGATGCTGATGACCACCGCGTATGACAGCGCGCGTGAGCGTCGCGCGATCGAGACCCTGCGCGAGCAACGGGTGGATGGCCTGATCGCGACTGTGGCCGACGCCGAATCCAATCCCTTGCTGGACGAACTCGATCGCATCGGCTTGCCTTATGTGCTGGCGCATAACGACACGGCGTATCGCGCGGCGGTGTCCGTCGATAACCGGCGGGCGGCGCGTGATGGCGTGTGTGCTTTGTTGCAGCGTGGGCATCGGCGAATCTTGATGCTCGCGGGTTCGTTCGCGGAATCGGACCGCGCGCGCTTGCGGTATCGCGGTTACGAAGACGCGATGCTCGATGCCGGCCTCGCACCTCATCCGCCGCTTGAACTTGATTTCAATGCGGACGATTTACCGCCTTCGCTGCTCGCCCATCTCGCCGATCCGGCTCGCCGGCCGACTGCGCTCTTCTGCAGCAATGACCGCCTGGCGATCATCTTGATGCGTGGTTTGCGGCATGCGGGCCTGTCCGTGCCGCACGATATTTCAGTGCTCGGTTTCGATGGCATTCCGCTTGGCGAATGGTTGTCGACAGCGCTGTCCAGCGTCGCCACGCCGAACCGCGAGATTGGCCGGTTCGCATGGCTTCATCTCGCAACACAGCTTGGCCTGACCGGCGATACAACCAGTGGCCCCATTCCGTTCAAGTTGCCTCATAGCGTAAGAACCGGCGCGACCATCGCGCCATTGATCGATCCCGCGGCCACAACGGCCTCCCTCGTATCGGAGAAACCTGCATGAAAATCCGTCATGTCCTGGCTACGCTGCTTGCAGCAACGGCTACCTTCTGCGCGGCCGGCGCGGCTTATGCTGACAACACGGCCGACAGCACCGCGATCTGCTACAACTGTCCGCCTGAATGGGCGGACTGGGCGAGCCAGATTGCGGCTATCCAGAAGCAGACCGGCATTCGCGTGCCGTTCGATAACAAGAATTCCGGCCAGGCAATCGCGCAGATGATGGCTGAGCAAAAGAGCCCGATTGCCGACGTGGTGTATCTCGGCGTTTCGTCGGCGTTCCAGGCGAAAGACAAGGGTCTCGTGCAGCCGTACAAACCGGCGCACTGGAACGATATCCCTGCCGGCATGAAGGATCCTGATGGCTCCTGGTTCGCGATTCACTCCGGCACGCTGGGTTTTTTCGTGAACAAGGACGCACTCGATGGCAAGCCGGTACCGCGCTCGTGGGCGGACTTGCTGAAGCCGGAATACAAGGGCATGGTTGGCTATCTTGATCCGTCGTCGGCGTTCGTGGGATACGCGGGCGCGGTGGCCGTGAACCAGGCGCTGGGCGGCACGCTCGATAACTTCAAGCCCGGTCTCGACTGGTTCGAGAAGATGAAGGCCAATGCGCCCATCGTGCCGAAGCAGACCGCGTATGCACGCGTGATGTCGGGCGAGATTCCAATCCTGCTCGACTATGACTTCGATGCGTATCGTGCGAAATACAAGGATCACGCGAACGTCGAGTTCGTGATTCCGAAGGAAGGCACGATCGTGGTGCCCTATGTGATGAGTCTAGTGAAGGGCGCGCCGCATCAGGCGAACGGCGAGAAGGTGCTGGATTTCGTGCTGTCGGATGAAGGCCAGCGCCTGTGGGCGAACGCGTATTTGCGACCGGTGCGCGGCGCAGCGTTGCCGCCTGACGTTGCTGCGAAGTTCCTGCCGGCGTCGGAGTATGCGCGCGCCAGGGACGTCGACTTCGCGAAGATGGCTGCCAAGCAAAGCGCCTTTGGTGAAGAGTATTTGCGCGTCATGCACTGATCTTTCATCGATGCAAGATTCCACCTTCTCCACCCGCGCACGGGTCTTTTTGCTGGCACCCGCGCTTGCCGTGTTCTGCGCTTTCTGGCTGCTGCCGCTGGTCGCATTGCTGCAGGCCAGCGCGGTGCCTGACGCGTTCACCGCGTATCGCGAAGTCCTGACCAACGCGCGTTATCTGCATAGCTTGCTCGCGACCGTTGCGTTGTCGCTGGCGGTGACGGCGGCGACGCTGGTGTTATCGACCATCGCGGGGTTATTTCTGGCGCGCCGCGAGCTGCCGGCCAAGCGCTTGCTGGTCGCACTGCTGACGTTTCCGCTCGCTTTTCCCGGCGTGGTGGTGGGGTTCATGGTGATCATGCTGGCCGGGCGCCAGGGGTTGATCGGCGCCATTTCAACACGGATGACAGGAGACCGCTGGGTGTTTGCTTATTCACTCAGCGGCTTGTTCCTGGGCTACCTGTATTTTTCGATTCCACGCGTGATCGTTACCGTCATGGCGGCTGCAACGAAGCTGGACGCATCGCTTGAAGAAGCGGCGCGTTCGCTGGGGGCATCGCCGTGGCGGATCTTCGTGGATGTGGTCATGCCTGCGCTGATGCCTGCCTTGATCGCGGCGGGGGCGGTGTGTTTCGCTACCGCGATGGGCGCATTCGGCACCGCGTTCACACTCGCCACT
>DASYLW010000059.1:0-9814 GCA_036009385.1 Caballeronia sp.
TTGGCTCTGCGGCATCCTCCTAAGCAACACGCGTCCTGCACTTTCTCATCTCCCTTCGCCTCTTCGTGAAGCGAAGGAACGGAATTCTAGTGCCCGTTTCTCACTCGCGCAAGGGGTTCGCGAAAAGAATTTCAACGATGCATTTTTCCGCACTAACAAAGAGCGCAAGAGGAAGGCGCAGAGAAGGTACAGGGAAGCCGCAAAACCAGCATCGCAGGGAGGCCGCGTACTAATGGTCCAACCGGACTCATAGCGACTACAATCTAAGGTTCTCTGCACCTGATAACTGCCTCCTATGCGCTCGCAAATCGCCAAACGACTTCCCCCGGATGCCGACAAGCTCGTCGGTCTTTCGCTCTCGCTGTTCGCATCGGGCAGCCGCATAGAAGACCGCTTCTGGGAAGCGCGCCTCGACACGCTTCTCGGGAAAATTGTTCGCAACGGCAATCAGACCGCGCTCGATGCCGCGCTCGATCACCTTCAACTCAAATTCCCCGACGCTTACGGCGCGCTCGCCGATATGGCGGAAACACAAAGCGAGTCGTTCGCGATCGAGATCGACGGTGTGCCGCACGAAGCGCTGCTGATCGCGGCGCCCGTGCTGGCCTGGACGCGTTATTCGATCCCTTCCGGGCCGCTCAAAGCTGAAGTGATCGACGCGTTGCGTATTCAACTGCAAGCGCACGTGCTCGCGGAAGGCGCCAAAGTGGCGCTTGCGCCGTACCTCTATAGCATCGACCAGTTACCGCGGCACCATGTGGAAACAGCACGTGTCGCACAGCAACTCATACAGACCGTGCTCGGCCACACCCCTGCACGCCTCAACCTCGGTGACCTGCCCGAAACATCGCCCATCCTCGCCGACCCACGCTTTCTGCTTGCAATGGCCATCGTGCCCGCGGGCGCTGCGCTGTTTCGATGGCAAGAGGAAACGGCCGGCACCCGGATTGAACGCGGCCAGTGTCTTGAACACTGGGCGACCCAAGGGGGCGCCAGTTTTGCGGCCATCCTGCCCGGCTGCGAATTCGAATGCCTGTTGCCCGACGCCTACTATTCGGCATGTCGGGACGCCGACGAACAGGTTCGGCCGCACTCGGTCCGCACCGCAGTTCGCTACCTGTTCGACACGCTCGGAACGGCGCCTGATGAGTTGCGCGCCGTGATTGCAGGATTTGGCGAGCAACGCGTCGACGAATATCGGATCGGCTTTACCCGCCGTGGTAGCAACGAAGTGATCTATGGCGTCGTCTGGCCACTTTACGGACGGGAAAACGGCGGAATCAGCGCGGCGGAAGAAGCGGCCGAACTGGAAGGCGCGGATGGTCCGGTAGAAGAAATCGTCGCGTTGTTGAAGCGCTCGGGCGTGACCGACGTGCGCCGGCACACCGGCCGTTTCGAGCCCGAATATTGCGACGATTGCGGCGTGCCACTGTACGCGGATCCTCTCGGGGAAATCGTCCATGCGGAAATGCCGGAAGACGCAGAGCCAGCTCAGCCGCACTTCCACTGAGTTAAGCGGTTTGAAGCGGGGGGTGAGGCGTTTGCGGCTCGTGTGCCGTATGTCGCCATCCTCCTTGGTTCGCGTCGCCATAGGCGACAGAGGTTAAGCGGATCAGAACTCGCGAGGAAGACGCAACGCAAGGACGCAACGCACATCTTGACGGGTCCACCCTCAACTTCCTGATCCGATACAAAAGCCGTTCCAACGCCAATTAAAACGGCTTTTTTCACGCAGCACTCGCGACGCCCGCCTACCGATCGCGTAGGACGTCTCCAAAATCCGCGTCGCACGAACAAACCGGCGCGACCTGGATCCTTCGGAAACAAACGCCACTTCACGAAGCGGTGCCAACTACCGAGTCCGCTACCGCAGACAACGGCTTGGACCGGCGATCCACCCTCTCGTCTATGCGATGCAATCCCGGCAGCAGCGACTTCTCGTATTTTCATTCCCTGAGCCCTTATCTATCGCCCCGTCGCCCCCGCCGGGCGGAAAAATCGTGCGCGAAGTCAGCGAAAACTCCAAGCCACCTGCCGGGTTGTTAGATCAAAACAACGCCGCTGGCGGATTCAAGCATGAGCAATCCAAATTATCCGCATGCAGTGCGATGTCACAGCGCGGATGCGTAATTCAGATACGTCTCGTTTTGTCTCGTATTTACACTTTAGTTTGAGAAATATCCCAGTTTCGACCGCAGATTTTTTAGACTCCTCCTAGAAAAGCCTCCCTGACCGGAAATTAATTCACTAAATCAACCGCCAGGCGAAACACAGTCGGGGATTTTGTGCGTAATGCCTATGCCATTCGGTCAGGGCGCAATTTCGGCAGCGATTGGTCATTATTGGTTAGCCGTATATCGTCCGCCCGGAAGCGGGCATCGCGCCGACCCATATATCAATGAGGCACGCATGAAATTCACCATAGTCAACTCCGAAGCCGAGCGTCGCGAAGGTTTGAAGGCGCTTTTAAGGCATATCGACCGGCGCGCGCGTTTCAATGAAGCGAAGGACTGGAGGCAAGCGGCAAGCGCGATCCTGCGGCTCGAACCGGACATGATCGTGATCGACTGGCACGACGCCATGCGCATGGCAGACCTGCGAACGCTGCTGAACGCCTTTCCCAAGATTCCTGCGGCAATCATCGTGGACGAAGCGTCAACCGCGCAGGTCCGACTGCTTCTGAGCGCCGGTGTACTTGGCGTGGTGCCACGTGATCTCGACCCTACACTGATTGTTCGGGCGCTCGAAATGGTTCTGCTGGGCGGACACTACGTCCCCGCGTGCGCGCTTGACCCCGCTCTTGAGCCCGTTTTCTTACCGCGTCGCGACGCCGAGCCGAAAGAATTCCGAAAGGGCTCAAAGCGCTTCAACACGTTGTCACTGCGCCAGCAACAAATCATGCGGTGCGTGCACATGGGCAGCACTAACAAGATCATTGCGAAAACGCTTGGAATCAGCGAGGGCACGGTAAAAATCCACTTGGGCAGCATTTTCCAGCAACTCGGTGCACCGAATCGCGCTGCGGCCGTTGCTATTTATAACGGCTGGCAGAACGGCTATCTTGAAGTCTTGAAGCGCGAGGCTGACGCGTCCCCACGGCCCGCGCTCGGCGATGCCGGTCCGGTGCCGCTGCGCGCGAACGCTTTGCTGACGTACGCGCCGCGTCCCGAAATTGACGAACACTTGCTGCCAATGGCAGCCGAACCTCAACCCCGTTTCGGCGACTGAACACGGTTATTCACAGCCGGCACGCAACGCATAAATTGACGCGTTGCGTGTTGGAAAATCCCCGCTGGCACAGTCAATGCACACGTTTTCGGGCGCAAACGAGTAATATAAGATTTATGGGTTTCTTCTACACACCTCTTCCGCTTTGGCTCGCAATAGGTGGCTGGATTGTCACTGCGGGTGTGCTCGCGCTTGCAATCTGGAAGAACCCGTTCCGACGGTTGCAAGACGGAACCCTTCAACACGTCTGGTTCGGCATTGTCGTCGCGGTGACGGTACTGTGGGCGTGTAATACTTGGTTCGAAGATGGCCCCGCCATTCATCTGCTAGGCGCAACACTCATGGTCACGCTGTTCGACTGGCAACTCGCAATGGTCGGCATGGCTGTGACAACCGGTTTGGCGGCGGTCGTGCTGGATGCCTCATGGCCCGGCGTTCCCGTGACCTTCTTACTGTTCGGCGCATTGCCCGTCGCGGTATCGTCGTTGCTACAGAAAGCTATCCAGGCATGGATTCCACGCAGTCTGTTCGTCTTCATTGTCGGCCACGGTTTCCTGACATCAGCTTGTGCCGTCGCAGTAGCGTGTTCTGCGGGACTGCTCCTCGAAATCGTGCTTGCTGATGGCGCGCTGATTATCCCGGCTGGATTTACGCTCGCTGCCTCCCTGCTCGTAGCCGGCGAGGCCTTGTTCTCCGGCGTATTCACCATCTTGATCACGGTCTACCGACCTGCCTGGATCACTACGTTCGACGTCCGGCGTTATCGGCTGGATCGTGGGCCGCGAGTCTGAACGCTGTATCGATTCCAAACCTTGTCCCGCATCAAAATCCTCGGCAGAAGATGTGTCGAGGGCAGAGATCGTTGGCGGTTCGTGAAAGAATTTAATATAAGATGGAACTCCAGCTCACTGTCGAGCATCTTACGTGCCTGTTGTCTCTTTAGTGCATAACCTGATGGATAGTATTCAAGTACCGCGTCGACTGCTCCGGCTGGTCGGCCGGCTAGTGGCAATTGCATCAATGGCGGCCTTGGCGTCGGCCGCATGCAGCGCCACTGCGTTCGCTGATACGCTGGACGAACGCAACGAGCTCGTCAATCACTTCGTCACCGACTTCAACGCCAATCCCCTGGTGGCCGACTGCGCCGCACACGGAAGTTTCGTGGCGAGCACGTCGACGGCGTTCGATCACGTGGAGTTTCCCGCCAGTTCCTTCGATTCCGCTCATGGCAGCATCGTCCCCTGGAACGACGCATTCGACGACCACAAGCAACGCATCAAGGTGGACAACGTCGTGACGGTCGAGGGCCTCGGGGTCACCAAGGACGGAGATTCCACCCCTTCCACTCTGAAGTTCCGTTGCGGTTATGTAGGCAGTCAGATGCTGGCTTTCGGCTGGAATGACCCGGTGCCGTCGGCCAAACCGCGTGCCGAACCCAGTTCGAGCCACGGTGCAAGAGGCCGGCATGGTGCGGTCAAGGGCAAAGGAAAGACGAGCTCGAAATCGGCAGGCAGCAAGACGACGAAAAAATCGGCGAGCAAAAAGAAGCAGTGAATCGCTGCCTCGTTCTCTGAGCCTCGTCTCAAGCTCCAACACCAATGCAAAAGGGTGTGAGCGCCGTCAAGCGATCACACCCTTTTGAAACAAGTCCTTCGGAATGAGCGCGCATCGCATGCGTTCAGTTGCGTTCCATAGCCCTCACTCACCCCGCCCGCCGACCTCAGAACACCTGCAGATGCCGCAGGATAGCCTGAAGCATTGACGCCCCCAACGCAGCGCTGCGCTCGCCGTTCCATCCAACCCGCTCGTCCGGCAAATTCGCGTTGTCCTTGAACGGCATCTCAAGCGTCAACGACAAACATCCGAACTCATTGCCCACATATTTGGACGCCAGCTTCAACGCGTCGGTCTGGTACTTGCTCGCTTCATAGCCGTACACGTCCTGAAAATCGGGACTCGCCTGCTTGAAGCATTCAATGAACGCCTTCTGTTCCTGCGCTTGCTTTTCAGTAAAGCCAGGCAGCATCTCCGACCCGGCCACGAACACGTAAGGCAACGCTTCGTCGCCGTGGATATCGAAGAAAAGGTCACAGCCCAGCGCGTGAATGGCGTTACGAACGGCCAGCACTTCAGGACTGCGGGCAGGATCGGGTTCCATCCATTCGCGATTCAGGTTGGCGCCCGCGGCGTTGGTGCGCAGATTGCCGAGCGCACTGCCGTCGGGATTCATGTTCGGCACGATATGGAAAACGGCGTGATCAAAGATCAATCGCGCGACCGGGTCGCCCGCCCAGTCGCCCCAGCCCGCCAGCCGTTTGATCAGCCCTTCCACGAACCACTCGGCCATGGTCTCGCCGGGATGCTGGCGCGCGATGATCCACACGTTCTTCTTCGGCTTCACCGGGCGCCCGGTCTCTTCGGTCAACCCAAGCGACACGAGCGACATGGGCCGACCTTGCACCGTTCGGCCTATTTCTGTCAGCGTCGCGTGCGGCATCTGCTGAACGGCACCGAGGAATCCCGCATGGCGCTCTTCGCTATACGGCTCGAAATAGGCGTAATACACGGCGTCGAAATCGGGCGTGTGCTCGATGGTCAGTACCCGGCCGTCGTAACGTGTGGGGACGCGAAACCAGTTGATCCGGTCGTAGCTCGCCACCGCCCGATACTCGCGCCAGCCATCGGCGAACGCGCAGTCAGCGGCGTTCTCGAAGCTCATCGTGAGCGGCTCGTCGCGCACGCCAGAGACGCGGAAGTAGAACCACTGTGCGAAGTCAGCGTGGCTGTCCGGACGCACACGCAGGCGAATAGCCGCGGGGTCCTCGGCAGACACAACGTCGATCGCGCCTGCATCGAATTGACTCGTGATTGAAATGCTCATGACGCTTCCTTAGCAGTGCGTGCTCGTGGCGCTCAAAGACCCAGCCGCCGGCGATACACATAACTCGTTTCAGTCGATGCCTTTTTGTCGAAGGCATAACCATCGCTCGCGAAAGCCTTCAGGCCTTCCGGATCGTCAATCCGATGCTGCACGGCAAATCGCGCCATCATGCCGCGCGCGCGTTTCGCGTGAAAACTGATGATCTTGTACTGGCCATTTTTCCAGTCCTGGAAGACCGGCGATATCACCGGCGCGTCCAGGCGCTTCGGCTGCACCGACCTGAAATACTCGTTGGACGCGCAGTTCACCAGTACGCGCGCACCCTTCTGTTTTTTCATCTGCGCGTTCAGGGCTGCCGTGATGCGGTCACCCCAAAACGCATACAAATCCTTGCCGCGCGTGTTGGCGAACTTCGTACCCATTTCCAGCCGATACGGTTGCAACAGATCCAGCGGACGCAGCAGTCCGTACAAGCCGGACAGCACACGCACATGAGTTTGCGCGTAGTCGAGGTCCGCTGCGTGCAGCGACTTTGCATCAAAACCCTCGTAGACATCGCCGTTGAACGCCAGCATGGCCTGCTTGGAATTATGCGCGTCAAAGCTCGGCGACCAGTCCGCGTAGCGCTGGAAATTGAGTCGCGCGAGCGGATCGGAGATATGCATGAGGCTGCCGATTTCCTGTGGCGAGAGCTTGCGCAAGGCGTCGATCAGTTCAGCGGAATCGGCGGCGAATTCAGGCAACGTGTGCTTGGTAACGTGAGGCGAGGTCTCGTAGTCGAGCGATTTGGCCGGCGATAGAACGATTATCATAGGGGCTCGCCGGCATGCTGCCAACGATGAAGACGGAAACCCTCGATTGTATCGAATGAAAAAATCCCCCGTGCTGCGCGCCGTACTGGATTCGAATGTCTGGATCGACATCCTGGTATTCGATGACCCTGTCACGCGTCCAATCCGCGCCGCGCTTGAAGCCGGCACGCTGCAAGCGCCGATCGATGCGCGCTGCCTCAAGGAACTGACCTATGTGCTGGATTATCCGCAATTCGTGCGCTTCGCCGTGAACAAGTCCGAAGCGCTCGAAACGCTCGCGCGGCTCTCGCAAATTGTTGCGCCCGAACCGCCGCCCGCAGACTCGCCGCCGCTGCCGAAATGCCGCGATCGCGACGACCAGAAGTTTCTTGAGCTGGCGCGCGCGAGCCAGGCGGACTGGCTGGTTTCAAAGGATCGCGCGGTGCTTAAACTCGCGAAACGCACGGCACGCGACTTCGGGTTTCGAATCGCCCAGCCGGCGCCGTTCGTAGCCAGCTTCGAAGCGCACATTGAAGCTTATGAAGAAACGAACAAAGTAACAAACGCCATCGACGTTTAAAATGGGACACATTTCCTTTTAGCGCAGCCGATCGCCCACGCCATGAACGCCTCGCACGACCTTCCGACCTCGCCCGCTGTTCCCGCCATCGCCTCGCGCCTGCCGAACGTCGGCACGACCATCTTCACGGTCATGAGCGCGCTCGCGACACAGAAAGGCGCGGTCAATCTAGGCCAGGGCTTTCCGGATTTCGCGTGCGACCCGCGCATTGTGGACGCCGTATCGACCGCCATGCGCGACGGCCATAACCAATATCCGCCGATGGCCGGCGCGGCGCCGTTGCGCCACGCGATCAGCGAGAAGATCGAACGGCTATATGGCCGCCAATACGACGCCGAGCGCGAAATCACCGTCACAGCGGGCGCGACGCAGGCTATTCTTACCGCCATCTTGTGCTGCGTGCATCCGGGCGACGAAATCATCGTGATCGAGCCGATGTACGACTGCTACGTGCCCGCCATCGAGCTCGCGGGTGGCAAACCGGTGTTTGTATCGCTGGAAGCACCCGACTATGCGCTGCCTTTCGACAAGATCGCGGCTGCAATCACGCCGAAAACGCGCCTGCTGATCATTAACTCGCCGCACAATCCGACGGGCCGCGTCTGGCGCGCCGCCGACATGCAGAAACTCGACGAGATCCTGCGCGGCACGGACCTGCTGGTCCTCTCCGACGAAGTCTACGAACACATGGTCTTCGACGGCGCTCCGCACGAAAGCGTGTGCCGATATCCGGACCTGGCCGCGCGCAGTTTCGTGGTATCGAGTTTCGGCAAGACCTTCCACGTGACGGGCTGGAAGATCGGCTATGTGGCCGCGCCCGCCGCGCTCACGGCGGAATTCCGCAAGGTTCACCAGTTCAACGTCTTTACCGTGAACACGCCGATGCAGGTCGGCATTGCGGAATATCTGAAAGATCCCGCGCCGTATCTGGAATTGCCCGCGTTTTATCAGCAAAAGCGCGATTTTTTCCGCGAAGGGCTGGCCAACTCGCGCTTCAAGCTGCTGCCTTGCGACGGCACGTATTTCCAGTGCGTCGACTATTCGGCCATCAGCGACCTGCCTGAGGCCGAATTCTCGCAATGGCTCACGAGCGAAATGGGTGTCGCAGCCATTCCGGTCTCGGCGTTTTATCACGAGAGCCACGAATCGGGCGTCGTGCGCTTTTGCTTCGCGAAAAAGGAAGAGACGTTGCGCAACGCGCTGGAACGTCTCGCCAGTCTTTAAGGACTAGATCTTCGGCAGCGCTTTTTTCTGCGCGTCCATGAAGGCGAGCCGGTCGGCCGTGACTTTTTGTGCGGCCGGCCGCTCCCCCACCAGCTTGTTGTGCGCCTTCCAGTCGATCCCCGCCTCCAGCAGGAAATCCCCTCCATAGATTGCTTTCGTGGTCAGCCCGATCAGCGGCAAATTCACGAACGCACTCACATCGGCGATACTGAAGGTCGTGCCGAGCGCGTACGGTTCGAACCTCGCAATCCGCTTGAATCCCGCGATGCCATGCCTGAGCCGTTTTTCCGCGCGCACCTTGGTGTAATCAGTCACGGTGCCACCGAAAAACGCCTGTTTGTAAAGCTCGCGGGCAACCAGTTCGAGGTGCGTCTCGATAAACACGACCATCTCGCGCTCCTTGGCGGCCGTGAACGGATCGGCGGAAAAAATGGGTTTTTCCGGATAAGCGCTCGCCAGATATTCGACGATCACCTGCGACTCGCAGAGCGCCCCAGCCTCGGTCTCCACATACGGAACCTTTCCGAGCGGCGAGCGCGCGAGGGTTGCTTCGTCCTGGCCGAAATTCGCGCGCACCTCCTCGAACGGAATGCCGTGTTCGAGCAGCACGAACTTCACCTTGTTCACGTAGTTGGACAGCGGAAAACCATACAGCTTGAGCATTTTGAGTCTCCTGGACATCTTTGGTATTAAGCAATGCAGGCAATCGTAGGCCTTTGGGGCCACGTCAAAAACAGTACGATCGTGCTAATCTAGCAAAAAAGGAGTGAGACACGCCATGAGTTTTCGCGACACAGAGATTCGGACCGTTGGCATTGTCGGCAGTGGCGCGATGGGACGCGGCATCGCGCAAATCGCGACGCTGGGAGGCCTGAACGTGCGTCTGTACGACACCAATCAGCAAGCCATCACGGCTGCACGCGAGTATCTCGCCGATACCCTGAACAAACTCGCAGCAAAAGGCAAGCTGAACGAAGCCGACGCCCACGCGGCGCTGGCGCGCATTCATGCGGCTAGTGCAATCGGCGACCTGGCCGATTGCGATGTGGTGGTCGAAGCAATCGTGGAAAAGCTGGAGGTCAAGCGCGAGTTGTTCCGCGAACTCGAAGG
>DASYLW010000060.1:0-5802 GCA_036009385.1 Caballeronia sp.
CGCTGCCGATCATCACGACGTTGCCGACGCGGAGTTCTTGTGCGGTCTTCATATTAAAAAACTGTCCTGTACGAAAATGTGAGCCTGATCGCTGCAGTGTCGACGGCCGGCTCGTGGCAGGGTTGCTTGCTTTAATCGAAATTAAATTGCAAACCCGGGCGCTGTAGCCGCCTCGCTGACTATTGATTGACTATTCCCACCGTGCTTGCTCCGCTGTGTATTCCACTGTGGAATTCGTCCGGAACTGATGGCAGTTCCGAACTGCAAGCCGTTGGATAACCGCTTATTTTAACTGAGTTTTCGCGAATTCCGCCAGATTTCCAGCCAGATCGCCAACGTGCGCCAGTTCCGTCGCCCAATCGGCGGCGCGCCGTTCCAACAGCGCGCGGTTTTGCCAGAAATCGACCCAGTCCGGAATGCCCGCGCCGTTCCACGCGTGCCAGAAGCGTTCGAGCGAGGCTCGCGCCCCGTCCGGCAAGCTGTTCGCGTAGTGCGCGAGCGCCGCGTCGAGTTTCGGCAGATGGGCGTCGTCGCCTTGCGGGTAGATATGCCAGACGAACGGCTTTTGCGCCCATTGCGCCCGCACGAACGAGTCCTCGCCGCGCACGAAATTCAGGTCGGCGGCCCAGAGCAGGGCGTCGAAAAGCGGCTGTTCGACAAAACCCAGCGCGTAGGCCGATAGCGATCCGCTTTTTGCCTTCGCCCCCGCCCGGAAGTCCGGCAGGTCGAAAAACCGGGCAATCGCACCGGAAATGCGTCCTTCCGGCACGAGCAACGCTATGGGCGTGGCGCAATCGCGCCATTGTTCAAGCAGCGAATCGATGGCGGGATTCTCGTAAGCGAACATCGAAATGACGGTCGTACCGGACGGTGGCGGCGCGATGCCGACACGCGCGTGCCACCAGGCGTCGCGATCAAACGCGTCACGCTCGGCATCAAGCAAACGCTCTTTCAGCACACCACCGGTGCCGGGACCCAGGCCGGGAAAAAAGAACGTTTTGTCGAGCGCGTAGCGCGGATGCGGCGACGGCCTCAGATGAAAATCCGCGACCCAGTCCTCCGCGCTCAGATATTCGAGATTCACCCACACGGGCTGTTTCTCGCGGCGTGCCATCGCGCTCACGTACACCGCCGGCAATTCGCAGCCGAACGCTTCGATCACGACATCGGCGATCTGCAGCGTGTCGCCGGCATGCGACGGCGCATGCCAGTGCTCGATCATCACGCCCGCCGCGCTCTGGCGGTCAAGCGCGGGATCAACGGCGGGGCAGAGCGCATGAAAGGCCTTGAGATCATCGACAAAGAGCCGCATCTGCCAGTCGTGTTCGCTGGCCAGTTGGCGCGCGAGCCGCCAGCAGACGCCGATATCGCCGAAATTGTCGATGACCGCGCAGAAAATATCGCACGCGATGTTGGTGGCTGGAGCGCCGGTGTCGACGCTGGCGTGGCCGGAAGCAGCCGGCAATTGTTCCGATGAAGACGGCATGGGCAATAGAGCGGCGATGAACCGCTAGTGAAGGGTGAAGAATGGCGGTCAGCGGTTTGAACTAAACTGGCGTTTTCAAGGATAACGATTCGCGCGGCGCGCTGCGTTACGGTTGCGTTATGGTTGCGTTACGGTCGAGTCAGGGGCTGGCCTGGGCGTGCGCCGTGTTTCGTCCATGTTCAGTCCATACTCAATCCATGCTCCGCTCGAAACCAATAAAATTATTTTGCTGAACTCAAGCTGCGCGCTCCTCGCCCACATCTCTGCATGACAGATTCCGACATTTTCGACCCTAAAAAAAGCCTGGCTCAATTGCCGCACTTGCCGGGCGTGTACCGCTATTACGACGAGCAAGGCAACGTGCTGTACGTCGGGAAGGCGCGCGACCTGAGAAAACGCGTGTCGAGCTATTTTACGAAGACACTGCTGTCTCCGCGCATCGCGATGATGGTCACGCGCATCCGCAAAATCGAAACAACGGTCACACGGTCCGAAGCCGAAGCGTTGCTGCTCGAGAATAATCTGATCAAGGCGCTCGCGCCGCGCTACAACATCCTGTTTCGCGACGACAAGTCGTATCCGTATCTGAAGCTCACCGGCCACAAGTTTCCGCGCATGGCGTATTACCGCGGCGGCGTCGACAAGAAGAACCAATACTTCGGCCCGTTCCCAAGCGCGTGGGCCGTACGCGAGAGTATCCAGATTCTGCAGCGCGTTTTCCAGTTGCGCACCTGCGAGGATTCCGTCTTCACCAATCGCACGCGGCCTTGCCTGCTGCATCAGATCGGGCGCTGTACCGGTCCATGTGTCGGGCTGATCAACGAAGAGGATTACGCGCGCGATGTGTCGAACGCATCGCGGTTCCTGCTCGGACGCCAGGGCGAAGTGATGAAGGAACTCGAGCAGAAGATGCACGCGTTCGCCGCCGATCTCAAATTCGAACAGGCCGCGGCCGTCCGTAACCAGATGAGCTCCCTGTCCACGGTGCTGCATCAGCAGGCTATCGAGGTAGGCGGCGATAACGACGTCGATATCCTCGCGGTCGCCGCGCTGGGCGGCAAGGTGTGCGTGAATCTCGCGATGGTGCGCGGTGGCCGGCATCTCGGCGATAAAGCCTATTTCCCGACGCACGTAGAGGCGGCGTTGGCCATAGAAGACGCGATGCCGGAAGAGCTTGCCGGCGATGACTTCGCGGACGGCGTGGCGAATATCGTCACGAATATCGTCATTGAGCAAGTCGATGCGGACGTCGATGCACTTGTCGATGAACTCGCGCTGCCGGCCGGCACCCTCGCGGCGCGCGAGCAGGACTTCGAGGCCCACGCTACCACCGGCGAAATGGAGGACGAGATCGCCGAAACAGGCGCGGCGCCGTTGAATGAAGCGACGGAATTGGAACGTCAGGGCGCGCTCGAAGCTGAAGTGCTGGAGGCGTTTATCGCCCAGCATTACATCGGCAATCGCGTGCCGCCGGTACTGGTGGTGAGCCACGCGCCAACGAACCGCGAGCTCGTCGATCTTTTGATCGAACAGGCCGGGCACAAGGTCGTGGTGCTGCGTCAGCCGCAGGGACAAAAGCGCGCGTGGCTGTCGATGGCTGAGTCGAATGCAAAGCTCGCGCTCGCGCGCTTGCTGTCCGAACAGGGTTCGCAGCAGGCCCGCACGCGTTCTCTCGCGGACACGCTGAGCTTGGAAATGGACGATCTCGCGCAGTTGCGGATCGAATGTTTCGACATCAGCCACACGATGGGCGAGGCGACTCAGGCATCGTGCGTGGTGTATCACCATCACAAGATGCAGTCGGCCGAATATCGGCGCTACAACATCACCGGCATCACGCCGGGTGACGATTACGCCGCCATGCGCCAGGTCCTCACGCGCCGCTACGAGAAGATGCTGGCACAGGCCGCGGCGCGCGCTTCCGAGGCTAATGATGAACCGCAGCAGGAAGCGGCGGAATTGGAGGCCGAAGCGCCACTGGAGCCGGCCAGTCCCGCTGAAGCCGATGTCGCTGAACCTGTGCCATCGGGTGGCTGCTTGCCGAATATTGTGTTGATCGACGGTGGCAAAGGACAGGTCGAGATTGCGCGGCAAGTGTTCGCTGAACTGGGCCTCGATCGCAGCATGCTGGTGGGTGTGGCGAAGGGGGAAGGGCGTAAGGTCGGTCTCGAGACCCTGATTTTCGCCGACGGCCGCGCAGCGCTCGAACTCGGCAAGGAGAGCGCGGCGCTGATGCTTGTCGCGCAGATTCGCGACGAAGCGCACCGCTTTGCGATCACCGGCATGCGCGCGAAACGGGCGAAGACGCGGCAGACATCACGGCTTGAGGAACTGGAGGGTATCGGCGCGAAACGGCGTCAGAAGCTACTGTCGCGTTTCGGTGGTTTGCGCGGCGTACAGGCGGCGAGCGTGGAGGATCTGGCGAGCGTCGAAGGCATTTCGCAGGCGCTCGCCGAGCAAATCTACCGGCAGTTGCATTGAGTGCAACGTCCGGCCGTCCGGCCCGTCGCCTTGTGACATATAGGGCGACGCGGCACAATGGCACCTCTCTATAAGAGTCACGCCCATGCCGTTTAATTTTCCGATTTTCCTGACGTGGCTGCGAATTGTGCTGATTCCGCTCGTCGTGGGCGTCTTCTATTTGCCGGACATGATGATGAGCCCGGACCATCGCAACCTGCTTGCAATGGTCATCTTCGTGCTGGCCGCGCTGACCGACTGGTTCGACGGCTACCTCGCGCGCAAGCTCAATCAGACGTCGGCATTCGGCGCATTTCTCGATCCCGTTGCAGACAAGCTCATGGTCACCGCCGCGCTGCTTGTGCTCGTGCAACTGATGCGGCTGAACGCGGTGATCGCGCTGGTTATCGTGGGACGTGAAATCACGATTTCGGCGCTGCGGGAATGGATGGCGCAGATCGGGGCATCGAAGAGCGTGGCGGTGAATTCGCTCGGCAAATTCAAGACGGTCTGCCAGATGGTCGCCATCCCCATGCTGCTGTTCTATGGTCCGCTGAGGATTGCCGGCACACCGTTTGTTATCGATACCCGTGTGTGGGGACTCTGGCTGATCTACGTTGCTGCGTTCCTCACGGTGTGGTCCATGCTCTATTACATGAAGCTCGCCTGGCCGCAGATTCGAGAACGCGGCGGCATGTTGTGATTCAGCATGCTGTGATTCAGATTTGAGAGCGTTTAAAAGTGATGGGGTACATACAAAGCGCTTGACACTAAAGTTGGGCTTCTCCATAATCTCGTTTCTGTCGGGTGAACGCAAAAAACCGCGAAGCCTGATGAAGGTCAAAAGCCGTAAATTGGCAGAAGAAGTCAGCAAGATGCGGGAGTAGCTCAGTTGGTAGAGCGCAACCTTGCCAAGGTTGAGGTCGCGAGTTCGAGCCTCGTCTCCCGCTCCAAAAAAGGGGAAGCCAAGCTTCCCTTTTTGTTTGGTGGACCAGGTCAATGTGATGACGTTGGTTTGGTTTTGCCAGACACGGATTGCTTTATGTAAGTCCCCGCTTCTGGCGCGATAGCAAAGCGGTTATGCAGCGGCCTGCAAAGCCGTTTAGGCCGGTTCGACTCCGGCTCGCGCCTCCAGAGATTCAAAGAAAAAGCCCTGACTCGTCAGGGCTTTTTCTTTGTGCGCGCCGCCCCGCGCAAACAAACCAGCGGGCCGATCTGCACCGACCTACGCGCCCGATAAACGATATCGCGCCAACCGCGCCGCACCCAGATCCCACGCAGCGCATCCAACGCTTTTGAACAGCAGGGGTTGGTCCGGCGAACCGGCCCACGAGCCTTCGATAACAGCTGCCAACGAGCCGACCGTATCCCAATCGACGTTCGCTTGAATGAGATCGCCGGCTTCGTGTCTCGCGCCCGCTGGGTCGTCCACCAAAATCGCGCTTTGGTGCACGATCGACGCGGCGATTTCGGCTGCATCCGGCGTGAACGCGCCAACGCCCACAACCAGCCGCCCAGGTCGCGCCGCATCGCGATAGACCGGAGTTTTGCTCGTGGTCAGCGTGACAACGACATCGACATCTTCGGGGATCATGTCCCCCTCGATCGGCATCAACGGTGAGCTCAGTCCTGCATGCGCCGCCGCGAACCGGGCGGCCGATTGCATCGACGATCCTTTCACATAAAGAACCGCGTCAGGGAAGAGCGCTGCGAAAGCCTCGGCATGATTGCTCGCTTGCTTGCCGGTGCCGATCAGCAAGATCGATTTCGCGCTTCGGGCAAGGCAGCGGATACCCAGCGCGGAAATACCTGCTGTGCGTCTTCCCGTGACGGTGGGGCCATCGAGCGAAAAGAGC
>DASYLW010000061.1:0-14594 GCA_036009385.1 Caballeronia sp.
AATTCGAGCCCGGTGGCGCAGGTCTTCGTGGAGTCGCTGCCCATTGCGGGCGTGGACGGCACCATGCGCAACCGGCTCACGAACGCGGGCGCGGGCGGCAACGCCCACATCAAGACGGGTACGCTGCGCGACGTGCGGGCCATCGCCGGCTACGTGGGCGCAGAGAACGGCGAAAGCTACGTCGTGGTCAGCTTTATCAACGATCCGCGCGCGGAGGCGGCGCGAGCGGCGCATGACGCGCTGCTCGAGTGGGTGTACGAAGGCGCGCGTCGTACGGGAGCTATGGAGTGAAGGCGTTGCGGGCCGACGTAGAACCCGAGGACGCGCGCTCTGCAAGCACAGGCAAACCCTCGTAGGAAAGAGTCTCAATTCCTCTTAAAGATTCGGTAAGCTATCGCCACGATTGGCCGGCGGCACGCATTGTCCACAGTGCGTGTCGTTTGAAGTCCGAAGCCAGCGCCCAAGCGGAAAGCCAGCCGAAAGCAACCTCGACGCGGCGTGCAGACCACATGACCAGATAAACGAGGAACGAGGAGATGAAGTCAATGAAACCGGCCCTGACCAAACCCGCCGCGCGTCAAACGCGCTGGCTGCTCGCCGTGCAGGCGGCCACTGCGTGCGCCGCGTTTGCCCTGCTGACCGCGTGCGGCGGCGGCAGCGACAACAACAATAACAACACGCCCGCGGGCGGTCTGAAACTGCAAGTGGTGTCGTTTGGCGACAGTCTCTCGGACGTCGGCACGTATGCGCCGGTCGCAGCGGCGAACTTCGGCGGCGGGCGCTTCACGACGAATCCCGGCCAGATATGGACTCAGAACGTAGCCCAGTATTACGGCGACACGCTGACCGCGGCGAACACTGGCGGCTTCGGCATCCCGCTTTCGCCGGCCAGTGGTTTGGGTTATGCGCAAGGCGGCTCACGCGTGACGCTGCAGCCTGGAATTGGCCACGCCACGCCGGGCACCGCGAACGCCGACTTCTCGCAGGCCACGACGATCCCGATCAACGACCAGGTCACGCAGTACATCGGCTCGCATGGCTCGTTCAACGCCAACCAGCTCGTGCTGGTGAACGGCGGCGCCAACGACATCTTCTACAACCTGGCCGTGGCGCAAGCGACATCCGCAGGCGTCCAGGCCCAGCTCGCCGCGGGCGCTATCACGCTGACCCAGGCGCAGGCAGCGGGCGCTGCTGCGCAGACCGCCCTGACGACCGCCATCAGCCAGGCGGCAATCGACCTGGCGACGCTGGTTGGCCGGGTGGTGCAAGCAGGTGCGACGCACGTGGTGGTGTCGACGGTTCCTGATATTGGCGGAGCGCCTCAAGGATTGGCCAGCGCCGATAAAGGCGTGACTCTCTCGCAAGTGACGCAGTTGTTCAACGGCACGCTGAAGGGCGCGCTGCAGCAGTCCGGCTTGTTGTCGAAGGTGATCTACGTCGATGCCTACACCTGGGTCGACGGTATCCAGGCGAACTTCCAGGCGAACGGCTTCACGGTGTCGAATACGGGTACAGCCTGTAATCTCGCCGCGATGACCGCCGCCGCGACCAAGCTGGGCGAGCCGAACCCGTCGGCATTCGCCACGTCGCTGTTCTGCTCGCCGCAAACCTACACCGTAGCCGGCGCGGACCAGACGTACATGTACGCGGATACGGTGCACCCGACGACGCATCTGCACGCACTGTTCTCCACGTTCGTGGAGCAGCAGATTGCTGCGAGCGGACTGGGGAAATAAGTTCGGCTGAATGATGAGCTGATGAAGCCAAAATGCCCGGTCTTGCGACCGGGCATTTTGCATTTCGAGAAATGTATCTGAACTATTTAGGTTGCTTTAACCTATGATTCGAAAGGCTTTTTAGCTGATCGTGCCTGACGCGGCCCTAGCCGGCGCCCGCCTACTCCTGCTCTTCAAACGCCGCCGCCGCACGTCCCAGCCGATCATTCACCGCGCTCCATTCCGCCGATATCGGCAGTGTCTCGATCAAGATCCTCTCGACATCAGCGCAATCGAGCGCGCGCAGCAGACCGTACAGCTCGCGTGCGTAGCTCTGCGGATCGTCGGGCGCGGCGATGAAATGCACGTTCGGCGCGTCCGCCCACTGACCGGCACTCGATGCCCGCGCAACCAGCGCCAGCTTCTTGCCTCCACTCAACGGATGCGCCGCGAGCAACGGCTCCAGCGCCGCGAACGGCAACAAGCTGAGCGGCGTGCGCGGCGCGTAATGGGCCTTCAGCGTGCCGGAAGCGCGTGGCGCGTTGGCGTCCGTGCCATCCGGCAAACGCGGCATGACGCCAAGCACGTCCGCAATCTCCAGCGGACTGACATGACCCGGCCGGAGCAACGCAGGAAAACCCCGCGATAAATCAAGAATCGTCGATTCAATGCCCACCTTCGCCGCTCCGCCATCGAGCACATGCACGCTTGCGCCGAACTCATCGCGGACATGCTGCGCCGTGGTCGGGCTGACATGTCCGAACCGGTTCGCCGATGGCCCCGCCACGCCGCCATGACCATCGCGCAACATGCTGAAGGCGGAGAGCAGCGCCTGCGCGACCGGATGCGACGGACAGCGAATAGCCACTGAATCCTGCCCGCCGCTGACCGCCGCCGGCACGTGCGCCGCGCGCTTGAGGATCAGCGTGAGCGGGCCGGGCCAGAAGGCATCGATCAGTGTTTGCGCATCGGCTGAAAGCGATTCGACCCAGTACGCCGGGTCGCTGCCGGGCGCGAGATGCACGATCACCGGATGATTCGACGGCCGCCCTTTCGCCGCATAGATCCGTGCGATAGCCTCGGGATTCTCGGCATCGCCACCCAGTCCGTAAACGGTTTCAGTCGGAAACGCGACGAGTTGCCCGGCGTCGAGTAACGCGGCGGCATCCGTGATCTGCGCGACGGTGGGAGCTTCGAAAGTCATCAAGGTCAATCCAGCACAATGTGCAGCATGCGGGCGCAATCGCGCGCCGCCGTGCGCACTTCTTCCAGCGTAGCGCCGGTGAAATTCACGTGACCCATCTTCCGGCCGGCCCGCGCCTCTTCCTTGCCGTACAGATGCAGGCGCGCGGTCGGCAACGCGATCACGTCATGCCACGGCGGCGTGCGCGCTATCGTGCCTTCGAACCAGATATCGCCGAGAATATTGAGCATCGCGGCCGGTGAATGCTGGCGCGTGTCGCCCAGCGGCATGCCGGTCATTGCGCGGACTTGCTGCTCGAACTGGCTGGTGGCACAGGCATCGACGGTGTAATGGCCGGAATTGTGCGGACGCGGCGCCATTTCGTTGGCGATCAGCGTGCCGTCTTCCAGGATGAAAAACTCCACGCACAGCACGCCGACGTAATCCAGCTTCGCGGCAATAGTCAACGCGGCGTCCTGTGCCTGGGCGACCAGCGCAGGCGACGCGTCCGGCGCGGGCACAACGGTCTTCGCCAATATGCCGTTGACATGCTGGTTCTGGGCGAGCGGAAAGACGGCCGATTTCCCGTCGCCCGCACGCGCGATCAGCACCGACACCTCGAACTTGAGCGGCATGCGCTTTTCGAGCACGCAAGGCACGCCCGCGAGCGATCCATACGCGGTGCGCACTTCATCGACGTTGCGCACGCTTGTCTGGCCTTTTCCGTCGTAGCCCAGGCGCGCCGTCTTCAGAATGCCGGGCAACACGGCGGCGATCTGTTCGTCGCTTAAAGCGGCCAGCGCTTGCGGCGACTCGATCACCACGTGCGGCGCCACCGGCACGCCCGCGCTTGCGATAAACCGCTTCTCCGCCACCCGGTCTTGTGCAATCGCGACGCACCGGCCGGCGGGACTCACGAAGGTGGTTTTCGCGAGGAAATCGAGGCTGGCGGACGGCACGTTCTCGAATTCCGTCGATACCGCCGCGCACAACCGTGCGAGTTCGGTGAGCGCAGCGGGGTCGTCGTACGTGGCGCGGATATGTTTATCCGCGACGGTACCGGCCGGGCTCGTCTCGTCCGGATCGAGAACCGCCACGCGATAGCCCATGGACTGCGCGGCGAAACAGAACATGCGGCCGAGCTGGCCGCCGCCGACCATGCCGAGCCATGCGCCCGGCTGGATGGGAGAACTGGGTTGGGTGTGTGCGTTCATCTTGTGGGGTCGGTCAGTCGGTCTCGGCCGGAAAAAGTGCCGGAGGTGTTGCGTGAAACTGCTGCACAACTGCTGCATTTATAGCGGCGGGAGGACCATCGCGTGCGCCGCCTTGTTCTGGCGCGCGCGGAATGCCGCGAGTTTGTCAGCGTAGGCCGTTTGGGTGACAGCGAGCAGGGAGACCGCGAACAACGCCGCGTTCGCCGCGCCCGCCTCGCCGATAGCAAACGTCGCCACGGGCACGCCCTTGGGCATTTGCACAATCGAATGCAATGAGTCCACGCCCTTCAAATATTTACTCGATACCGGCACGCCCAGCACCGGCAACGTGGTTTTGGCGGCGAGCATGCCCGGCAGATGCGCCGCGCCGCCCGCCCCCGCGATGATCGCCACGAGGCCTCGCTCACGCGCGCTTTCGGCGTAGGCGAACATTTCGTCGGGCATGCGGTGCGCCGATACAACCTTCGCTTCGTAAGGCACGCCGAATTCCTGCAGGATCGCGACCGCGTTTTTCATCACGTCCCAGTCGGAACTGGAACCCATCAACACGCCGATCAACGGTGCGTCATGCGTGTGGGCCGCGGCGGCGGTCTGGACTTCGCTCATCGTGCTGCATTCCTTTGGGGTGGACAGGCCTTCGGCGGCCTTTTTCGGGTGATCTGGATTGGTTCGGTCGCTTCCGGCCGTTTTGGAATGGCCTTCGGGCGCTGCTGGGCTGGACGCTGGGGCGGATTGCCCGCGTCCTTTGCTCTGGTCCGTTGCCTTGGTGCGCTGACTGCCGGCAACTTTCGCCGTCACCCATATAGCGGCCAAGCCACGGGAACCACCCTCGTAAACAAGCAGAGCCGTGCGCCGGCCCGGCCGCCTGAAACTTTACGCCAGCGACTGCCCGGTCAACCGTTGCAGTGCTTCTTCGTACTTTTCGGCTGTTTTCGCAATCACGTCATCCGGCAACTTCGGCGCCGGGGGCGTTTTTCCCCACGATTGCGTTTCGAGCCAGTCGCGTACGAATTGCTTGTCGAACGATGGCGGATTCGTGCCCACCTGGTAACCGTCCGCCGGCCAGAAGCGTGACGAATCCGCCGTCAGCACTTCGTCCATCAGGAACAGTTCGCCGCGGTTATCGAGCCCGAATTCGAACTTCGTATCCGCGATGATGATGCCGCGCGTCGCCGCGTACTCGGCCGCTTCCTTGTACAGCTTGATCGAAATCTCGCGGATGGTCGCCGAGAGTTCCGTGCCGATCCGGCGCTCCATCTCATCGTAGGTGATGTTTTCGTCGTGATGGCCCATCTCCGCCTTTGCTGCCGGCGTGAAAATCGGCTCGGGCAATTTTTCGGCGTTCTTCAGGCCCGGCGGCAATTCCACGCCGCAGACCGAACCCGTTGCCTGATAGTCCTTCCAGCCGCTGCCGGCCAGATAACCGCGCACGACCGCTTCCACCAGGATCGGCTCGAGGCGCTTCACCACGACGGCGCGGCCTTTGACCTGATCGGCTTCGTCGGCGGCAACGACGGTCGCCGGATCGATGCCCGTATTGTGGTTCGGCACGATGTGCGAGAGCTTCGCGAACCAGAAATCGGCCATCTGGTTCAGGACGCGGCCCTTGTTCGGAATGGGCTCGCCCATGATGACGTCGAACGCCGAGAGACGGTCGGTGGTGACGATCAGGAGCTTGTCGGTGCCGACTGCATAGTTGTCGCGGACCTTGCCGCGCCCGAGCAGGGGCAACGATTTCAGCGTGGATTCGTACAGCGGGGAATGTGAGGTGGACATCGTCATCTACCGGAAAAGTGCCGCAAATCAGGCTGAGAGAGAAAACCAACACGCCGTTCCCCGGAATTGCGGGAACGGCGGTTCGTGTCGGCTGGCCCTGTCATGCGCCCGGGGCCAGCCTTTGCATTCATTGGCGTAAGGTGCCCGGCGCAAAACCGGGCGACAAACGCGACTCATCACTATTGTAAACGCGTCGGGCGGATGACCCGGTTTTGGTTCATCGACGGTGAGGCTGCAGGTGAAACCGTCCGCTGCGGCGTCGAGGATGGTTATCTCAAAAAAAGCCGTCCAGCGGGCCGTTCAAACGCCTGTCTTGGGCTCATGGTCCAAGTCAGGCCGGCCCTGTCGCGAAAACCTCGCTACACCGGGCCGTCGCGTTTACCGGCTTGCTTACCTGACGATTTGAGCCAGTTCGCGGGACTTGTACTTCTCGGCGATTTTATCGAGCGCGACCGGTTTGATCTTGCTCGCCTGCCCTTCGCAGCCGAATTGCATGTAGCGTTCGAGGCAAATCTTCTTTGCCGCTTCGCGGGCGGGCTTCAGATAATCGCGCGGATCGAATTTCGACGGATTTTCGCCGAAATGGCGGCGAATTGCACCCGTTATTGCGAGACGCAGGTCGGTATCGATGTTCACCTTGCGCACGCCGTGACGAATTCCTTCCTGGATTTCCTCGACCGGCACGCCATAGGTTTCCTTCATGTCACCGCCGAATTCGCGGATCTCGGCCAGCAAATCTTGCGGCACCGACGACGATCCGTGCATCACCAGATGCGTGTTCGGGATGCGTTGGTGGATCTCCTTGATGCGCTGGATGGCGAGGATATCGCCGGTCGGCTTCTTGGTGAATTTATACGCACCGTGCGATGTGCCGATAGCAATAGCCAGCGCGTCGCACTGGGTTTTCTTCACGAAGTCGGCGGCTTGTTCGACGTCGGTGAGCAACTGCTCGCGCGTCATGGTGCCTTCGGCGCCGTGCCCGTCTTCCTTGTCGCCCTTCATGGTTTCGAGCGAGCCGAGCACGCCGAGTTCGGCTTCCACCGTCACGCCGATGGAGTGAGCGGCCTCGACCACTTTGCGCGATACATCGACGTTGTATTCATACGATGCGACGCTTTTGCCGTCAGCTTCGAGCGAACCGTCCATCATGACGCTCGTGAAACCGCTGCGGATAGCGGCCATGCAGACGGCGGGGGATTGCCCGTGGTCCTGATGCATGACGACCGGGATGTGCGGATATGACTCGACCGCGGCTTCGATCAGGTGGCGCAGGAACGCTTCGCCCGCGTATTTCCGCGCGCCGGCGGAGGCCTGCATGATGACCGGGGCGTTGACCTGGTCGGCGGCGGCCATGATGGCTTGTACTTGCTCCAGGTTGTTGACGTTGAATGCTGGGAGCGCATAGCCGTTTTCAGCCGCGTGGTCCAGCAGTTGACGCATTGATACGAGAGGCATGGGTAAAACTCCTTGAGATGGAACGAAGTCTTTTTTGGCTGTTTGCGGTGTTTTTGCTTTTTGGGGCATCGCCGGGTTTTTAGGATTTTAGCCGGAGGCGGCGGGCCGATATGTGTTCGTTCGCACCGGTCGACGATTCGCTCGCGCCGGTGGACAGGTTTTTTGGGGTTCTGGATGGGCGCGGGACCCGTGGTCGGGTCAATGCCGGGTGGCTGCTCAACTGGCAATTTTTATAGGTGCACGACGTCATTGCGTTGGATCAACGTCGCATACGGTTTCGGGCAAATCCTATATACACATCCAACGAATCTCGGTCAGCCTGCCAGGCAGGATAAATTTTCCAACCCTGAAGGAGACTGGCTCATGAAAAATCACACGACCGATGAAACGATCTATCCGTACGCCATTATCGGCTCGCTGACCGCACGTTGCGGGCGGGTCACGCTAGTAACGGGAGGGGCCACTGTTGCAGGTCTGGGGCTTGCGCGCGTCGGCGACGTGGTGACGTGGTGAGGTGGTGACGTACCCCGATGGCAATGAAGCGGTCATTGTGGATGGGGCGGGTTTCGCCACAGTCATAGAGAACCAGCCTGCCGCGCTTGTGGGCAGTAGCTTGAGCAACGGAGACCGTATTGTCGAGTCGTTGCAGCAGGGACACGGCATCGTCGTGCGCGCCGGTCAGACCCTCGAAGGGCTTTTCGATGCCGACTATGTGCCACCACCCGCTACCGATCCCACCTATCGCTTTGCAGTTGAAGGCGCGACAACCCGGCTCGGCGGTGTACTGCGCGAAGCGACCGGCGATTTCGACGTTAGCGGGACTCACCGCAAGGCGGCCAGCGTTGGCGATTTCATCGAGTACGAAGACGGCACTCGCTCGCAGATCGTTACGGGTGTCGGCTTACCAGACGCACCCACGTTTCGTGCGCTCGCTTTGGTCGGTAGCGTACTTGCAAACGGTGACGTAATTAACGATAGCCCCGACCGTAAGGACCATGTCGTCGCCTTTGTGCCAATGCGCGCGGATAGCTCTGTTCATTGATCGACCAACGGAGCTACATTCAATGGGACTCGATTTAGTTCGACATGGCGATCCGACAACCACTCGTGGTTTCGTGCTCGCCTACTCATCCACTATGCACGACGATGGAAAGAAGATCGCGCTATTCGGTGACAAGGCAACATGCGGAAACTGCAAAGGCGCGTACCCGATTTATGCGACTGGCGAGGGCGTCTCGGAAAAGGGCCGTGTTGCAGCCGTGCATGGCGACAAGGTGCTGTGCCCGTGCGGAAAGAATCGCGTGATCGCAGGGAGTGACGCTGGATGTCATCTGGAACCACAACGCGACTTATCAGCACCCGGTACAACAAGTCGTGACAGTGCGGCTGTCTCTTCACCGTCGAATGCCATCTTTGACGAGCAAATTCGTGCCTCCGCGACAACTGCGGCCTTAGATGGGTATCCGTATTTCATCGAGACACAAGAAGGTCAAACCTACTCGGGACGTATCGACGCGGACGGATCATTACCCCGCATCTCCACGGAGGCGATCGGCGAATACTCGGTGCATTGGGGCGACGATGCGCTCGCGCGATGGGAATCCATCACATGATGCGTCTGCTTCTTTGCGTGGGTGACGAACCTCAAACCGGCGGTTATACGGTGAACAGCAATACGCGGCCATTCGGCGTTTGTGGCCATCCGGCCGCGATTATCGGTGGTCACGCGTACTGCAACGCGTGCAAAAGCATGGGGCCTATTGCGAAGGCCGGAGGTCCGAGAAGGATCAATCACACGCCGCACGAAATCGCTTTAGATGGCGACATCTTGCTGTGCAAATGCCCCGAACCACCGCGCATGGTTGCGCGGATGCAGAGCACCTTCTGGCACGAGGATATGGCCGGTGGTATGGGCACTGTGGCATCGGCCAAAACTACAGGTGGTGGCGTCTCGTCTGTTGCGATGGGTCCCTACGATGAACGTGTCCAAATAGCACGAACGGCGGCATTCGAAAGCTATCCGTACTTCATTGAAACGACAGATGGCCGCGTGTTTTCGGGGCGCGTCGATTCGGCTCGGCTATTGCCGCGCGTCCACACCGAGGGTTCAGATAGTTACTCCATTCATTGGGGCGACGAGGCCCTTGCAAAACAAAAGGAAGTCTGAGGATGCCGAACAAGAAGACTGTAGTGAAAACGAATTCGACGCCCGATTCCATCAAAGTAGTGGATCTGAAAGCGCTGACTTTTCAGGAACTGTGGGATAACTATCCATCGGGCAACCCCTACGATGACCCGACAGGGGCATACAAGAATCAATGTGCGATACGCATGAGCGTTACGTTCCATCGAGTTGGCAGTGAGATGAAATCCTTCTCGCAGAAGCTGGTTAAGCCTATGCCGGGAAAGCCAACCCTTGGGCGAATACTGCTAGACGGCAAGCCCACGGCTACGCGTGCATACGAATTGGCTGAATGGCTGCGGTTGCAACCGTTAGCAGGACTTCCTAACGCCCAAGACATTACAGGTGCAGGTTGGGAGTCAAAGGTCAAGGGACGAACTGGCATCGTCTTCTTCTACGGATACTGGCGACAGGATGGGGATTCGTCAGACAATCTGAGTGGTGGTCATATCGACCTTTGGAACGGAACACGATTGACTATAAGCGGCCCGATCGACTCCATCGCGACCATTAGCAGAAGGTTCGGCTTTAACTCCTTTGCGGCCGATTTACCGTTTGGATTCTCAGATTTGCGAAAATCGAAACAGATCCTATTTTGGGAAATCAAGTGAAAAGACTCGCGGCTCTCGTGTTTTTCGCTGTCGTCGGTATGGGCGCCGGACTAATTGCCGCGCGCATCGCGCTTGCCTTTACGCCGGTCTGCGGGTACGAGTGCGACATCCGCTCGTTTGGAATGTGGATCGCAATTACCGGAGGGTGTCTTATAGGATTTCCCCTGTTGGGGCAGGCGTTCACACATGGACTGCGACTAACCCGCCGAAGGGTAGCCGGGTTCTCTGTTTTCCTGGTAGCAAGTGTACTGTTCGGAGCAACATGCTTTTATGTCGTGGACCTTCGCACGCGCTACGCTGAAGCCGAAGCAGCACGTCCGGTACGGTCAGACCTCGACTTCATGTACATGACCATAACGAAGCGTGAGGTGCAGGCATACACAAAGGCGGCTGCCGGTACAGCGAAGCCGCTTACCGTCATCCCTCAATGGCAGCGATGTGCGTTAGACGGTGCGTGGTGCGATGCCAATCCGAAACAAGCACATATGCGGTGCAAAACCGGAGAGGTATACGTGAATGAAGCAGACTGGTCAGCGCTCGCTCTCATCCCAAAGGAGAACATTCCGGGGGCAGTCCCTATGAAGTCCACGAACCTTTGTGCGCCCGGAAATATTCCAGATGACTGAACTCACAATCGGTGTCGGATTGTTCACTCACTATCCCGCCGCTCGCGCGGCGCATGTGAGTGGGTCCCGCCGACCGACCCTTCCCAATCTCTCGGTGTGTAGCGCTAACCCAGGTTCTGGAACGCAGCGACGCAAGGCGCGACGTACTCGCGCCTTTTCCTCCAAATAAACCTTAAAACGGATCTCCCACCCGCACGATCTTCATCGCATTAGTTCCGCCGGCTTGCCCCATCGGCTCGCCAACCGTCAACACGACCATATCGCCGCGAGCCGCATACCCCTTCGACACAACTACCTCCAGCGCCTGCTGAAGCGCAACATCGCGATCGGTGTTCGTATCCAGGTGCAACGACGTCACGTTCCGATAAAGCGCCATCGTCCGCTCGCTGCCAATGCGCGGCGTCAGCGCAAAAATGGGCACATGCGACCAATGCCGCGACATCCACAACGCCGTTGCTCCCGACTCGGTCAAAGCGACAATCGCCTTCGCGCCCAGGTGGTAAGCCGTGAACAACGCGCCCATCGCAATGGATTGATCAATCCGCGTGAACGTGCGATCGAGGAAATCCTTGTCAAGCTCGCTCTGCTCGGACTTCTCAGCCTCCAGGCAAATAGCGGCCATTGTCTCGATGGTCGTCACCGGATACTTCCCCGCCGCCGTTTCCGCCGACAACATCACCGCGTCCGTACCATCCAGCACCGCATTCGCCACATCGGACACTTCAGCACGTGTGGGCACCGGCGCATGGATCATCGACTCCATCATCTGCGTCGCCGTAATCACAAACTTGTTCGACTCGCGCGCCATCCGGATCATGCGCTTTTGCAACGCCGGCACAGCCGCATTACCCACTTCCACCGCCAGATCGCCACGCGCGACCATGATGCCGTCCGAAGCATCAAGAATGCCCTGCAACGCCGGAATGGCTTCCGCCCGTTCAATCTTCGCAATCATCTTCGGCTTGATGCCATAAGGCGCGCCCGCGATGTTCGCCAGTTGCCGAGCCATCTCCATATCCGTGGCGTTCTTCGGAAACGATACCGCCACGAAGTCAGCACCCAGCGACATTGCCGTCTTGATGTCCTCCATGTCCTTCTCGGTCAACGCCGGCGCCGTCAGGCCGCCGCCCTGCCGGTTGATACCCTTGTTGTTCGACAGGTCACCGCCCACTTTCACCGTGGTATGGATCTCCTCGCCAATCACACGGACCACGTCGAGCACGATCAGCCCGTCGTTCAGCAACAGTACGTCGCCCGAGCGCAGATCACGCGGCAAATCCGGGTAGTCAAGGCCAACACGTTCGTCATTGCCCAATTCACAGCGGGCATCGAGGATGAACGAATTACCCGCAATCAACGTGGCCTTGCCGTTTTCGAACTTGCCGACGCGAATCTTCGGACCTTGCAAATCGGCCATCAACGCAACTTCGCGGCCGCATTGCTTGGCGGCGTCGCGAACGTATTGCGCGCGCTGGCGATGATCGTCGGCCGTGCCGTGCGAGAAGTTGAAGCGAACCACGTCGAGACCTGCCTGCATCATTTGCAGCAGGATCTCAGGGGTGCTGGAAGCGGGGCCGATAGTGGCGACAATCTTTGTAGCGCGATGCATGGAATTCCTCGTCTGGGTGGTATCGCCTGAAACAGCGCTGCGAGTACGGTGTGCCGACGGGGATGAAGCTGTCTCCGCCTGCGAACGCGCGCCGGCTCGGGCCGGCGTCGCTTTGTGATGGCTATTCGATATCTGCCCGGCGACCGGAATCAACGACGCACTCGCGCCACCAATCAAGACCGCCGTTTCTTTACTGATTTCTTTACTGATTTCCTGCTTTGAATTCGAACCACGCCGGGCCGGCGTCGCAGCGGAACGCTTCGGCTTGGCCGCTGCGCGAGCGGGGCCGGGGCCGGGTTTGCCCCCGACCGCCACCCTCGATCCAATCTCCGCCGCCACTGACAAACCAGCGTCGGCAACCAACTCTTCTGCATCTGCACCAACTACGGACTCGGGACGATCGCTCTTCTGCGTGGTTCGTTTCATGGGCTCAGGCCCGCGACTCGAGCACTTCTACTGCCGGCAACGTCTTGCCTTCCAAAAACTCCAGGAACGCGCCGCCGCCAGTCGAGATGTAAGAGATTTTGTCGTGGATGCCGTACTTCTGGATGGCCGCGAGCGTGTCGCCGCCACCTGCAATCGAGAACGCCGATGAGTTCGCAATCGCATCCGCCAACGTCTTCGTGCCATTGCCGAACTGGTCGAATTCGAACACGCCAACCGGCCCGTTCCACACGATCGTGCCCGCCTTCTCCAACTGCGCGGCGAGCGCCTTGGCGGTGTCCGGACCGATATCGAGGATCAGGTCATCGTCCTGCACCTGATCGACGGCTTTCGTTTCTGCCTTGGCGGTTGCGGCAAATTCCCTAGCGGTCACGACATCGCTGGGAATGGGTACCGATGCCCCGCGTGCCCGCGCTTCGCTGATGATGGTCCTGGCTTCATCGATGAGGTCCTTCTCCGCCAGCGACTTGCCGATCTTCAACCCCGACGCAAGCATGAACGTATTGGCAATGCCGCCGCCCACGATCAGCTGGTCCACCTTCTCCGCGAGCGACTTCAGGATAGTGAGTTTCGTCGATACCTTCGATCCCGCGACAATCGCGACCAGCGGACGCTTCGGCTCGCCGAGCGCCTTGCCCAATGCATCGAGTTCAGCGGCAAGCAGCGGGCCGGCGCACGCCACCGGCGCGTATTTCGCGATGCCGTGGGTGGTCGCTTCGGCCCGATGCGCGGTGCCGAACGCGTCGTTCACGTAGATATCGCAAAGTTTCGCGAGCTTCTGTGACAGCGCGGCGTCGTTCTTCTTCTCACCCTTGTTGCAGCGGCAGTTTTCAAGCAACACGACCTGGCCCGGCTGCACCTGCACACCGTCCACCCAGTTGGCGATCAGCGGCACATCGCGGCCGAGCAATTCGCCGAGTCGCTTGGCCACTGGCGCAAGCGAGTCTTCCGGCTTGAACTGCCCTTCCGTCGGGCGGCCGAGATGGGACGTGACCATTACGGCGGCGCCCGCTGCCAGCGCTTTCTGAATGGCCGGCACGGAGGCGCGCACGCGGGTGTCTTCGGTAATGTTGCCCTGGTCATCCTGCGGGACGTTGAGGTCGGCGCGGATGAAAACACGTTTGCCGGACACTTTGCCTTCGGCGATCAGATCGGTGAAACGCAATACTTTCGTCATGGGAGTCAGCGGGTGAGCGAGTAATTGGAAAGCGGTTCGGGCGAGCTCAATCTGCGCGCCGTGGCTTTATGCCAGCGGGCTCACACAGGTCGCTAAGGGGAAATTGAAATGCTCAAAACCATTCCGGCGGTCAGCCGGCGTGTGCGCAGCATCGCAAGGGCAAGGCGACTAACGCCAAGCCGACGATTCGAACAACGATTTGAACGAGCAAGGTAATTTGGCGGTGCCGAAACGAAGCGTGCCGCGCCTTTCGCCGGTGACCTGGAAACCCAGCCGACGAGGCGTTGCAGCGAAGAATGGAGCGAGTGAAGCTGGTGTGCGGTGACTGCCGGATACACGTTTCGACCTCATTCGATTCGACAGCGAGAGCGCCATTTTAACCGATACCCATGCCCGTCTGACGCAGGAAACGCAAATCCCCAGGATTCGGGATTGGCGAGTTTGCGATGGCTCGGGCGACGCCTGCATGACGCGTCGCAGCAAAACCAGCGTCAGGCGAACAGCCGCAACCCCGTAAAGACAATCATGCCGACGACGATTGTCCCCAGCATGCCGCGGCGCCAAAGAAACCAGGCGAGACCGCACAGGGAAGCGTAGAGCGC
>DASYLW010000062.1:0-3342 GCA_036009385.1 Caballeronia sp.
CGCAGGATTTCTTCCGGATTACGGCCGACGTTCAGGTTGTTCACCGAAACGTGCTGAATCACATTGTCCGGATCGATAACGAACGTTGCGCGCAGCGCCACGCCTGCTTCCTTGTCACGAATGCCAAGCTGGTCGATCAACTCGCCCTTCACATCGCCGAACGAATAGTGGTTCAGCTTGCTCAGGTCCTTGTGTTCCCGGCGCCATGCCAGTTTCACGAATTCGTTGTCGACGCTACCGCCGAGCAACACTGCATCGCGATCGGCGAAATCGCTGTTCAGCTTGCCGAACTCGACGATTTCCGTCGGGCAAACGAACGTGAAATCCTTCGGGTAGAAGTACAAGATCTTCCACTTGCCAGGGAACGACTGCTCGGTGATGTCTTCGAACGCCGACACGCCATTTTCTTCGTGATGATTGAAACCCGGCTTTGCAGCAGTAACGGTAAACGCTTCAACTTTATCGCCCACGGTCTTCATATGAATACTCCTGTGTTCGTTGGAAGAGAAAATCAAGACTAACTGATCGCTGTAACGCTCACATGACGCAGCATCAAACTTGCATGAGAAGCTGATGACAGCGTTGAGCAACCTTCATCATAGCTCTATTAGCTATCAATTTCAATAGATTTTAACTAATGAACTGGATAGCTTTTAACGAATGGACCGATAGCGTTCTTTTGAAACGATCGAATCAGCGCCGGGCTCGACTATCCGTTTACCTCCCGAAAACCTACCGGAAGCTACGCTTTTCCATCGCCGGGAAGTCGATGGTCACCTCAAACCCCGCATGCGGATGGCGGTTGCGCAAGCGCAATGTGCCGCGCTGCCGCGTGACGAGGCGTTGCACGATCGCCATGCCGAGTCCGGTGCCGTTGGCTTGCGTACGCGCGGTGTCCACGCGGTAAAACGGCCGCGTAATCAATGCGACCTGATCTTCGGGAATGCCACCCCCTTCATCCATCACCGACAACTCCACGCGCCCGTGATTGACCCGCGTTTGCAGGGTGATCCTGGCGATATCGTCCACGGCGCTGCGCCCGTACTTGCGCGCGTTTTCCAGCAAATTGCCAATCACTCGCCGTACGTCAGTGGGGTCGCCTTCAATGGTCGCGCCCTGGGCCAGGTCGGTCTTCATCAATACGCCGTCTTCCGCGTAGAAACGCGCGGCCATTTCACCGCCGATCAGCGAGAGATCGACGGCTTCAGCCATGCGTTGCATCGGCCGGGCGTAGTCGAGGAAACGCCCGATGATCATGTCCATCTGTTCGATGTCATCGACCATCGCAAGTTTCGTCGCTTCATCGGAAGGACTCATCTCGGTTTCGAGCCGCAAGCGGGCAAGCGGCGTGCGCAAGTCATGCGAGATGCCCGCGAGCATCAGCGCACGGTCGGCGTCGAGCTGCTCGAGGTCCTGCACCATCTGGTTGAAACTGCGATTCGTTTCGGCGGCCACGCCCATGCCGCGTTCGGGCAGCGGCTCAGGAGAGTGCCCCGAGCCGACCCTGCGCGCCGCCAGCGCAAGCCGCGCGAACGGCCGGTTCACAAGACTGGTAATGAACGCCGCGCCGAATAGCGACAGCGCCAGCGCAAAGACACCCCATCCGGCCCATTGCAGGCCGGTGACGTTGTCGAGCTGGTCGCGATCGAGCGCCACCCAGTAATCATCGTCGTCGATCTTGAAGCTGATCCAGACGCCCGGGATATCGTTGACCGATTGCGCGATCACTGTGTCGTTGCCGAGCCGGCCGCGCACGTCGTGCTCGATCAGCCGGTTCAGCGACTCGTCGGGTTGCAGGCGATATTTATCGGTGGTTTCGCGCGGGTAGACGCGCACGCCTTCGTTGCTCTCCAGATCCTGCAGCAACGCGCGACGCAGGTCGGGATCGGAATAAAGGAGGGCGGTGCGTGTGAGCTTGACGACCGCGACGAGTTGCAGCGCCACGCGCTGTGCGCGCGGTTCGCGTTCGATCACCCGGAAGCTCTGAAACCATGCGGCGATGCTGACCGCAATCAGCAACGCGATCAAGGCGAAGGTCCGCCAGAACAGGCCGCCGAAGGCGAGCGTCAGTAGCCGCCTGTCAATCCGCATGATTCGCTGATGCTCTTGCTGGTGGCGCGCACGGGGCGCGTTTGTCAGAACTCAATCAAGACTCAATCAGGCTGCGCCGTCTGGGATGAAGACGTAACCGAGACCCCACACCGTCTGGATAAAACGCGGGCTGCTCGGGTCCGGCTCGATCAGCTTGCGCAACCTTGAGATCTGCACATCGAGGCTGCGGTCGAAGACTTCGTATTCACGGCCGCGCGCCAGTTCCATCAGTTTTTCACGCGACAGCGGGGCGCGCGGATGTCGCGCGAACACTTTCAGCACGGAGAATTCGCCGGTGGTCAGCGGAATTTCCTGGCCGTTCTTGGTCAGCGTCCGCGTGGCGAGATTCAGCGCGAATTCCCCGAATTCGAAGACTTCGGTGGTTTCGGACGGCGCGCCCGGCAGTTCCGACGGCGATTGGCGACGCAGCACCGCATGGATCCGCGCGACGAGTTCGCGCGGGTTGAACGGCTTCGGCAAATAGTCGTCCGCGCCCATTTCGAGGCCCACGATGCGGTCGACGTCTTCGCCTTTCGCAGTGAGCATGATGATAGGCGTGCGGTCGTTGCTGCCACGCAGGCGACGGCAGATCGAGAGCCCGTCTTCTCCCGGCAACATCAAGTCGAGCACGAGCAGGTCGAAACGTTCTCGAACCCAGAGCTTGTTCATTGATGGCGCATTTTCAGCGACATAGACGTTGAAGCCCTGTTCGCCGAGATAACGTCGCAAAAGATCGCGCAAACGGGGATCGTCGTCGACTACGAGTATTTTTGAGGGATTTTTGGTTTCCATGCCGCATCTTAGCGCGATTAGAAAGAGCTGCCAGTTTGCTCTATTTCTAACGTAACAAATAGTTACAAAATTTACGGCGAGTGTGGCACGACATAAAGCTTGTATGCGTACACTCCTTTACCCAAGCCCGTCATTCGGTGGATACTCCATTAGTACAACGATTGCGCGTCAGTATCATGGCGGCATTAACGTCAATACTGGCATGACACGCAAGCACGCCAAAGAGCCTGAGACTGTCCGGTTGTCGAGCAACGAAGGGAACAACATGAAGGGAGCGCGGCGGCGCATACCTGTGCGCACCAAGCGCATCATCCGACTGACGCTAATCGCTAGCGCGTTTTACGCCGTGTTTGCCGCGCGTACCGCTCTTGCGCAACCATCGCAATCCTCTAATCGCAGTTCGTCCGCGTTCGATCGTCCTGATTCGTCGATGTCGTCGCCATCTTCATCTTCATCTTC
>DASYLW010000063.1:0-15059 GCA_036009385.1 Caballeronia sp.
GACGACACGTTGCGCACCAATGATCCGCACATTTTCGCAGCAGGCGATGTCTGCTCATTCCCGCATCGGCTGTTCCGGCGGCGCATGCGGCTCGAATGCTGGAAGAACGCGGAGGACCATGCGCGCATTGTTGCGCGCAACATGCTCGACCGCGGCGAGACTTATTCCGAAGTGCCGTGGTTCTGGTCCGATCAATACGACATGACCATCCAGATTGCGGGCATGCCCGCGTTCGGCGTAACTTCCGTCGTACGAGAAACGAGCGCCGCATCACGGGTCTTCTTTGCGCTGGATCGCCATGGCGTGCTGGTCGGCGCGAGTGGCGTTGGACAGGCGAGCGAGATCGCGCGTGACGTGCGAGTAGCGCAGGAGTTGATTGCCAGGCGGGCATGCATCAAGCCTTCATTGCTCTCGGATCGAAGCGTCAAGCTAAAGCCGCTGCTTGCCGTGGAGGCGCTATGACGCAACGGCTCGACATCTATCAGTCGCTATGGGCAATGGAGCGCCGTCACACCGACGGTCATGAGCGCTCGCTCGAAGACAACGTAACGATGATCGCGCAAGCGGGTTTCAACGGCGTCAGTGCCGGTTATGCATCGCGTGATGAGGTACGCCGGCTTAGCGGTTTGCTAAGGCCGCTCGGTCTGCAAGCGGAAGGGCAATGTTTTCCGAGCACCATAGATGGCCTGCAGCCCATCCTTGAAATAGCCACCGAGTTCGGCGTGCACCACGTCGACTTGCAGCCGGACGTACGTCCGCGTCGGCTTGATGAAGCGCTCAAGTTGATCGATGGATGGACGCGACTCGCCGAGCAGGTGGACTTTCCGGTGTATATCGAAACGCATCGGGACCGCATGACAACCGACCTGCATTTCACGCTTGATCTGCTCGATGCACGGCCGAATTTGAAATTGCTCGGCGATATCTCGCACTATCTCGTCGGACGTGAATTCGCGCTGCCCGTGTCCGATGAAAACCATGCGGATATGCACCGGATTCTTGATCATTCGTGGGCATTTCACGGTCGTGTCGCGAGCCGTGAGCAAGTGCAGATAGAGATCTCGTTCGAGCCGCACCGGATCTGGGTGGACCTGTTTCTAGAGTGGTGGCGTTACGGCTTTGCGTCATGGCGCCGGCGCGCTGGTCCCGACGACACGCTGGTCTTTACCTGCGAACTCGGACCCAAGCCGTACGCAATCATCGGCCGTGATGGCAACGATACGACCGACCGCTGGACCGAATCCTTGCTGATGCACGACTGGGTTCGCGAACTCTGGAATGGCCTGAGCCTCCAGGAAAAACCCGCACCGTTAGCGCCTAGTCGCCAAGCGGAAGGTTTTCACGTAACAACACCGTGACCGGAATCTGCTGCGGCAACGCCACGCCGGGATCGCGATGATAATGCCGCAAGACGATTTCGATAGAACGCATGGCTTCGGCGGCCGGGTTCTGGTCGAGCACGGCGTCGAGCGTTCCTTCAATGAGCAAGCGCCGCGAAATATCGTTGAGTTCGTGGCCCACGAATACCGTCGAACGAACCCGGTCGAGCGCCTGGAGCGCCGCGCCGACGCCTTCGTCGCCGACTGAAATGTTATAGATCCCGCGCAGGTCGGGATAGCGCCGGAAGGCGTCGCGAGTCAGGCTTTCGGTAACAGCCGATTGCTCTCGGCTCTCCACGGTTTCCACGATGTCGCAGTTAGGGAAACGCCGTCTCAGTACCGAGCGGAAACCGCTTTCGCGTTCTTCATGGCCGAGGAAATCATGCATGCCCGTCATCACGAGCACCTTGCCTCCTGCATCGCCGAGAAAGCGCCCCATCAGCTCGCCCGCAACGCGTCCCGCCCCGCGATTGTCGATACCCACATAGGCCAGCCGCCCCGTTCCCGGCAGGTCGCTCGCAAGCGTGACGACCGGCATCGCGCGGCTCACCTGACGCAGTGCCGCCGTGATGTCGGGGTGCTCATATGCGACGATGATCAGCGCGTCGGCCTTCTGCGTTGCGCGGCTGATGGTCTGGACGACGCGCGCCGGTTCGAGGTTATCGAAGTAGGTCACCGCGCAGATCACGCGCTGCGCTTCGAACGTCTTCTGGGCGATTTCGAAACCTTGCTTGAGATAAACGTAATACGGCGCAAGGGGTTGCTGCAAAAGGATTGCTATGCGCAACCAGCGTACCGATACCGAATCGAGCGCCCGGTCGATCTTGAGCTTGCGCGCCCATTCGAGCACGCGCCGCTCCTTCTCGCGCGAGACGCCGCCGCGGCCGTTGAGCACGCGGTCGACGGTTGCTTCGCTGACATCGGCGGCCTTGGCGATATCCGCCATGCTCGTTTTACGGCGGTTGGTCAGGTCGGGCATGAGCCTTACACGGATTAGGAAGCAGGCCAAGGACAGGCCCGATGATCGCATCAACTCATCGGACCATCAAGCGAGTGCATGAAGTGACGCTCTATATTGAAGATAACCACCGCCGACCACGATCAGATGCTCCGGCAACGAGTCGAGTTCGAGTGCGCCAACGTGCGTCATCGGCTCGGCGTCGCGGAGGCCGGGAATATCCGGAATCGCAGCGTATGTCCCTGTGTTGATGAATACGTGCACGCCCTCGACCACGCGTTCCCGTCCATTGGTCATCGCCACCTGAATGCGGCGCGGTCCCATGAAATGTCCCGTGCCGAGGATCAGGTCGAAGCCCGATGCTTCGATCGCCTTTGCGTTGATATCGACCATGCCGTCCACGACCTCACGCACACACCGATGAACCTGGGTCATATCGACCTGGGCGTCGGGAGCCGTGCCCTTCAATATGTCCGCAGATTGCACGGCGTGCATGATGCGCGCGGTTTGAATCAGCGCCTTGCTCGGAATGCATGCCACGTTGCTGCATGAGCCGCCGATCATTGCCTCTTCGACAACGGCCACGCGTGGTACTCGCCGGAAACTGTCTCGTCAAACTCCGCGGGCAAGCGGATGCGCTGCCGGAAACCGGCGACATTTTGATGTTGCCACGCGGCGATGCCCACGTGCTGCAGGGACGTGATTTGGCTGACGGCAGCGAACATCATGAAATGGAACACCACGATAACGGCGTGGTGACGGTCCGGTCGAATTGCAGGCCGAATGCCGCGAGCCTCGATTTGTTACGCGGACGCTTTAACTAGGCGGCGAGAGCATTACTCATCGACGTGCTGCCGGATCTCGTGAAAATGTCCTTTGCCCGCGCCGATGTCCCCGACCTCGCGTGCATGGTCGGCATGATGCGAAAGGAGGCGAGCGACGCAGCGCCCGGTGGTATTCGATTGTGTCGGCTCTTTCCACTGCGCTGTTTACTCTGCTGCTGCGGGCGCATCTTGAACAGCAGCCGTCCACCACCGATGTGCTCGCGCTGCTCGCGCATCCGCGGCTTGGGACGTCGGTAATTGCGATGCTGGAACGGCCGGCTGAGCGATGGACGATCGAGATGCTGGCGCAGCAATCGGCGATGTCACGCGCCACTTACATGCGGACCTTCAGCGCGCTAACGGAAGACTCGCCGATGTCCTGGCTCACCCGCATTCGCATGCAGCTTGCGGGGACCTTGCTAGTGCGTACATCGAAGAGCATTGCCGAGATTGCGGACAATGTAGGGTATCAGTCGGAATCGGCGTTCAGCAAGAAATTCAAAGACACTTATGGGGTCGGGCCGGGGGGGTTCAGGAACGCGCGGGAATCTTGAGGTGGGCTGAGCGCTTCCATCATGCCGTGAAGATGTCGAGTGCCAGTTTGTGCGAGTGTCCGATCCACACAGCCGCGTCGCGGTGGTCTCGCAGTGAATCGCCGGTGTTGGGATGGAGGAAAACGTCCAGTGCGCCGTGATTCAACGTCAGCCATTCAACGATATCGGCAAATTGCGCACGCTCGAAAGCGAGCTGGTACGACCATTTCGGATGCGGGCCGACAGGCTTCTCGTGGAACCGGCCGAGTTCCAGGGCGTCGCCGAAATGCGTCGCGATTTCCTGGCGGAATTGCCAGGCGGCATCGCGGGTGGTTGCGTCGAAGTAGATGTGAGCGTGCCAGGTTTGGATCGGCGAGGCGGTGAGGAGGGTCATGGAGGGGAGGAGTGAGGTTGGGCTGACGTGAGTCGACTTCGAAGTATGGCCGAAGGTCCGACAGAACGTCCGTGCTGATTATTCTATTTAGCTTTTCAATCTCCGTCCGCCGAATTCTCATTAAGCTTTCCATACGCCCCCCTGCTGCGAAAGCCGCTACCACTTCGAGATCCAGCTTTGCTTCGTCACTCGCTTTTCGCCCGCCCCGTCTACGAGCTTATCGCTCGCAGACCCGCTCAAAAGCAAGTGCATGCCTTCATGCCTTCATGCCTCCGTATTCCACTGCACCAGAAGCCGGCTCGGCAAGCTACGCGCCTCAATGTTGAGCCCCAACTTATCGAGAACGTCCCGCAGCAGAGCGCGCCGCAGCCTGTCAAGCCGAAAGTGAAGGAGACGCCATCCCGCGACGATTGGGCACGCGCTGGTTAGAGACTTCGATTGATTTGAGCCGCACAAAACAAAAGAGGCCTACCCGGCAAGCATCGACTTGCATCGTGTAGACCTCATCCTGAAGATCACTCGTGTACGAAGCTAACGCCCCCAAATGTCAGGCGGCGCTATCCCCTCACTTCGCCGTAGGCATCGCAAACTCCGCGCCCTTCTCCGTGCTTTCCGGCCACCGTTGCATGATGGATTTCTGACGCGTATAAAACCGCACGCCTTCTTCACCATAAGCGTGCATATCGCCGAACAAACTACGCTTCCAGCCGCCGAATCCGTGCCATGCCATCGGCACGGGAATGGGTACGTTGATCCCGACCATCCCCACTTCAATCCGCCGCCCGAACTCGCGCGCAATGTGCCCATCACGCGTATAACACGCAACGCCGTTGCCGAACTCATGCGCGTTGATCAGATCAACCGCTTCGGTGAAGTCCTTCACCCGCACACACGCCAGCACCGGCCCGAAAATCTCTTCCTTATAGATGCGCATGTCAGGCGTCACGTTGTCGAACAACGTACCACCCGTGAAAAAACCTTCTTCATGCCCCGGGACCTTCAAGCCACGTCCATCGACGACCAGCGAAGCACCCTCTTCAACACCCAGCGCGATATACCCTTCAATGCGCTCCAATGCCTGACGCGTGACGATCGGGCCCATTTCGGCATCCGACTCCATACCATTCTTCACGATCAAGGTACGTGCCCGCTCAGCCAGTCGCGGAATCAGTTTGTCGGCAACATCACCAACCAGCACCGCCACCGAAATCGCCATGCAACGCTCGCCTGCCGACCCATAACCGGCACCCACCAGTGCATCAATCGCCTGATCCAGGTCCGCATCGGGCATCACGACCATATGATTCTTTGCACCACCCAGCGCCTGCACGCGCTTGCCGTGCTGCGCGCCGGTCTGATAAATGTAATTCGCGATCGGCGTCGAACCCACGAAGCTGATGGCCTTCACATCGGGATGCACAAGCAGCGCATCGACGACGACCTTGTCGCCTTGCACCACGCTGAACACACCATCGGGCAGCCCCGCTTCCTGCAAGAGCCCCGCCATGAACAACGACGCCGACGGATCGCGCTCGCTCGGCTTCAGGATGAACGCATTGCCCGCCGCAATAGCGACCGGGAACATCCAGCACGGCACCATGCACGGGAAGTTGAACGGCGTAATGCCTGCCACCACGCCAAGCGCCTGACGCGTCGTCCAGTTGTCGATACCCGTGGACACCTGCTCGGTATAGTCACCCTTCAAAAGCTGCGGAATGCCGCAAGCAAATTCGATCACATCGATACCGCGCGAGACCTCACCCTGCGCGTCGCTGAACACCTTGCCATGCTCGGCGGTGATGATCGCGGCGAGCTCGTCACGGTGCTTGTTCATCAGTTCCAGAAAACGCAGCATGACGCGCGCGCGGCGAATGGGCGGCGTCTCGCTCCAGGCCACGAACGCCTTCTTCGCGCCGGCAACCGCGGCGTCCACATCGGCGACATCGCCCAGACGCAGCGTGCGTGCTTCCTGGCCGGTCGCGGGATTGAAGATCGGCTGGGTACGCGTTCCCGCGCCGGGAACACGGCGGCCCTGGATGAAGTGGCCGACGTCCGCGCGATCGCTGAAGCTTTGCATGATGTGACACCTGAATGAGATGGGAGTCTTCAGAGTGTAAGAACGTCAGGCGCGTCTGCAAAGGCGCTATGATTGAAATGATTGTTTTTTATGGTGAACAATGAAGATATGGAAACGCAACGCGTCGAGGCGCTCTGGACTCATCTCTTTTGGCTGACCATTCTTTCGCAGCAAGGCAGCTATACGCGCGCCGCCACACGGCTGGGCGTAAGCAAGGCAGCCATGAGCCAGCGGATTGCCGAGCTGGAGCGCGCAGCCGGGGTTTCACTGGTGCAGCGCACAACGCGCAGCGTGCGGCTGACGGAGGCGGGGCAGCGTCTGGTTGATCAAACCCGCGATCAATATGAAGGGATTGCGCAAAGTTTCGCGGGCGTGCGCGACTCGGCGGGTATCGCTCGCGGCGAGCTGCGTGTCACCGCCCCGGTGGCCTTCGCGCGGCAGCAGCTCGTGCCGCATCTGTCGGCATTTCTGCGGGCGAATCCGGAAGTACGCGTGCAGCTCGAAGTGTCGGATCGCATTAGTTCGCTTGCCAGCGAGGGTTTCGATCTCGCGATCCGCCATAGTGCCGCCGCGCCGGAAACTCATGTGGCCTGGACGCTGTGCGCAACTCACTCGGTGATCGTGGGGACGCGAGCGTATCTGCGCCGGCGTGGCACGCCCGCCTCGCCACAAGATCTGGCCGCGCATGACTGCCTGTTTTATCCGCGTGCACAAGAGGCGCCCGCCTGGACATTCGAACGGGCGACGGGACGCAAGACTGCAGCCGGGCGCGTGACCGTGCCGATCAACGGGCCGTTTTCTGCGAACAATAGCGAGACCCTGCGCGACGCCGCACTCGATGATCTCGGCATTGCACTGCTGCCCGATTTCAGCGCACAGGCTGCGCTGCGCAGCGGGCAGTTGATCAAAGTGCTGCCAGAGTGGCAGCCCAAGGGCGGCTTCGCTGAACAGCTTTATATCGTCCGGCCTTACGCGTCGCACGTGCCGCGTGCGGTGACCGCGTTTGTCTCTTATCTGCGCAAGACCTTCGAAAACGGTTTCTCGGATTAAGCTACGCACCCTCCTTTCGCTGCGCAAGCCAGCCTCGCTGCGCCGTCAGCACGTCGTCGGCGCACAGTCCTGTCAACTGCCTGTACAAATCCGGCGCGGTGGCGCCTTCGGTGTTCAGCAGCAGCACGTTCGACTGTTCATCGAGTCCGAGCGCAGCGCGATCTTCCGTGCTGCTGCTCGCCTGGATAAGCCCCGCAAGACCTGCCGCGCCCGACTCCCCCGCCACGATGGGGACATCGCGCGCGGCGCCAACGGCTAAGATCCGCATGGCATCGACGGCTGCATCGTCGGGAATGGTCATGAAGGCATCGGCGAGAACGGCCAGGAAACGCCACGCCAGCGGCGATGCCTCTCCGCAAGCAAGGCCAGCCATGATCGAGTCGACAGAGCCGGTAGCGAGCGCCGCCCGGCCTCGTAGCGCGCTTTGAAACAGGCAGTCTGCCTGGACCGGCTCGACAACCACGCAAAACGGCCGCTGCTCGCCAAAGCGCTCAGCGAAATAGCTGACAACACCGGCCGCCAGTCCTCCCACACCACCCTGAATGAACACGTGCGTATAAGGTCCCTCGCACCCTTGCTCGATGGCTTCGGCTGCGATCGTCCCGTATCCCTGCATCACATCGCGCGGGATGGTTTCGTAGCCGTCGTATGAGGTATCGGAGACGACGTGCCAGCCGTGCTCTTCTGCCAGCCGTGCGGCCTCCTTCACCGACTCGTCATAGTTGCCGTCGATCTGCACGATCTGCGCGCCCAGATGTTCTATGGCGAGTCGCCGTTCGTCGTTCACATGGCGATGCAGCACGATCACACAGCGGCAACCGATACTGCGCGCGACAGCAGCCAACGCGCGCCCGTGATTGCCGTCAGTTGCGCTGATGACCGTGAAATCCCGCAGCAGCGTCTTGTAGTGCCCGGCGGTTAACTTTGCCGGAACCAAATCATGCTCAGGCCAAAGACGTCGAATCAAACGGACCAGTGCAATGGGTGCACCCAGCGCCTTGAAGCTGCCAAGCGGGGAACGACGGCCCTCGTCCTTCACGCTAATGGATCCAACCCCAAGGCGTGCTGCGAGATCCGGCAGAGCCCACAACGGTGTCAGGCCGGCGTTCAATCCATCCCACGTCGATAACCACGCGCGGCTTTCATCGGCGGCCTGAATGCTCAGGATGTCGCGAAGCGATTCATCGTAACGCCCCCGGCGTGCACTGATGTTATGTTGCAGCATCAAACTTTCCTCTGATTCTGGTTATGACCATGACCCGCCGGCAATTTCGTACGCACGATCTCCGCGAAATAATGCGCGCCAATGGGTAAGACAGCGTCGTTGAAATCGTATCGGGCATTGTGAAGCGGCGTCGCACCCGGCTCGCCCTCAGCGCCATTGCCAATGAAAGCAAAGTTGCCCGGCACCATCTGGAGAAACGCGCCGAAGTCTTCCGAGATCATCATTGGCACCACGTTGCCGTCCACGTTCGCAGCACCCACAACTGCTGTAGCGGCCGTGATCGCTGTCGTAACGCACTCTGGTGTGTTCACCGTGGGAACAAACTCATGCGTGTATTCAAACGAACATGCGGCGCCGTGAGCCGCGCAAATACCCTCGCTGATGCTGCGCATCCGGCTCTCGAGCAAGCGCTGCACGCCAGGCGTATAGCTGCGTGTATCGCCCTTGATGATCACCTGTCCCGGAATCGCGTTGCGAATGCCATCGGTGAACAATTCCGTGCAGGAGATCACCGCAGGCACGCCGGGATCAACACTCCTCGATACGACCGTCTGCAAAGCCAGCACAATCTCTGCTGCAATCACAATGGGATCGATAGTCATATGCGGTCGTGCAGCATGTCCGCCACGGCCATTGATACGGATAACGAAATTATCCTCACTCGCCATGATGCCGCTCGCTCGCGTTGCGATCACGCCCGCCCGCAGCCCCGGGATATTATGAACACCATAGATTTCATCGACGGGGAAACGCTCGAACAGTTTGTCGGCGATCATCGCCTTCGCGCCCTTGCCATGCTCCTCGGCGGGCTGGAAGATGAGACGCACGGTCCCGTTGAAATCACGTCGCTCGCATAGAAGCTTTGCCGTGCCGAGTACCATGCTCATGTGGCCATCGTGTCCGCAAGCGTGGGACTTGCCGGCGCGAATAGACACGTGATTGCGCTCAGGTGCTTGCTCATGGATGTCGAGGGCATCCATCTCCGCGCGCAGGCCAATTACACCGTGGCCATCGCCGCAGGAGAAGCTCGCAACAAAACCCGTTCCGCCGATACCCCGCGTTACCTCAAGCCCGAAGCCCTCAAGCACCGCCGCCGCGAAGGCGCTTGTCTCGTGTTCCTCGAAACCGGTCTCGGGCACGCGATGAAAGCGGTGTCGCCACTGCGTCAATTGACGATCGAAGTCCAACGCCGCGTTGCTTGTGTCCATCGTGTTTCTCCCCGTGTCCGTTCGATTCATGCCGTGCTCCAGTATAGGAACCGTCGCGTGAGAAAAAATCTCGATTAGATGTCAATAGCCGATAATTCCGTTCTATTTCTAGCCCTTAAACTCAACGAAGCTGCATTCCTCACAGGACACACCCATGGCACTCGACCGGCTGGACGTTCGAATCCTCAACCTGTTGCAAGAAAACGCGGCTACGCCGCTGCGCGTGCTCGCCACCGAGGCCAATGCGTCGGTCGCGACCTGTCAACGCAGGATCGCGCAGTTGCGCACGGACCGCGTGTTGCTGAAGGACGTTGCTATTGTCGATCGCATGCGGGTCGGCAGGCCACTGACCGTGTTTGTATCGGTGGAACTGGACAAGCAGAACGACGCGCTATTGCGGGCATTCGAGCGCCGCATGATGGCGGAAGGCGATGTAATGGCTTGCTACGAAGTGTCGGGAGAGTTCGACTTTCTGCTGATCGTAAATTCGGCTTCCATGGAGCGGTATCACGCGTTCACGCGCCGGTTGTTTTCGTCGAACAACAACGTGCGCAACTTCAAGAGCAACTTCGCGATGAACTGCTCGAAGTTCGAGACGAAGATTCAGATCGACGACCCCGAAGAGCCGGACGGTGGATCGGCTTGAGCATTGCTTCGCCGACTCCGCCGCTCGTTAAGGCTTAAGCCTGGTTCAACCCTTCGCCGTCCGCCTCAATCCCGCAACAAACGCCGCGATGCGATCGCACGCCTGCGCGAGCCGCGTTTCATCGACGACAAAACCCAGCCTGACGTAACCGCTCGCCGTCTCGCCGAAGGCACTGGCATCGAGCACCGAAACGCCTTGCGCGCGGAACAACTGCCAACTGAACTCATAGGCATCCAGGCCCGTGCCGGTTACATCCACCATCATGAACATGCCTGCTTCGGGTAACAGGCAATGCAAGCCGGACACGTCGCGAAGACGATCGAACACGACGTCGCGCCGCCGCCGGTAAATTTCGCGCATGTCCGCCACAATCTGCGCCCGGTTCTCGAGCGCGGTCAATGCCGCTTCCTGGATGAAGCCGGGCAGGCCGTAGAGCATGCAAAGCGCCAGCCGACCGAGATGTTCGACCAGCGTCTTCGGCCCGACCACCCAGCCCACGCGCCAACCGGGCATGGCGTGCGACTTGGACAAGCTGCCAATCGTCACGGTACGCTCGGCCATGCCAGCAAGCGAAGCAATGCTCACATGCTCGCGCTCAAACGTCAGGTCCGCATAGACCTCATCGGCGACGATCCAGAGATCGTGCTTGCGAGCCAGTTCGGCAATGCGTTCAAGGTCTTCACGCGGCATCACCACGCCGGTCGGGTTGCAAGGCGTGGCGAAGAAAATCGCCTTGGTACGCGGGGTAATGGCAGCCTCAAGGGCCGCGCAGTCCAGATGAAATGCCTTCGCGGGATCGACGGCCACAGGCACCAGCGTGGCGCCAGAGGCCCGAACGCTGGCCTCGTAGGTCAGGTACATGGGCTCAGGAACAATGATCTCGTCGCCCGCTTCGCACAGGCACAAGGACGTGGCGAAGAGCCCGTTCTGCGCGCCCGCGACCACGATCACATTGCCCGCATCAACGCTCGTGCCCGTTTCACGCGCGTGATCCCGCGCGATGGCTGCACGCAATGGCTCGCGGCCTATCACTTCCGCGTAATGCGTGTCGCCGGCCCGCAGCGCTGCCACAGCACGATCGACGATCACTTCGGGTGTCGCGAAGTCGGGATCGCCAACGCTCAGGACGATGACATCCTCGCCGTTTTGCAAAGCCTGCTGCGCAGCGTGGTGGATTTCCCATGCAGACGTGCGCTTGCCTTGCAGGCGCTCGACGAGGTTCGAATACTTCATGCGCTCACTCCCTGAAGCGTGACGATCGACCCGGCACGCGATGATTTTTACTTCGATCGTTTCGATTATAAAGTCCGCCGGAACGCAGACGTCAAGCGCCTGTGTCGGCGACCCTTCGGCCTTTCGTCCTCTCGCCCGCGGTCTGCGCGCCAAGATTTGCCGCGAGATAACTCAGCAACGCCTGGATGCGCAGCGAACGCCCCTTGCGTGTAGGCACCAGAGCGATGACCGGCGCACTGCCGAAATCCCATTCGCTCAAGAGCCTCGCCAGCTTGCCTGCCGCAACCGCATCCGCTACATCCCATTGCGAGCGCAGCACGAGCCCCAGGCCTTCTTCGGCCCAACGGCGTGCAACGCTGCCGTCGTTCGTGGTGAAGGCGGGCGTAACGCGCAGCGTGGTGGGCGACGATGGTTTTTTGCCCGCGTCCGACCTTCGCCGGCGCACGCGCCAGAGCGTCACGTCCTCATCGTTTTCGCGGATGCAGATGCACTCGTGTTCGAGAATCTCGCGCGGTTCGCGCGGATAACCGCGTGCCGCGATATAACCCGGGCTCGCGCATAACCAGCGTTCGTTCGCAAGCAACGGCCGCGCGCTCCAGGAGGAATCGCGGACGGTGCCGATCTGGATCACGACGTCGGCGGCATGGCTGTGGGGCCAGGGCGTTTCAAGCAAGTCGAGTTGCAGGCGAATCCCCGGATTCGCGCGGGCGAACCGCGCGAGCAACGGCGCAATATGCACGCGTCCAAATCCGAACGGCGCGGCAATCCGGATATGCCCGGCAAGTTGGGCGGTCTGTTCGCGGAAGGTGTCAGGGAGTGCCTCGATAGCGCTCAGCAACCCTTGTGCTTCGCGCGCCAGTCTTGCGCCGTCAGCGGTGAGCGACATATGCCGCGCATCGCGGGTAGCGAGCGTGACACCCAGCGACTTTTCGAGTTTCTTCAGCCGCATGGAGAGCGCCGACGGCGTCACGTTCAGGACGCGCGCCGCCGCGCTCAACGACTCTGAGCGCGCGAGCATGGTTACAAGCCGCAGATCAGCGAGTTCCATCGTTCAATTTTACTTAAGGATAGATGTGCCTGAATTTAACCACAGCTTAGGGTTTCGTTAGTAAAGTCGCTTCCATCATGTCAAATCAATCTACCCCGACCTATCCGAAAGCGGTGCTGTTCGACCTGCTGACCGCCCTCCTCGATTCATGGAGCCTGTGGAATCGCGCAGCCCGCAGCGAGACCGCCGGCCGCGCCTGGCGCGCCGAATACCTGGCGCTGACCTACGGTTGCGGCGCCTACGTTCCCTATGAAGAACTCGTACGCCAGGCCGCAGTGCAGGTCGGCTTGCGTGAGTCAGCCGCACGCGTGCTCGAAGCGCAGTGGCTGCAACTCGCGCCCTGGAACGGCGCGCAGGCAGTGCTGCGCAAGCTCGCGCCGCATTGCCGGCTCGCGATCGTGACCAACTGCTCAAGGCGTCTCGGCGAGCAGGCCGCCGGTTTGTTCGATATCGACTGGGACGTGATCGTGACGGCCGAAAGCGCGGGCTTCTACAAGCCCGATCCGAGGCCGTATCAGATGGCGCTCGACCGTCTGAAGGTCGACGCAAGAGACGCCGCGTTCGTTGCCGGTTCGAGCTACGACATGTTCGGCACATCCGCGACGGGCTTGCGCACTTACTGGCATAACCGCGTGGGTCTGGAACTCGTGCGAGACGCGCAGCCGCCCGAGCTCGAAGCACCTACATTCGACGCGTTGCTTCCTTGGCTACGCGGTTTCAACTTATCGAAGGAAACGTCCACGTCATGACGCTTGATCAGATCGAAACCCCTGCCGCGTTGATCGACGGGCAGCGCATGGAGCGCAACATTGCTCGCATGCAGCGCCGGATGGACACGCTCGGGGTCGCGTTCCGCCCGCATGTGAAAACAACGAAGTGTGTGGAGGTCGCGCAGGCGCAGCGCGATGCGGGTGCACGCGGCATCACGGTGTCGACGCTCAAGGAAGCCGAGCAATTTTTCGCGGCGGGCTTCAGCGACATCCTGTACGCGGTGGGGATCATTGCATCGAAACTGCCTCGCGCGCTGGCGTTACGGCGCGCGGGATGCGATCTCAAACTGATCGTCGATAACCGGGAGGCTGCACAAGCCGTTGCCGAGTTCGGCCGTGCTCATGGCGAAATTTTCGAGGTGTGGATCGAAATAGATACCGACGGTCATCGTTCCGGCGTCCATCCCGATGGAGCTCGCTTGCTCGACATAGGGCGCGCGCTGCATGGCAGCGGTGAACACCATGGCGCGCGTCTTGGTGGGGTGATGACCCATGCCGGGTCGAGCTACGATCTCAATACGTCCGACGCGCTTGCTGCGCTGGCCGAACAGGAACGGGCGGGTTGCGTGCACGCCGCCGAGCGTTTGCGCGACGCGGGTCTGCCGTGCGACGTGGTGAGCGTCGGCTCCACGCCGACTGCGCTTGCGGCGCAGCATCTTGAAGGCGTCACGGAGGTGCGGGCTGGCGTGTATGTGTTTTTTGATCTCGTCATGCGCAACGTCGGGGTCTGCACGACCAGCGATCTGGCGCTCAGCGTGTTGACGACGGTCATCGGTCATCAGGTGGACAAGGGCTGGGCTATTCTCGACGCGGGCTGGATGGCGATGAGCCGCGACCGCGGCACCGCGAAGCAAGCGCATGATTACGGTTACGGACAGGCCTGCACGCTCGATGGCGCACCGCTTGATGGTTATATGCTCACGGGCGCGAACCAGGAACATGGCATTCTCGCGAACGTGGAGCATCCGGACAGGGATATCTCGGTCCATCTGCCGGTTGGTACGCGGCTGTTGATCTTGCCGAATCATGCATGCGCGACCGGTGCGCAATTTCCCGTTTATCACGCGCGTTCGGAGGACGGCGACGTTGCCGTGTGGGAGCGGTTTTATGGGTGGTAGGGCGGGGGGTTTTGCTCGCGCCGGTGGACGGGTTTGGGTTTCTGCGCCAGTGGTCGGGGTTTATGCCCGGTTGTCAGGTTCTTGCGTTGGCGGTCTGAGTCAATGCCGGGTTTGTGCTTTCTAGGTTAGTAGTTTGATTAGGTTAGCTAATCTCTTTATCACTGTTAGCCACTGTGCGTGGCGGCACGTCATTTCTTTGTCCAAAGCGACAAAGAAACGAAGCAAAGAAAACGCTTTCACCGCTCTACCCTAAGTGTCCACAGCGTGCAGTTTTGATTCTTGGGTGCCCCAAAAGCACGGTGCTCGCCAGAACGACGGATGTGTGAAACCCTCCTTCTCGCGAATCCTGACACGAACACGCTTCGCCCCGTACGCTCTCGGGCAAGCACCAGTGTTCCACGGACCGGCACGGCCTAACGCGCTTTTGAGGCTTTGTTTCTTGTTAGGTTGGTTGAGTGGTTCGTCGTGCGTACAAATTTGGTGGTTGGTTCACGCGGATAGCGCGGGGTGTTCCTTGGGCAGGTTCAGTCACTGGTGGCGAAGCGTGTGGGTATCCGTGTTCGGAGAAAGAGGGGTTCACACATCCGTGGCTCTTG
>DASYLW010000064.1:0-9777 GCA_036009385.1 Caballeronia sp.
GCCATGCGCTCGTGCGATTTGACCGTGCATATCACGACCAAGCTTAATCGCAGCCACCTGATTCATGGCCGCGACGCGCTGATCCTGCCGACGATGGGCCGCACGGAAATCGACATGCAGAACGGCGTGGCGCAAGGCGTGAGCGTGGAAGACTCCATGAGCATGGTGCACATTTCGTACGGCATGAACCGCCCTGCTTCGCCGAACTTGCTGTCAGAGATCGCGATCGTCGCGCGCATGGCGCTGGCCACGCTCGGCAGCGCGAAGGTTGACTGGCTCGCGCACGCAAACGACTATGCGCTGATTCGCGACGGGATTGAAAAAGTCATTCCCGGTTTCGAGAATTACAACGAGCGGCTCAAGCACCCGGGCGGTTTTCATCTGGGCGTGGCATCGCGCGACCGCGTGTGGATTACGCCGAGCGGCAAGGCGCAATTCCTGGTGCACGGCATTGAATTCGATACCCCGATTCATCGCGCGCGGACAGCTCATGGCGAGCGCTTGATGACGCTCATGACCACCCGTTCACACGATCAGTACAACACGACAATCTATGGTCTCGATGACCGTTATCGCGGCGTATATGGTCAGCGGCGCGTGCTGTTCGCCAATCAGCTGGACATCGAGATGCTGGGATTTGAAGCGGGCCAACGGGTAGATATCACGAGCGTCTGGGACGACGGCATCACGCGGCGCGCGGACAGTTTCCTGCTGGTCGCCTATGACATTCCGCGCGGTTGTCTGGGCGCGTATTACCCGGAGACGAATCCGCTTGTGCCGCTGTCGAGCGTTGCCGATGGCGCGGGGACGCCTACGTCGAAGTCTATTCCCGTGTTGTTGCGTGCGTCTTCCGACCAGCAACTGGAGGCGGCTTGATGCTTGAGGTGCGTCAGCCCTTCGGCGGCACCGCCCGCACCTTGATCATGTCATAAAGCGCCTGCGCGGCGGGCGACAGCCGCGCGGACTTACGGACTACGAGAACCAGCGCCCGCGACACCACCGGATCCACCAGCTCGATCGTGCGGATAGTCGGATAAGCTCCTTTTTGCACAGCAAGCCGCGGCACCACCGCCACGGCAATACGCTCGGCTACCAGCCCGACCGCGGCGAACTCCGCTGCACTTCATAGAACGACTGTAACCCCAGACCATTCGCGCGCAGCGCCGTATCAAGCAAAGCGCGATTGCCGCTGACCTGCCCGGCGAATATCAACCGGTACGGCTGTAATTGCTTCCACGCCACGCGCCTGCGTTTGGCAAGCGGATGATCTACGTGGCAGATCAGCACGTACTGGTCTTCGAGCAGCGGCGTCGTCATGAGTTCAGGATGATGCGCACCCGCGATGTTGATACCAAACTCCGCTTCGCGGCGCAGCACTGCATCGGCCACCGCCGCCGGCGCGTGATCGAGAATCTTGATCCGGTTATTCGGATACCTCGCTGAATACTCCTGCATGATGCGCGGCAAATACTGAACGCCGACCGTGGGCACGCAGGCAATGGACACATCTCCACGCCCGGCCTTACCCGTCTCGCGTATCTCCAGCAGGGCGTCCCCCAACTCCTCCAGCAGACGCCGCGCTTGCGGCAGGAAATCCCGGCCGATCAGACTGAGCTCAATTGAACGCGTGGTGCGCTCGACCAGCGTCACGCCAAGAAAGTCTTCGAGTTTGCGCAAGCGCTGCGTGATCGCCGTCTGCGTGACATGCAATCACAAAAAATATTGACCAATCAGAATAATAGATTCATTTTACGCGGACATCGACGATGCGCAAAACTAGCGGCACCCCGCATCATCCGTACGCCATTGCCAGCATTGCCAGCCATTACCAATAAATTTATAACCGGAAACGCGCGGTCACCCGGTCAGAATCTGCGACCCGGTTTCACTCATGCTGTACCTTAGTCGATTCGCGTAGAAGCTTGAACATTGACGCCTGCGGTTTCTGACTCATGAAACTTTTCAGAGCCGCATTGCACTGTCATTGATCTATTGAGGAGTGTCACAATGAGCTGGTCTGCCAAGCAGTATGTAACCTTTGAAAACGAGCGGAACCGTCCCATCCGCGATCTGCTCGCGGCCGTCCCGGACATCGACGCGCGCACGATCGTGGACATCGGATGTGGTCCCGGCAATTCGACCGAAGCGCTTATGGCGCGCTTTCCTGCCGCCACGGCAAGCGGATTCGACAGCTCGCCGGACATGATCGAAGCGGCCCGTCAGCGCCTGCCGCACGTTCACTTCGAGATCGCCGATATCAAAGCATGGATCGTCCCCGGCCCGTTCGATGTGATCCTTGCGAACGCAGTGTTCCAGTGGTTGCCCGATCACGCCCGCTTGTTTCCCGCACTGGTCGCGAAGCTTTCACCTGGCGGCAGTCTCGCGGTTCAGATGCCGGACAATCTCGAGGAGCCGGCACATCGGCTGATGCGTGAGGTTGCGGCTGACGGCCCTTGGGCCAGCAAGTTATCCGAGGTCGCGAAAGCCCGGACACCCATGGCAAGTCCCGCGTGGTATTTCGAACTGCTTCGTTCCTGCGGCACGAAACCCGATGTCTGGCGTACTACTTATCATCATGCGCTGGCCGGCGGCGCAGACGCGGTCGTCGAGTGGTTCAAGGGAAGTGGTCTGCGGCCGTTTCTGGAACCACTGACCGAAGACGAACGGCTGGTGTTTCTGGAGCGTTATAAGACAGCGGTCGGGCGAGCTTATCCGGCGTTACCAGACGGGACGGTGCTGCTGCCCTTTCCACGATTGTTCGTGATCGCGATGCGTTAGGAGCAGACCTGAAATTGACCCCTGATTCGCGCCGGCAAATCAAAAATTTTGCCGGCGCGAATTCAAGCAAACCCACGCAAACCGTGTATGGAGCCGCCCCTCGAAAACCTCGTGCGAGTTGCCTCATAAAGAGTATATACTGTTTATACTTTTATCCAATTGGAGACTCCATGCCCGGACCCGCTACGAAGGCGCCTAGCAAGAAGGCTTTTCATTTCCCCAAGACCGCGGAAACGGCTGCTGCCGAGCCGACGGTAAGCAAACGCAAATCAACCGCCAAAGCAGCGGTCGAGGCGGCAAAGGAACCCGAAGGCAAGGCAGTGCAAGCGCCCGCCAAGTCGAAGGTTAAAGCGGCGCCCGTTGAATCCGTCGCCGCTGAAGAGAAAGTCAAGCGGCCGAAAAAAGAGAAGGTCGTTCGTGACAGCTTTACGATGCCCAAGTCCGATTACGACAAAATCGGCATGCTGAAGCAAAAATGCCTCGCCAATGGCGTGCATGTCAAAAAAGGCGAGCTCTTGCGGGCAGGATTGCTCATACTTGAGCGCGCTAATATCGAACAACTCACTGCGGCTGTCGCCGCTGTCGAGACAGTCAAAACAGGAAGGCCAGGCAAGTCCTGAGCGTACCAGGCATCCTGGAGCGGCCATTTGTGTTTACGGCCGCATCAGGATGCATCCGAGAACAGGTCGTGGGCATGAGACCATTAAGCGTAGCCTCTGCAAGCTTTGCGGAGTTCGATGACCTCAATGCCATCCTGGCGGCCGGTCGCGCGCGCTTCGAAGCGCGCACGGTGGGCGAAGTACGCGCCGGTGCACACTCCTTCCCAATCCTTACCGCAGCGATCGGATCGACCGATCCGGAAGCGCCCGCCATCGGCTTTTTTGGCGGCGTGCACGGCCTGGAACGCATCGGCACGCAGTTGATCCTCGACTACATGCGCGCGCTGCTACGGCGTCTCGAATGGGACGAACTGCTGCACGAACAATTGCGCTCGGTACGGCTCGTTTTCATGCCGATTGTGAATCCGGGCGGCATGTGGGCACAAACCCGCTCGAATCCGAACGGCGTCGACCTGATGCGCAATGCCCCCCAAAGCGCTGAAGGACGCGTCCCCTTCCTTGCCGGCGGCCAGCGCATAGGTTCGTGGTTGCCGTGGTATCGCGGTCCGGCCCAAGGTTCTCTGGAACTCGAGAGCGCCGCCTTGCTCAATGTCGTGAAACAAGAGCTGATGACACGCCCGCTCAGCCTTGCACTCGACTGTCACTCAGGTTACGGCTGGGGCGACAGCATCTGGTTTCCTTACGCGCGAACCAGGCAGCAAATGCCCCATCTCCCCGAGATGTACCAGCTCAAGACCATGTTCGAACAGGCGTATCCGCATCACGGTTACGCATTTGAACCGCAAAGTCACCAATATCTGCTTCACGGCGATCTCTGGGACTGCGCCTATGACCAGACACCCGCGCCGAACGTGTTCCTGCCGATGACCCTTGAACTGGGCTCGTGGCGCTGGATCCGGAAAAATCCCAGCCAGATCTTTTCCCGCCTCGGCATGTTCAACCCGGTCAAGGCGCACCGCGTCGAACGGGTTTTGCGCCGTCACGCCAACTTCCTCGATTTCCTGACACGCGCGGCGTTTGCATCGAATAGATGGTTGCCCAAGGGCGACGTGAGAAAACAGATCCTTGAGCGCGCCATGGAACACTGGCAGCGCAAATCGTCCCAATGAGCACGTGGATCTTGTTGCGCGGACTGACACGCGAAGGCCGTCACTGGGGTTCGTTTCCCGGGCAACTGCGCGTTGAAACAAATTTCAATGGCGATGCAAACAGCATCACGCTGCTCGATCTGCCTGGAAACGGCCGCCAGAAAGCATTGAGCGCTCCGCTCGGTGTAGCGGACATGGTGGCGTTCGTCCGGGCGCGCGCTGTGGATGCCGGGTTGTTGCCGCCATATCGGCTGGTTGCCATGTCGCTGGGCGGCATGGTCGCGACCGGTTGGGCGCAGCGTCATCCGGAAGAGGTCGAACGGCTGGTGCTGATCAACACCAGCATGCGGCCGTTCAGCGCCATGAGCGAACGCCTTCGACCCGAGGTCTGGCCTGCGCTCATGCGCGCTGCTGCTTCATGGGCCAATCCTACGAAGTGCGAGACGATCATCCACGACCTGACGTGCAACAGGCTGGACACCCAGGCTGACGACATTGCCGCGTGGACGGCAATCAGGCAGGGCACCCCCGTAAGCGCTGCGAACGGTCTGCGCCAACTGTGGGCGGCAGCACGTTTTCGCGCCGACAGTCACGCGCCCGCTTGCCCTACGCTGCTGCTTTCATCGAAGGCGGATCGGCTGGTCAATCCGGTCTGCTCTACGCGCATAGCGGCTCGTTGGCGTGCTGCCCATGCGGTGCATGCGTGGGCAGGCCACGACCTGCCTCACGACGATCCGGTCTGGACCAGCAAGGCGATTGCCGACTGGTTGCGCAACTTGCAAAGTCACGAGGATGAACCGCGGGTCGTATCCGGCGGACGCGCGGTCCTCTAGTCGAACCCGGCCGGGTGCGCATGCATTGACGTCTTCCCATGCTCCCGCGGTTGATCGGTCCAGTGCGAACAATCTCTCATGATCGACTGGACCTATTAATATGCATACCTATCAAGTATTCACTACTTCCACTTCCGCGTTCATCTCGTTCTTTACCTCCGGCGGCCCGGCAAACCGCGTCCTCACGCCGAACCCATACCAGAACACGGCCATGATCGCGATAAGCAACAAGCTGATGTAGAGCACCTTTTCGTTCGGCGGCTGAATCCCGACATAAACAAGCACCGCCCCGCCGAGCACCGCCAGCGTCGCAATGGGCTTCGACCACATGCCCAGGTTGAACGGTCCCTTGCGCACCCATGTCTTGCCTTCAGCGTTCAACCCGGCTGCTACCGGCATCACGTAAGACACGTACAAAAACACCGCGCTGCCCGTCGAGAGCACGGCGAACGCGTCGCCGTACAACGTCGCTGCAATCGCGAGAATTGCCGATATCCAGATCGCGGCGCCGGGCGTGCAATGCGTATTGTTGACCTTTTTGAGCCAGTTCGACGCCGGCAGTCCACCGTCGCGCGCGAACGCATACATCATCCGCGAACATGACGTGAGGCAAGCCAGACCGCACAAATAGTTCGACAGGAAAATCCCGATGCCAAGCGATATCCGCAACCACGCCGGCAAAGTACTGAGCAGCGCATTAAAGAACCCGCCGCCCTGCTTTACGCCTTCCCTGATGTCCGGCATCACGAGCAGGAATGCACAGACCATGATGTAGCCGAACAACGCGGACCAGAGCACGGCGCGCAGCATGCCCTTGGGTACATTGCGCGCGGCATTCTGCGTCTCCTCCGAGGTGTGGGCGGAGGCGTCGAAACCGGTGATGGTGTAAATAGTCAGCAAAAGGCCCGACAGGAACGCCGCCAGCATGCCTTGCTTGGGCCACGTGCCGCCGTCGAAACCAGTGAAGTTGCTGAAGTCGATAAGCCGCCCGAAGTCGAACGGCGTCTTCGAAAACCCGAGCAGCGCCAGCGTCAGCAGCAGCGCGATCGCGAAGATCAGGTAGCCCGAGAGGTCGGTCAGGATCGTCGTGATGCGGATACCGCTATGGTTGAGCCATGCCTGAGTCAACGTCACCGCGGCGATAAATGCGGTCTGGTGCCAGAACGTGAGCGACTCGGGATTGATGCCGAACAGCGGCGCGATCAGCGTCTTGAAGAACGGATCGTAGACGCCAAAATTCACCGACGCCACCACGAAGATCAGCCCGAGCAGATTGAACCATGCAGTCGCCCAACCCCAGCCCTTGTTGCCAAGAATCGAACTCCAGTGATACAGGCCACCGGCCGTCGGATAAGACGACGCAATCTGCGCCATTGAAGCGGCGACGACCATCGCAAAGAGCGCGCCGACCGGCCAGCCAATGCCGATAGACGCACCGCCCACCGCGCTCAACGCCTGCGGAAACGCGGTAATGCCCCCTGCCAGGATGCAGATGATCGAGAACGATATGGCGAAGTTCGAGAAGCCGCTCATGCGGCGCGCAAGTTCCTGGGTATAACCCATGCTCTTGAGTTGCCGGGCGTCGTGATCCAGCGCGGCGGATGCGTCGGGCAGATTGACTGGTTCCATGTTTTTCCTCTTGCTCGGTTTGACTTCAAAAGGGTTGAAGAACGTCGAAGGGACTGCTAAGGCACAAGAAGCCCGACTAAAAACGGGAACGGCTGGAACGCATGAAAAAAACCTCTTCCGCAAGCGGCTCGTGGCAATTTTCCGGATCGCTGCGAGCCTTTGTGCAGGTGTGCTACTCGAACCTCGCCATCACGTGGCGCGCACAGGTGTAGTCCTCGAGCGCGTAGACCGACATGTCTTTGCCATAACCTGAGCGCTTCATGCCGCCATGGGGCATTTCACTCACAAGCATGAAATGCGTGTTGATCCACGTGCAGCCGTAGTGGAGCTCGGCCGCCACTTTGAACGCGCGGCTCACATTGCCCGTCCACACGGAACTCGCGAGCCCGAAGTCGGAGTCGTTGGCCCACGCAATCGCCTGGGCCGTATCGTCGAAACGGGTCACCGACACCACCGGCCCGAACACCTCACGCCGCACGATCTCGTCGGTCTGCAACGCGCCCGCAATCACTGTCGGCTCGTAGAAAAATCCACGTGATGCGCCGGCCTTGCCGCCTGCGGTGACTTCAATATGACGCTGGCTCGCGGCCCGCTCCACAAAGCTCGCCACGCGGCTTCTCTGGCGCTCGGAGATCAGCGGCCCCATCTCCACGCCGTCCATATGCTGCTCACCCACGCGAATCGTGCTCACCGCGCTGGAGAGGTCGGCCACCAGCTTCTCGTAGATCTTCGGCCCCGCGTACACGCGGCAGGCGGCCGTGCAATCCTGTCCCGCGTTGTAGTAGCCAAAGGTGCGCAGTCCTGCGACGACCTGCTCCAGATCGGCGTCGTCGAATACGATCACCGGCGCCTTGCCGCCCAGTTCCAGATGCGTGCGCTTGACCGTGCGCGACGCCGCTTCGAGGATCTTCTGCCCCGTCGATACATCGCCGGTAATCGAAATCATGCGCACGTCCGGCTGCGCAATCAGCGGTGCGCCGACCGTGTCGCCGCGCCCGGTCACCACGTTGATTACCCCGGGCGGGAAGATCGCGGCCATGAGTTCAGCAAGCTTGAGCGTGGTGAGCGGCGTCTGCTCGGATGGCTTGAGGACAACCGTGTTACCCGCCGCCACGGCCGGCGCGATCTTCCAGGCGGCCATCATCAATGGGTAGTTCCAGGGCGCAATCGATGCCACCACGCCCAGCGGATCGCGCCGCACCATGCTGGTATAGCCCGGCAAATATTCGCCGGCAAGCTGCCCATGCTGCGTGCGGCAAGCGCCCGCAAAAAAACGGAACACGTCCGCCACCGCCGGGATCTCGTCGTTAAGCGCACCGAGATAAGGCTTGCCGCAATTGAGCGACTCGAGGCGCGCGAATTCGGTTGCCCGTGCCTCGATGCCATCGGCGAGTTTGAGCAGCAGGTTCGCGCGATCCTTCGGCACGGTCTTCGCCCAGGCGGGAAAGGCGCGGCTCGCAGCGGCGACGGCTGCCTGAACCTGTTCCAGCGATGCTTCGGCAATCCGTGCGATAACGTCACCCGTCGCGGGGTTCAGGACATCCTCCACATTCCCCGCCCCGGGTACAAATTCGCCGCCGATCAGAAGGCTGGTTTGCAGGGTCTGTTCCATATTTCTGTCCCTCTCTTGTTGGAAGAAGAATGCGAGGCACTTGGCGCCGCTTTCCCAAGTACGCTGCGCAAGCGTCGAGGCATGCGGCGATTTTAGGGTCGCGATTTTTTTGACCGCCAGCCAGCATCACAGATAGGAGCTATCGATAATTCCGAACGGGAGGCGTATTTACGCTCTTTTATGGCGTACTGCTGTTGCAACGGCGAAAGCGAAACAAGCAGGATGCAGCGGACCTGGAGCCAACACCGGCTTCCGTGACACCGCGCAAGCCGCACGCACGGTCTGTGACGCCCGCATGGGACCCTGCACAATGACCTCTCTCCGAATACCTCTCAGGTTTCCGCAAAACAGAACGCGATCGGCGTGATATCGGAAATTCAGATAGAAATTTTGGCGTGCCCACGCGTATGTTCGCGCGCGACAACAAGAAAGTTCTGCGCTGTCTCCGACTGCGTGAGCCCGCGACGCCATGCAATGCCAATATCGATCTTCGGCATTTCCTCCATGATGTTGCGCACCTCGAGCCGGTCGCCATCGAGCGACCACGGCCGGTAAAGTACATCGGGCAGAATCGCCAGACCCGCACCGGTTGCAACAAGACTGCGCACCGCTTCCACGGAGGCCGTGCGCATCACCACGTTCGGCTTGAACCCGGATGCGCGCCAGTAAGTATTGGTGTTGTCCTCGAGCTCATCGACCTTGAGCATGATCATCGCCTCGTCGGCAATTTCAAGCAGGGAGATGCTGCCAAGCCCGCGCAATGCATGGTTCGCCGGCAGCCATAAGCGCCAGGCGGCCGTGATCAGCGACTCGGTTTCAATCGCCTGCGTGTTCTCTATGTTGGACACGATCAGCACGGCCACGTCGAGTTCGCCATTCACCAGCAGATGTTCGATGTAGTCGCGCTGATCCTCGATCACATTGACTTCCACCTTCGGAAACACGCGGCGAAAGTGATCGAGCAGATACGGCAGGAAGTAGCCCGTCATCATGGTCGTGACGCCAATGTTCAACCGCCCGGTCATGGTGTCGGGCCTCGACGACATGGCCTGCTGGGCATTGCGCACCGCAGCGAGAATCTGGTGCGCGTGACGCAGGAACTGGTGCCCCGCATGCGTGAGGACCATGCCGCGGGCGTGGCGTACGAAGAGCTGCGCGCCGACTTCGGTCTCAAGCCCCTTGATGGCGTCCGTGATGACCGATTGCGAGATGTTGAG
>DASYLW010000065.1:0-17262 GCA_036009385.1 Caballeronia sp.
AGCAGGTAACGGCCGCGGGCTTTCAGTTGAAGGGTTCCGGCTGGTACGTGACCGATTTCCGTGGTGGCAACAACGGCGCCGCTGCTGCCAAGAAAGAAGACGGCAGCAAGAAGGACGATGGCGCCAAAGCCGAAACCAAGAGCGAAGGCGCATCGGATTCGAGTAATTCGAGTAAAGATTCGGGCAATCAGTCGTCGAAGACCGATTCGGCCTCTGCAAGCACGCCAGCGGCAGACAGCTCGAAGTCGGCGGGCAGCATGTCGTCGGCTTCGGCGTCATCGAGCAAACCGGCGTCGCCCGCATCGAATTGACGCTTGTGGCTGGGGCGAAGCGCGAAGCCTGCAGCCCGACCCGTGCCGCAAAGGCGCTCAGTTGCACGATCTGTCCGATCGCACGCAAGAAGATGACCGCCCAAACCCATGAATCTGCGCTGGGCGGCGAACCAGCCAAACCGTGAAAGCCAAACGGGGCGGCCTTCCGGCTGTGTAAATGACGACCAAAAAGACTACGTTGAAATCCGTATTCGCAACCGGCCTGCTGGTGCTGGTTCCGCTCGCCATCACGCTGTGGGTGATCGGGCTCGTGATCGGGACCATGGACCAGACGCTCCTGCTGTTGCCGGAATCCTGGCAACCTGAGCGGGTCTTCGGCTTTCACCTGCCGGGCCTCGGCGCAGTGCTGACGCTCGCTTTCATTTTCGTCGTGGGCTTGCTCACGCAGAACTTCGTCGGCCAGAAACTGGTCGAGTGGTGGAACGTGATCGTGCGTCACATTCCCGTGGTCGGCCCGCTGTATACCAGCGTTAAACAAGTGTCGGACACGTTGCTCTCCAGCAGCGGCAACGCGTTTCGCAAAGCACTGCTGATCCGTTACCCGCATTCGGGGGCCTACACCATTGGTTTCCTGACGGGCATTCCTGGCGGCGACGTGGTGAATCACCTGACTGAAGATCATGTGAGCGTCTACGTGCCGACCACGCCGAATCCCACCTCGGGTTTCTTCCTGATGGTGCCGAGAAGCGAAGTCATCGAGCTCGACATGTCCGTCGATGCTGCGTTGAAGTACATCGTATCTATGGGAGTAGTCGCGCCGTCCATGCCGCAGGCGCAGGCCGCGCCGCGCCGCCCCGTCGATCCGCCGCTGTAATGCCGGCGCGCTGCGAACAACGCTTTGAGCTTGTGCGCGCGCACCGTTGATCAATGAATAACGAAAGACACAACATCATGTCGATGAGATCCGAATACTGCGGTCTGGTGACCGAAGCCCTGCTGGGCCAAAGCGTTTCGCTGTGCGGCTGGGTACATCGCCGGCGCGACCATGGCGGCGTTATTTTTATCGATTTGCGTGATCGCGAGGGCCTGGTGCAGGTCGTCTGCGATCCCGATCGCGCTGAAATGTTCAAGATCGCCGAAGGCGTGCGCGGCGAGTTTTGCGTCCAGGTTAAAGGCGTCGTGCGCGCTCGTCCGGAAGGCACGGCGAACGCCGGGCTGACGAGCGGCAAGATTGAAGTCCTGTGCCATGAGCTGAACGTGCTGAACCCGTCGGTGACGCCGCCGTTCCAGCTCGACGACGACAACCTCTCCGAAACCACGCGGCTCACGCATCGCGTGCTCGACCTGCGCCGTCCGCAAATGCAGCAGAACCTGCGTTTGCGTTACCGCGTCGCGATTGAAGTGCGCAAGTACCTGGACGCGCAGGGTTTTATCGATATTGAAACGCCGATGCTCACCAAGAGCACGCCGGAAGGTGCGCGCGATTACCTGGTGCCGTCGCGTACGAACCCGGGGCAGTTCTTCGCGCTGCCGCAGTCGCCGCAATTGTTCAAGCAATTGCTGATGGTGGCGAACTTCGACCGTTACTACCAGATCGTGAAATGCTTCCGCGACGAAGACTTGCGCGCGGATCGTCAGCCGGAATTCACGCAGATTGACTGCGAAACGTCGTTTTTGACGGAACAGGAAATTCGCGATCTGTTCGAAGCGATGATCCGTCATGTCTTCAAGGAGACCATCAACGTCTCGCTCGACGAGAAATTCCCGGTCATGCTGCACTCGGAAGCCATGCGCCGTTTCGGCTCGGACAAGCCGGATCTGCGTGTAAAGCTGGAATTCACGGATCTGACGGACGCCGTTCGCGACGTCGATTTCAAGGTCTTCAGTACGCCCGCGAATTCCAAGGACGGCCGCGTGGCGGCGATCCGCGTGCCGCGTGGCGGCGAGATGACGCGCAGCGAGATCGACGGTTACACGGAATTCGTGCGTATCTACGGCGCGAAGGGCCTGGCCTGGATCAAGGTGAATGACATCGCGAAGGGCCGCGACGGCCTGCAAAGCCCGATCGTGAAGAACCTGCACGATGCATCGATCACTGCGATCATCGAGCGGACCGGCGCGCAGAACGGCGACATCATTTTCTTCGCGGCGGATCGTTCGAAAGTCGTGAACGACAGTTTGGGCGCGTTGCGCCTGAAGATCGGTCATTCGGAATTCGGCCGTGCGAACGGCTTGTTCGAAAAGGGCTGGAAGCCGCTGTGGGTGACCGACTTCCCCATGTTCGAATTCGACGAGGAAGACAACCGTTACGTGGCGGCGCATCACCCGTTCACGAGCCCGAAGGACGAGCATCTGGAATATCTGGAAACGGACCCGGGCCGCTGCCTCGCAAAGGCATATGACATGGTGCTGAACGGCTGGGAAATTGGCGGCGGGTCGGTGCGGATTTATCAGGAGGAAGTGCAGAGCAAGGTGTTCCGCGCACTCAAGATCGGCGCGGAAGAAGCGCGTATCAAGTTCGGCTTCCTGCTCGACGCACTTCAGTACGGCGCGCCGCCGCATGGTGGTATTGCGTTCGGGCTGGACCGGATCGTCACGATGATGGCAGGCGCCGATTCCATCCGCGATGTGATCGCTTTCCCGAAGACGCAGCGCGCGACCGACTTGTTGACGCAAGCACCGAGCGAAGTGGACGAGAAGCAGTTGAAGGAACTGCATATTCGATTGCGTGCACCGGAGCCGAAGCCGCAGTAAGCCTTAGCAGCATCACGGGTTGAAACGAAAAAGGCGCCGCAGGCGCCTTTTTTGGTTTATGGGGTCAAGCCGAGCAGCAACTAACGCCCGTCACCCATTTGCAACATCCGAAACGAAACTACCACCCGGTGCGTGTTTCCCTGTTTTTAGGTTACATTCTTCGGCCAGCCTCTTAGAAAGGCCGCAACGTTCCAACCATGTCCAAGCCGCCGAAAATTCCCGAGTCTGTCCTCGTTGTCATCCATACGCCCGAACTGGACGTGCTCGTCATTGAGCGCTATGACCGGCCGGGTTTCTGGCAGTCCGTGACGGGTTCAAAAGATCACATCGACGAACCGCTGGTCCTGACAGCGGCGCGCGAGGTTGCCGAAGAAACCGGGATCGTGGTCGGCAGCAAAGGCGTGCCGGAGCGCTCGCTGATCGACTGGCATCATCGGATTGAATACGACATCTATCCCGAATGGCGGCATCGCTATGCTGAAGGCGTCGTGCGCAACGTCGAACACCAGTTCAGCCTGCTCGTCCCGCATTGCGTTGAAGTGACGCTCGCGCCGCGCGAACACACCGCCTTTCTCTGGCTGCCTTTGCGTGAGGCGGCGGCGAAGTGTTTTTCATCGTCGAATCGTGAGGCGATCCTGCAATTGCCCGAGCGTCTCGCGGAGCACAGCCGGTGATCGGTTTCGGCACGCCTAAACGGCGGTTCGCCCGGCTCAAGCTAGCCCTGTTCGGCGGACACCGCCCGGTACGGCTATGCTTCACCATCAACAACACGGTGCGGCTGTTCAAAACCGGCGTGGAATTTTTCCCGGCGCTGATAGAACGCATCGACGCCGCGCAGCACGAGGTCTCGCTCGAGACCTACATCTTCTGCGACGACCCGGCGGGCCGCGCCATTTCCACTGCGCTGATGAACGCGGCCCGGCGCGGCGTGCATGTACGCGTGATCACGGATGGCATAGGCACCGCGAAACTTCCGCTCTTCGATGAATGGGCGCAGGCGAACGTCGAGCATCGCGTGTATAACCCGCATCTTTTCGGGCAGCTTGGCTTCTCGCGGACGCATCGTAAATTGGTGGTCGTCGATCATCACATTGCGTTCTGCGGCGGCATAAATATTGTCGATGACTTCGACCAGAACGGCGTTCATCTCGACCATGCGCGCTGGGATTTCGCGCTGGAGGCGCAAGGTCCGGTTGTCAAGGACGTCCGTGAAGCCTTCGATCTCCAGTGGAAACGGATTCGCCTCGGCGTGAAGCCACTGGCACCGCGGCCGGAGGATCAGGAACCTGCCCCGGGCGCATCGTCGAGGACGAACCGGGGCGCATTGCGAGCACGCCTGCGAGCGCGACGGGGCCTGATTCACGCGGTTGATCAGCCGTGCGTGGCATTCGTCGCTCGCGACAACCTGCTCAACCGGCGCGCAATCGAAAAGGCTTACCTCGCCGCAATTGCGCATGCGGAAAAAGAAGTGATGCTGGCGAATCCGTATTTCATGCCAGGGCGCAAACTGCGCCGCGCGCTGGCGCGCGCAGCGCAGCGTGGCGTGCGCGTCACACTGGTGATCGGGAGAAAAGAGTTTGTCGCGCTCGATTACGCTACGCCGTTTTTGTATCGCAATCTTCTGAAGTACGGCGTGCGGATCGCGGAATACGAGAAAACCATACTGCACGGCAAAGTGGCCGTAGTAGATTCGGATTGGGCGACGGTAGGATCGTCAAATTTGGACGCATTGAGCCTGGTGCTGAACAATGAAGCGAACATGGTGCTGGTGAACCACAAGAACGAAATCGTGAAGCTGCGCGACGCGATCCTGGCCGCCTTCCACGACGGCCGCCCGATCACGGTCGAGCAATACGCGGCGCGCCCGGTTGGTGAGCGTCTGCTTAACTGGCTCGCCTACAACGCGTATCGCACAATGATGAAAATGCTCACCATCGGCCGCTACGATTGAGGCTTAAAAACCGCCCCGCAGTCAAACCCGGGCAGCTCCGACTGGCCGTCGGCGCACAAACCGGGACAAACTAAGTCTCATCCGATGGATGGTGTGAGAAGTTAGACCCCGGTTTCTAATAAAAAGCTTGTTTCATGAGCGGCCAGCTATAATAATAGTACGGCCGTTCGATTTTATTTCGATTCAATGAAAACGGTAAAGATCATGCGAAAAGGCGAACAGACACGCGTCGCGATCCTCGATGCTGCGCTGGACCTGGCAAGCCGCGACGGACTTGAGGGTTTGACGATCGGCTTGCTGGCCGAGCGGATGCAAATGAGCAAGAGCGGCGTGTTCGCGCATTTCGGCTCGCGCGAAGATCTTCAGGTGGAGGTGGTGAAGGAATACCACCGCCGCTTTGAAGACGAAGTGTTCTACCCGAGCTTGCGCGAAGCACGCGGTTTGCCGCGCTTGCGTTCAATGCTGGCGCGCTGGATGGAAAAGCGCATCGAGGAAGTGACAACGGGCTGTATCTACATCAGCGGCGCGGTGGAGTACGACGATCGCGCCGACAGTGCGGTTCGCGAGCAACTCGTGCACAGCGTGACCACCTGGCGAGCGGCGCTTACGCGTGCGATCAACCAGGCGAAAGACGAAGGGCATCTGCGAGCGGAGACCGATCCGGGGCTGATGCTGTTTGAACTTTATAGCTTCACGCTCGGCCTGCATCATGATGCGCGTTTCCTGCATTTGCCGGAGGCGGTGCAACTGACGCGGGACGCGCTGGAAAAAACGATTGTTTCGTATCAAAGCAACGGTCATTAGGCGTCGGGCGGATCAGCAGAAGACAAGCATTACGGCAGATTCGGCGGCGGCCAAGGCCCAAGCTTCCTGGACACTTGGAGAAGAAAAATGGGACAGTACACAGCGCCGCTGCGTGACATGCAATTTGTCTTGCACGAATTGCTCAATGTCGAAGCAGAGGTCAAGAACATGCCAAAGCATGCCGACCTCGACGCGGATACCATCAATCAGGTTCTCGAAGAGGCCGGCAAGTTTTGCGCCGAGGTGCTTTTTCCGTTGAACCAGATTGGCGACCGCGAAGGTTGCACGTATGAAGGCGATGGTGTCGTGCGCACGCCGGCGGGCTTCAAGGAAGCCTACAAGCAATACGTGGAAGCGGGCTGGCCGGCACTGGGTTGCGATCCGGAATATGGCGGCCAGGGCTTGCCCGCGTTCGTGAACAACGCGCTGTTTGAAATGCTGAATTCGGCGAACCAGGCCTGGACGATGTACCCCGGCTTGTCGCATGGCGCGTATGAATGCGTTCACGCGCACGGAGCGCCGGAGCTGCAGAAGACCTACTTGCCGAAACTCGTCGACGGCACCTGGACCGGCACCATGTGCCTGACCGAGCCGCATTGCGGCACGGACTTGGGGATGCTGCGCACGAAGGCCGAGCCGAACAGCGACGGTTCCTACGCCATCAGCGGTACGAAAATCTTCATCTCCAGCGGTGAACATGATCTGGCTGAGAACATCGTGCATCTGGTATTGGCGCGTTTGCCGGGTGCCCCGATTGGCACGAAGGGCATCTCGCTGTTCATCGTGCCGAAGTTCATTCCGACGGACGCCGGCGCTCCCGGCGAACGCAATGGCGTGAAGTGCGGTTCCATCGAACACAAGATGGGCATTCACGGCAATTCCACGTGCGTGATCAATCTGGACTCAGCGAAGGGCTGGCTTGTCGGTGAGCCGAACAAGGGCCTGAACGCCATGTTCGTGATGATGAACGCGGCACGTCTTGGCGTGGGCATGCAAGGGCTTGGGCTGACGGAAATTGCGTATCAGAACTCGCTGACGTATGCGAAGGAACGCCTGCAAATGCGTTCGCTCACTGGTCCCAAAGCGCCGGAAAAAGCGGCTGATCCGATCATCGTGCATCCGGATGTCCGCCGCATGCTGCTCACGCAAAAAGCCTACGCCGAAGCGGGTCGCGCGTTCACGTACTGGGCTGCGCTGAACATCGATAAAGAGCTGTCCCACGCCGATGAATCCGCGCGTAAGGACGCCGCCGATCTCGTCGCGCTGCTCACGCCGGTCATCAAGGCGTTCCTGACGGACAACGCGTTCGAAGGCACGAACATGGGCATGCAGATCTACGGCGGCCATGGTTTCATCTCCGAATGGGGCATGGAGCAATACGTGCGCGATGCCCGCATCAACATGATCTACGAAGGCACGAATTCGATTCAGGCGCTGGATCTGCTCGGCCGCAAGATTCTCGGCGACATGGGCGCGAAGCTGAAGAAATTCGGCAAGCTGGTGACGGACTTCGTCGAGCAAGAAGGCGTGAAGCCGGAGATGCAGGAGTTCATCAACCCGCTCGCGGACATTGGCGACAAGGTGCAGAAGCTGACCATGGAAATCGGCATGAAGGCGATGCAGAATCCGGACGAAGTCGGCGCCGCTGCCGTACCTTATATGCGTACGGTCGGGCATCTGGTCTTCTCCTATTTCTGGGCGCGCATGGCACGTATCGCGCTGGACAAGGAAGCGGAAGGCGATCCGTTCTACAAAGCGAAGCTTGCTACCGCACGTTTTTACTTCGCCAAGCTGCTGCCTGAAACGGCATCGACGATTCGCGCTGCGCGCGCTGGATCGAAGACGCTGATGGACTACGACGAAGCCTTGTTCTAGGCCTCATTTGCACTGCGCTACGTCTTCAATGACGTAGCGCATCGTCATATCGAAACCCTCTCGGAGACACACGTGAGCAATCTGAACATACGCAAGGTGGCCGTACTCGGCGCCGGCGTGATGGGCGCACAGATCGCTGCGCACCTGATCAACGCCCAGGTGCCAGTCCTGCTGTTCGACCTGCCGGCAAAAGAAGGTCCGAAGAACGGCATCGCGTTGAAAGCGATCGAGAACCTGAAGAAGCTGTCGCCCGCGCCGTTCGGCGTGAAGGACGACGCGCAATACATCCAGCCCGCGAATTACGACGATGACATCGAGAAGCTGAAAGAGTGCGATCTCGTGATCGAAGCGATCGCCGAGCGCATGGACTGGAAGCACGATTTGTATAAGAAGGTGTCGCCGCATATCGGCGAGAAGGCGATTTTTGCGACGAATACGTCGGGTTTGTCGATCACGGAGTTGTCGAAGGGTTTCTCCGATGAACTCAAGGCGCGTTTCTGCGGCGTGCACTTTTTTAATCCGCCGCGCTACATGCACTTGGTCGAACTGATTCCCACCGATACCACGCAGCCACAGATTCTCGACCAACTCGAAACGTTCCTGACGAGCGTGGTGGGCAAGGGCGTCGTGCGGGCAAAGGACACGCCGAATTTCATCGCCAATCGCGTGGGCGTGTTTTCGATTCTCGCGGTGATTGCCGAAGCAGAGAAGTTCGGACTGCGTTTCGATGAAGTCGATGACCTGACGGGTGCACGTCTTGGCCGCGCGAAATCGGCGACGTTCCGCACGGCGGATGTGGTCGGCCTCGACACCATGGCGCACGTCATCAAGACGATGCAGGACAACCTGCCGGACGATCCCTTCCTTGCTTTGTACGAGACGCCGGCTGTGCTTGCCGGTCTGGTGAAGAACGGCGCGCTCGGCCAGAAGTCGGGCGCAGGTTTCTACAAGAAAGAAGGCAAAGCGATCAAGGTGCTGGACCCGAAGACGGGAACCTACGTTGATGGCGGCGGCAAGGCGGATGAACTCGTCGGCCGTATCCTGAAACGTCCGCCGGCGGAACGCCTGAAGCTGCTGCGCGAATCGCAACATCCGCAAGCCCAGTTCCTGTGGTCCATTTTCCGCGATGTGTTCCATTACATCGGCGTGCATCTCGAGTCCGTTGCAGACAACGCCCGCGATATCGATCTCGCGATCCGCTGGGGCTTTGGCTGGAACGAAGGCCCGTTCGAAGGCTGGCAGGCAGCCGGCTGGACGCAAGTGGCGAAGTGGGTGCAGGAAGATATCGATGCAGGCAAGGCGTTGTCGAAAGCGCCGTTGCCATCGTGGGTGTTCGACGGCCCTGTGGCCGAGAAGGGCGGCGTGCATACGGCCGAAGGATCGTGGTCGCCGGCGGCTTCTAAATTCATCCCGCGTTCATCGCTCGATGTTTATAAGAAGCAGGTTTTCCGCGCACCGCTGATCGGTGAGGCTGGTGTTGATCCGAAGACCTACGGCAAGACGCTGTTCGAAACCGATGCCGTGCGTGCATGGGTCGACGATCGCGCAGGTGAGGACGATGTCGTGATCGTGTCGTTCAAAAGCAAGATGAACACGATCGGACCGTCGGTGATCGAAGGTCTGACGAAGGCGATCGAACTCGCTGAAGCCGATTACAAGGGCGTTGTCATTTGGCAAACGTCCGCATTGAAGCTCGGTAATCCGGGCGGCGCGTTCTCGGCCGGTGCAAACCTTGAAGAAGCGATGCCCGCGTTCATGATGGGCGGCGCGAAGGGTATCGAACCGTTCGTGAAGAATTTCCAGCAGGGCATGTTGCGCGTGAAGTACGCGAGCGTGCCGGTGGTGGCCGCTGTGTCGGGCATCGCGCTCGGCGGCGGTTGCGAACTCGCGCTGCATTCGGCGAAGCGTGTTGCGCACATCGAAAGCTACATGGGGCTGGTGGAAGTGGGCGTCGGGCTCGTGCCCGCGGGCGGTGGCTTGAAGGAAGCGGCGTTGCGTGCAGCGACTGCCGCCAGCGCCGTGAACGCAACCAGCGATCTGCTCAAATTCCTGCAGAAATCGTTTGAAAACGCCGCGATGGCGAAGGTTTCCGCATCGGCTTTGGAAGCACGGTCGATGGGATATCTCAAACCGTCCGACACGATCGTTTTCAACGTGCACGAATTGCTCGATATCGCGAAGAAGGAAGCGCGTGCTCTGAGCGCCTCGGGTTATCGCGCGCCGTTGCGTGCGACCCAAATCCCCGTTGCAGGGCGCTCGGCGATCTCGACCATCAAGGCATCACTCGTGAATATGCGCGATGGCCAATTCATCAGCGATCACGATTTCCTGATCGCTAGCCGTATCGCGGAAGCGGTGTGCGGCGGCGATGTGGAAGCAGGCAGTTTCGTCGATGAAGAATGGCTGCTGGCGCTGGAGCGTCGCGCGTTTGTGGAGTTGCTGGGTACTGCAAAGACGCAGGAACGGATCATGGGCATGTTGCAAACCGGCAAGCCGGTTCGTAACTAACGCGCGCGCAATCGCATTTGCGTTGTCCGGAGTAAGGCGCTGAAGCGCCAACTCCAGCCGACCGCAATGCATGGGACCAGAGTAAGCGCTGAAGCGCCAACTCTGGTCGACGCAAAGTGCATGGGACCAGAGTAAGCGCTGAAGCGCCAACTCTGGTCGACGCAAAGTGCATGGGACCAGAGTAAGCGCTAAAGCGCCAACTCTGGTCGACACAGGAGCTGCAAATGAGCAAACAAGTGCAGGACGCATATATTGTCGCCGCGAGCCGGACGCCTATCGGCAAGGCGCCGCGCGGCATCTTCAAGAACACGCGGCCGGACGAACTGCTAGTCCACGCGATTCGTTCAGCCGTAGCCCAAGTGCCGGGGCTGGATACAAAGCTGATCGATGACGCAATCATCGGTTGCGCGATTCCCGAAGGCGAGCAAGGCCTGAACGTTGCGCGTATCGGTGCGCTGCTTGCCGGCCTGCCGAACTCGGTCGGCGGCGTGACCGTGAACCGCTTCTGCGCATCGGGCGTAACCGCGCTGGCGATGGCCGCCGACCGCATTCGCGTCGGCGAATCGGATGCGATGATCGCAGGCGGATGTGAATCGATGAGCATGGTGCCCATGATGGGCAACAAGCCGTCGCTGTCGCCGCATATCTTCGATCGCGATGAGAACGTCGGCATTGCTTACGGCATGGGCTTGACGGCCGAACGCGTGGCCGAGCGCTGGAAGATCAGCCGCGAAGCACAGGACGCGTTCTCGGTGGAGTCGCATCGACGCGCATTGGAAGCACAACGCACCGGCGAGTTCAATGACGAAATCGCGGCGTTCACGCTGAACGAGCGCTTCCCGGATCTGGCAACGGGCGAGATTCGCGTCAATTCGCGCGAGATCAAAAACGACGAAGGCCCGCGCCAGGACACGACGATGGAAGGGCTCGCCAGATTGCGTCCCGTCTTCGCCGCGAAGGGTTCGGTCACGGCCGGCAACAGCTCGCAGACCTCCGACGGCGCGGGTGCATTGATCGTGGTCAGCGAAAAGATCCTTAAGCAATTCAACCTGACACCGCTCGCGCGTTTCGTGAGCTTTGCGGTGCGTGGCGTGCCGCCGGAAATCATGGGCATCGGGCCGAAGGAAGCCATTCCTGCAGCGTTGAAAGCGGCGGGATTGACTCAGGACGATATCGACTGGATCGAACTGAACGAAGCGTTCGCGGCGCAATCGCTGGCTGTGATCCAGGACCTGGGACTGGATCCATCGAAGATCAATCCGCTGGGTGGCGCGATTGCGTTGGGTCACCCGCTCGGCGCGACCGGCGCCATTCGTGCCGCGACGGTTGTGCACGGCTTGCGCCGGCGCAACCTGAAGTACGGCATGGTGACCATGTGCGTGGGAACGGGCATGGGCGCGGCGGGCATCATCGAACGGATGTAAGCGCTTATCAGCCAAAGTAAAACGACGGTTCGCGCACCATCCGGTTCGCGGACCGTTTCTGCATTCAGGATTCGTTCAGGATTCGTTCAGGAGACAGGAATGGACATCATCACCGAACACGTCGACGGCGTGCTGAGCATCACCGTCAACCGTCCGGCCCGAAAGAACGCGCTGACGGCCGCGATGTACCAAACGATGGCCGACGCTTTCTTCGATGCCGAAAACGACCCCGCCGTGCGCGTCGTGCTGATTCGCGCAGTGGGCGATACGTTCAGCGCGGGTAACGATCTCGAAGATTTCATGAAGGCGCCGCCCGCGAAGCAGGACGCGCCCGTGTTCCAGTTCCTGCGCCGCATCAGTACCGCGCAGAAGCCCGTGGTGGCAGCGGTGGCGGGCGGGGCGGTGGGTATCGGCACAACAATGCTGCTGCATTGCGACCTCGTCTACGCAGCGTCGACAGCGAAGTTCGCGCTGCCCTTCGTGCAGCTTGGGCTGTGTCCGGAAGCGGCGTCGAGTTTGCTGTTGCCGCGCATTGCGGGTTATCAGCGCGCGGCGGAGAAACTGCTGCTGGGCGAATCTTTCGACGCCGCCGAAGCCGCGAATATGGGGATCGTCAACCGGGTTTTACCGGCGGAAGAAGTCGACGACTTCGCTATGAAACAGGCGAAGAAACTCGCAGCGTTGCCGCCGGCATCGCTGAAGGCCACCAAGGCGTTGATGAAGGGCGGTCAGGCTGAAGAAATCAGCGCGCAGATGGCGGCAGAGGCGGAGCACTTCGCCCACATGCTGACCGCGCCCGAAGCGAAGGAAGCGTTCACGGCGTTCTTCGAAAAGCGCAAACCGGATTTCAGCCGGTTTAATTGAAGATCGGCTTGGGCTGATGACTGGCCCGGAACTAATAAACAAGCCGGCGTTCGCCGGCTTGTTTATCGACTGGCTGGCGAGTGTCTAGCTCGCTTTGGCGAATGCCCAGCAGTCGTTAGCGGGAAACTCAACCCAGTGATCACCGGCGGCACGCGGTATTTGACCAAACGCACGAAAGCGCATTTCTCCGCGATGGAAGAGGTATTCCCATCTATCGCCGAGATACATCGACGTAACCAGTTGAGCTTGTAACCGATTTGCACCGGGACCGTCGGCGACCTGCATGCGCTCGAGGCGAATCACTGCCTGCGCGGCTTGGCCCGCATGCAATGCTTCCTTGGCATGCGCTTGTAGTTCGAAGCCTTCGCCCGACAGCGTCACGCGATCGCCATTGATTGCGACGACCTTCGCATCTATCCGATTATTGCTCCCCATGAATTCCGCTGTGTAAAGCGAGCGCGGCGAACCATAGAGTTCGGCCGGCGTCCCTTCCTGTTCAATACGTCCATTGCGCAGCAGCAGGATTCGATCGGACATGGCCATGGCTTCCGTCTGATCGTGGGTCACGCACAACGCCGATAAACCCAGCGACACAATCAACTCCCGCAGCCATGCGCGCGCTTCTTCACGCAACTTTGCATCGAGATTGGAAAGCGGTTCGTCGAGCAGGATCACGGGCGGGTTATAGACGAGCGCACGTGCAATGGCCACGCGTTGTTGCTGTCCTCCCGATAGCTGGTGAGGGAAGCGCTCCGCGAGTTGCCCGAGGCCAAGCTGGTCGAGCGCGCTCTGCACGCGGCGCTTTTGTTCCGAGGAGGAGACTTTGCGCAGCTTCAATCCGTACGCTACGTTTTGCGCCACTGTGCGATGCGGCCATAGCGCATACGACTGGAACACGAGACCGAGCGAGCGCTGCTCTACCGGGCAGTCAATGTTCCTCGCGCTATCGAAGAAGACCTTTTCATCCAGGACGATGCGGCCATCGGACGGTTGTTCCAGGCCGGCTACCGCTCGCAGCAGCGTAGTCTTGCCGCTCCCGGACGCGCCCAGCAAGCACACGACTTCTCCTGCCTTCAAATCAAACGAAACACCCTTCAGGATCGGATTGGCTCCGTAGCTGAGGAAGAGCTGTTCGACAATGAGTTTATCCACGAAGTTTCACTCCAAAGCGCAACGCCACGCCAAGACCGACGCTGACCATTGCAATGTTGATGACGGACAGCGCCGCGACCTGATCGACCGCGCCCGCTGCCCACATGGAGACAAGCAGCGCGCCGATGACTTCCGTGCCTGGAGAAAGCAGATAAACGGCGGTCGAATATTCGCGTTCGAAAATCATGAAGATGAGCAACCACGCGCTGAGCAAACCAAAGCGCACGAGCGGCAGCGTCACATCCAGGTTCACGCGGGTGCGCGTGCCTCCCGCGCTGCGCCCGGCTTCTTCAAGTTCGGGCGCTACTTGGAGCAAGGCGCTTTGAATCAGCCGCATGCCATAGGCGAGCCAGACGACCGTATAGGCGATCCATATGCTCCACATCGAGTTCTTGAGTTCCTTCACGCCCGGTACGAACAGGAAAATCCACAGGAACGCCAGTCCGGCAAGCAGGCCCGGCACCGCGCGCGGCAGCAGCACGAGATAGTCGAGAAGCCTGGTGCCCCAGTCGTTATGCCGATGACCCGCAAATGCGACCAGCGCATAGAAGGCCACTGCGAGCGCTCCGCCGATCACCCCGACGCCGAGCGTGTTGAAAATCGCGCGGACCAGATTGTCCTGCTCGAAGAGATCGGTGAAGTTCGCGAGCGTGAAGGCATCGACGAGACTGACGCCTTCGCCCCAGTTCGTGACGAACGAGCGCAGCACAATGCCGGAAAGCGGCACGAACACGGTGAGCAAAAGCCACAGGCCCACGATTCCCAATGCAACCCAGCGCCACGGTCCGAGAGGCAATACGGACTGGCGATCGGCCTTGCCCTTGACCGTGACGAATTTGTTCGCATTCTTGAGCAAATGCCGCTGCAACAACACGAGCGGAAACGTGATTCCGATGATGCACACTGCAACCGCCGCCATCAGGTGATACGACGGCACGCCAAGTTTGTTGGTCAGCTTGTACAGATAACTCGCCAGTACCAGATGACCCTCGGGGTCGCCCAGTACGAGCGGTAATCCGAACACTTCGAAGCCCAGGAAGAACACCAATACGCCGGCAAACAGCAGCGCAGGCATGGTCATGGGCAAACTGACGTCCCACGCAACGCGGAAGGGCTTCGCGCCCGCAACGCGCGCCGCTTCTTCGACGTCGGAGCCAAGATTGCGCAGCGCCGCCGACGAGTACAAGTACACATGCGGCACATGGGTCAGACCGACGATCAGCGTGATGGCGGCCATTGTGTAGATGGACCAGGGCGCCTCTTCCACTCTGAACAGCGTCTTCCACCACACCGAGTAGAAACCCACCGGACCCGCCGAGACGACATAGCCGAACGCCAGCACCATCGGAGAGATGAAGACTGGCGTGAGCAGCATGGGTTCGATCCAGCGACGGCCGGGCAAGTCGGTGCGGACCATCAGGAACGCGAGCACGGCGCCGAGCGGGATCGCGATAAACAGCATGCCGCCTGCAATGATCAACGAGTTTTTCAGCGCCAGCCAGAAGTCGGGATCGTCGAAAATAAACTGGAAGGCACCTGCGCCGAAGCTTCGGTTGGCATCGAAGAAGGGCGTGTTGAGAAGGCTCTGGAACACGATGAACGATAGCGGCATCAGCACCACCACCGTCAGCACGACAATCACGGACCATCGAAACATTGCAGTCAATCCGCGCCATCCGCGAGCGGGTAGATGAGGGACTTTGCGCTCGCCGCCCGGCATCAGGACCGGAGGCGAAACGGTTGTTCTTGAATCGGGCATGCGTTTCCCCTGCGCTTTAAAAGGCGCGTCAAGAAAATGGCTGGTGTGGGCATTGCCCGCATGAGCATGCGGGCGCAAAGCGGGCTCGGTTTAACGCTTGATGGCCTGCTGCCAACGCTTCATGAACTCAAGGCGCTTTGCCTGATCCAGATAGACCAGCAACCCTGCACCAATGGGAATGGGCTTGAGTGCGTCACCGAGCTCTTGCTGGAGACCGACCATGGACGTTTCACCGTTCACGTCCGGGCGGATCGAAAACAGATTGGCCTGGTTTGCGATCAAGGTCTGACCGCGTTTTGAAAGCAGGTAATCGACCCACAGTTTGGCGGCGTTCGGATTCCTGGCTTTCCTGGAGATCGTCACGAGACGGCTCACTACCAGCGTGTAGTCCTTCGGATAGACATAGCCAATCGAGGGGTCCTTCTTGGCCTTCGAGAATGCGTACGATCCGAGAATGTTGTAGGCGATCAAATTTTCGCCCGATGAAATTCGCTCCATCATCGCGCCGGTGCTCGACAGCAGCTTGGGCCCGGTTGCGCCAATTGCCTCCACGAGCTGCCAGGTCATCTGCGGATTCACGCGGGCATCCTGCGTGAGCGCATTGAAACCCACGCCCGCCTTTTCGATGTCATAGGTGGTGATCTTGCCTTTGTATTTCGCGGGCTGTGTCTGCAATAAATTGATCAGCGCAGCACGCGTCTGAGGCACGTCGCCGGCCGGCACCAGACGCTTGTTATAGACCATGGCAAGCGGCTCGTAGGTCGTGCCGAATGCCTGCTGCTGGTACTGGGCCCATTGCGGAATGCTGGACGCTTCCGGTGACGCATAGCTTGCCATCAGGCCGTCGTTCACCAGCTTCATCTGGAGATCCATGGCTGAACTCCACAGAACGTCGGCGCTCGTGCTGCTCGCTGCGTTTTCGCTGATATAGCGGTTATACAGTTCGGTGCTGTTCATGTCGTTGTATTCGATCTTGATGCCATACATGGCTTCAAAATCCTTGAGCAACGAGCGGATCACGGAGGTATCGGTGGCAGCGTAGATGATCAGCTTGCCTTCTTTCCTGGCGTTGTCGATAACGGTCTGGTACGCCGCCGGATACTCCGGTGGCGCCTGTGCGTGGGCCGTTCCCGTGAGGCACGCTCCAGCGGCCGCCAGTACGCAGAATCCCGTTTTCAGTATGTTCATGTCTTCCTCCAAAAATAGTTTGTAGTGTTGATGATCGGACGAATGCATCGTAAGTGGTGCGTACTTTCAGGTCGCTTTCATTTGTGTGAGGAATCAATTCACAATCGCCGATTCGGCCTCATGGCTTTCCCTAGTCGCTTTCTGGCCGGAGGCACATCGTTGCGTGCACGCCAAAAGGACGCGCTGTTCGATGGATTGACAGGACTTGGTAACCGTCCGATCGACAAGGAAAGGTTGTCGCAGAGGGTCGCGGGATCGCAGAATCCGGCGCGTGCACATACCCGGCCCGTGCCGAATCGCCGGCAGGGCGGGACACCGCGAAGACAGGGTTATTGGGTGACGCTAGAAGGTGTGGCGTTGAGGTGTCAAAGCGCCGGCACGGCTGACCTGCCGGCTGATTGGGGTCAGTTGGAGGCGCCACCCGCGTGCCCGTACTCCACAAACCCGTTCTCCCGCGCAAAACTCACCAGTCGCAATCCCGCTTTCTCCGCGATGGAAATTGCCAGCGACGTAGGCGCGGAAATGGTGACGAGCATGGGCACGCCGACCCGCGCCGACTTGCGCACGAGTTCAGAGCTTGCCCGGCTCGAAAGGAATACGAAACCTTGCGTGGTATCCACGCGTTGGAGCACCAGATGTCCGATGAGTTTGTCGAGCGCGTTATGGCGGCCCACGTCTTCGAACGCGTATTTGACCGCGCCGCTTTCGTCG
>DASYLW010000066.1:0-9700 GCA_036009385.1 Caballeronia sp.
GCAGGTCTTTATCGGCGAGATTGTCGACCTGATCGGCCTGGGCCACGGTCACGCCGGTCACCGGATAGCCCGTCGATGCCCCCATGCGTCCCATCTCCAGCAAGTACAGGCTGAAGTCGGCGGAGTTCGGATCGTTCGGCATGATGACCGCCGTCTCGGACAGGTCAGCCATGCGCGTGAACGGGAAGCCGCCGTTCGCAAAGGCCGCGAGGTCGGGCAGCGCCATGTAGTGCGGAAAACCCGACAGGTCGATGGTCGAATTCGGGTCGATGGAACCCACCACGTTATCCAGCACGCGGCCCTGGCATTCGCCGGTCTTCGGGTAGTCGTAGTAGAAGTGCAGGCGCAACTGCGAGCGAGGCGTGAGCAGCAACGGCGGCACGTAGATCTCATGACGCGCGGCCGCCGTCCTGTCAGGCATCACCTGGTTGAAATACCGGCCGAGATCGAAGGTGGACGTGGCAACCGCCGGAATCCGGAGCGACTGCACGAAACCGTCGTTCACGTTGATATTCAGCGTGGACCGGTCGAGCGTGGGGCGCACGGTGTATCGATAACCCAGATCGATCGGCACGCCCTTCGTTTGCCACATGAAGAGGTCGGGCGGCACGCGCATGTTCACGCGCACGGCGTCGGCGTTGTAACCCGTCACCGACAGGTCGCGCGCTTCCGTCAGCTCGCCGAAACGCACCGGCCGGTCGGTCGGCAGCCAGTTCGGCGCGTCGTACGGTTTGCGCGGGGCGAAGTCGTTCAGTTGCGTGATCGTCGCGGTCGTGCCGGACAACGTGTTCTGGCCGATGCCGAGCGCCTTCGCGGCGGTCTTCAGTTCAGCGTCGTTGCGACCCATTACTAGCAGCAGGCGGCCGCGCGACGGCGAATCGGGATCAGTCGCGCGATCCACCACCGCGATGGTCGGGCCGGTTATATCGGGAATCTTCACGCCGGCCGGGTGCTGGTCGCTGGTGGCGAACACCACGGCATTGCCGGACAGCGGCACGTTGTCGATCTGCGCCGGAAACACAGCGCCGCGATACCCGCTAAGCGAGCCGAACCACGACGCTACCGCGCCCGCTGCTTCCAACGTGGCGGCGTTCGGTTTTTGCGCGAACACGAACGGCAGTTCGAGGCGGCGAATGTCGCGGCGATCGAAGAAAGGCGCGGGCAACGAGGCCAGGTCAGGCCTGCTATCAAGCGATGCATACGTGAGGTCGAGCGAGCTCGCGTTGCTGACGGTCGCCCACAGCGTGGAGTTCGACGGATCTTCGCATTGCTGCGTGTAGTGGCCGATCAACTGCACGTTGAGGTGATTGAATTCGGTGATGAAGCGAGGGTCGATGGAGACATCGCGTGCGACCAGGATGCCTGCCTGCTCATGCGGCACGGGCAGCGTGGCGGCGGCTTCGCCATTGACCAGCACCTTGAGTTGCGAGATCGACGGCAGCAGCGAAGGCGAATAACTGTAGATCAGGTGCAGCACTGCACCGGTCACGACTTCGTCGCTGCGGACCGAGAACGGCACGCCGTTCTGGCCGTCCGTGCCGTGCAGTTGCAGCGGATCGAGCGCGCCGAGGTCGGAGAACGTGAGCGTCTGGCGGCGGCCACCGGGCACTAGCGTACCGGGCTCGGCCGTGGTCGGCGTCCTCGAGGCGAGCGTGCGCGCGGCGGGCACGGCTGATGAACCCAATGCACCCGAGGCCGCCTGTGCGAACGCCGGCACCGGCACGGCAAGCTGTGGCTGCTCGATGGTGGCGCGGTTGAACGGCGTGGCGGGGCTGGGGGGCGGTACGGCGCCCACGCCGGTTGCGGACGCGCTGGTCGCGATGTTAGCCGACGTATGAACCGCGGTGTTAGCCGGGATATCAGCCGTGGCGGCGCTTGCCAGCGACGCCAGCGGCATGGCGAGTGCCGTTTGCAACGCAAGCCAGCAAGCGAGGCTGCGCATCAGGGCGCGGGGAATGGGGCGGGCGCTGAACGGAGTAAAAACCGTCGCGTCCGGTTCGCCTTGTCCAACTCGTCCATTAGCCGGGCGCAGCATCGAAATTCCCTTACCCATGTCAGTCTTTGGTCTTCAGTTTTTTAACGTCGGGTGAACGGGTCGTCAGCCAGTTCCGTGCGTCGGTGAAAAGATGGTCGAACAACGCGCCGATGCCCCCCATGCCCACTACCAGCACATGCCGCAAGCCGCGCAGCGGCGCGTCCGGGGTGCGTCCTTCGGACCAGTTGGTCCAGGCATCGGCACGGGCGAAGGTGGTCTTTACGAACTCGAATTCCTGCTCGCGCGTGAGCGCGGAAAAGCGCAATCCAACGCGTCCGACGGCGGTAAAGCCGACGGTCGCGGGAAACGCATATTCCTCATCGCCGCGAAATAGCGAGACGGTGACTTTCTCGTGCAGCGGCACTTCCAGGTCGCCGGGCAACTTCACGCCGACGCCGCCTTCCGAGTAGTCCATCGTTTCGCAGGCGAGGGTACGGCCGGTGGAAAACTTGAGCATCACGGGCATCTTCATTTCCACGCGATGTGTCGTGCGCACTTGCCGGCGCTCACTTGCAGCCGCCACGCTCGCGCCGAGGATCAGCATGTTGTAGGTGGTCCACGCGAGGTTCAGCAAGACCGTGTTCACTTCGCTCTTCACGTCCCAGTGCAGGTAGATGTTCACGAGTCCCGCGATAAACCCGAGCAGGTTCAGCACCAGCAGGATCAGGTACGGGCGCGAGATTGCGTAGTCGAAATAATCCTTCGATATCTGTCCGCCCTTCGCCGTTACATTGAACTTGCCGAGCTTCGGGTTTATCAGCGCGAGCAAGGTAGGCGCGGTGATATACGACGCCAGCACGGACTCATACACTTCAGCCCAGAACGAATGCCGGAACGAGCGCTGCATGCGCGAGTTCGTGATGCTTGCGTGCATCATGTGCGGCAGCGCGAAGATGGCGATCGTGCCCGCCGCCGCGTGGATCACGTGCGCCCCGAAAAACAGGTACGACAGAGGCGCGGTAAGGAACACCAGACGCGGGATGCCGTAGAAGAAGTGCATCATCCCGTTCAGGTAACAGAGTCGCTGACCGATCTTCAGGCCCTTGCCCGTGAGCGGGTTATCGATCCGGAAAATCTGCGTCATGCCGCGCGCCCAGCGAATCCGCTGGCCGATGTGGCCGGACAAACTTTCGGTGGCGAGGCCCGCCGCCTGCGGGATCGCGAGATACGCAGTGGTGTACCCGAGCCGATGCAGCTTGAGCGCCGTATGCGCGTCTTCCGTTACTGTTTCAACCGCGATGCCGCCGATCTCTTCCACCATCGTGCGGCGCAACAGCGCGCATGAGCCGCAGAAGAAGGTCGCGTTCCAGAGGTCGTTGCCGTCCTGTACCAGCCCGTAGAACAACTCGCCTTCGTTGGGCACCTTGCGGAAGGTGCCCAGGTTGCGTTCGAACGGATCGGGCGAGAAGAAGTGGTGCGGCGTTTGCAGCATCGACAGCTTCTTGTCGCGCAGGAACCAGCCGAGGCCAATCTGCAGGAACGAGCGTGTGGGAATGTGATCGCAGTCGAAAATGGCGAGGAACTCACCCTTCGTGATTTTCAGCGCTTCGTTGATATTGCCGGCCTTCGCATGCCGGTTGTGCGTGCGGATGGTCCAGGTAACGCCGACCTCTTCGCAGAACGCCTTGAACTCGGGACGACGGCCGTCATCGAGTACATGGATGGAGATCTTGTCGGCCGGATAGTCGATCGCAAGCGCCGCATAGATTGTCGGTTTTACCACGCCGAGCGGCTCGTTGTAAGTCGGGATGAAGACGTCGACAGTCGGCCATTCATCGCGGTTTGCCGGCAACGGCATCGGCTTTCTCTGCAGCGGCCAGGCGGTCTGGAAATAACCGAGCATCAGCACGATCGCCGAGTAGACCTCGGCTGCCACCAGCAGCAAACCCCAGGCGGCATCGAGCGGACGTTCCCAGTAGGTTGTCTCGGTCAGCCGCCAGTACATGTAGCGGCCGGTGACTGCAACAGACAGCATGATCATGACCAGCGTGGCGTACTGGCCGCGCAGGCGCCGGAACGCCATGGCGAGAGCGAAACAGCAGCACGCGAAAATCAGTTGCTGGGTGAATTCGAGCGGCACCGTCCAGACGAAATACATCGCCGAGAGGGCGAAGAGTGTGAGGAGCGTTGTAAAGATCCGGCTGCTCCAGATCCCTGAGTCGACAAAATGCTCCAGCCGCGACGCAACTTCGTCGGCCTCGGACAATGCGCGTGCGCTTGGCTTGTTCATGCGACGTTCCTCGGCGAGAGCTGCTTGGAATCGACCGCGCTGGTGAGCCATTCGCCGCACGTGCGCAGATCGGCGGCGGCCTGGCTCAACGGGTCGTAATGGATCAGCGTGGTGTCGCAGGCGAGCGATTCGCTCACGCCTTCGTCAAGATGGATAACGCCTGGGAACAGCTTGTCGCCGAGCAGGTTGCGCAGCACCTTGAGTACGTCCTTCGTCAATTGGCGCGACTGGTCTACCTGGTTCACCACGTAACCCGTGCCCACGAAATTCGCCCGCGGCGTGGCGTAGGCCTCGATCATGCGTTCCATCTGCGGGATGGCGGCGTACGAAGCGGCGTCGGCCAGCACGACGTTCATTGCAAAATTCGACGCGCACAGCGCCGTGCGCGTATAGACCGACGAGCCCGGCGGGGTGTCGACTATCACGATATCCGCGGCATCGAGCCCCAGCCTTTCAAGCGATTGCACGAGCCATTGCGGGTCGCGGTCGATGTGCGCTTCGAAGCGGCGGCGATCGTCTTCCACCACGGCGCCGTAGGGCAGGACCGTGACGCCGTCGACGCCGTCGAACATCACGGTTTGCCACGGCTCACCGGCAAGGGTGGCGCGCGACAGTCCATCGATGCTGTCGAGCGGAATACCGAAATGCAGGCGCAGCGCGTTCTGTGGGTCGAGGTCGAGCGCGATCACGCGCCGCCCGCGTGCAGCGAGCACCGATGCCAGGTTCGCCGCGAGCGTGGTTTTACCGACACCGCCTTTGGCAGAGACGACCGTGATGACTTTCATGACGACGAGCTGTGCTTGGCGAGCCACGAACCCGCGCTCGAGTTGACGGGGGCCGGCGCTGAAGCTGACGCTGACGCTGACGCAACAGGTCCGCGCAGACGCTGGAACATCGACTCGAGCGAATCCGGTGGTGTGTTTGCTTGCGGCGCGGGTTGAGCGTGCGCTTGCGCACGGAACAGCTTGCCGAGGATCGACTGTCCTTTTGGTTGGGGCGCGGGGGCTGAGGCAGGTGCTGGCGCTGCTTCGGGATCCTGCACGCGCGGCAACGACAGCGGTTTTGCAGAAGTGTTCGAACGTTGCAGTGCTGCCGCGAAACCCGTCGGCTGGGTGGGCGCGTTCGCAGACGCAGGCGTGGCGAGCGGTTGTGTGCGCGGTTGCGGTTGTTGAGACTGCGGCAGCAGTTGCTCTTGTTGCGTGTGGAACGGTCGAAACAGCGGCTGCGGCAGTCGTGCTGGCTGCTGGAGTTGCACCTTGGCCGGCGGTACGGCCTCGGTTTGCGCGGCGTTCGACGTTTCTTCGATCGCATCTGCCAGCGCGGAGAAACGCGCTGCGCCGACCGGCGTCGCCGGCAACGTGACATTGGCGACAGGCGGAACCGACTTCCGATGCGCACGCGCAAAGAGTGGCGGTTTGCCGTGGTTGACCGACGTCACGCCCGACGGTTGCGTCAGGCTTTTCGGCACGTTGCGATGTTCGCCGGAGCGGTCGTGCGTCTGGGGCAGATGCGCATCGCGGCGCGGCGCGATGTTCGGGATCGATGGCTGCGAAAGGTCAAGGGTCGCGAGCAATGGCCAACGCGTACGGGCGTGGACGGCTTCGTTTTCGCGGCCGATTTCCTGGTAGTTGCCGGCATCGCCGCCAAATTCGTCGAACAGCTTCTCAATATCGCGCGAAGGGTTCATGTGCTGCGTCCTCGTACTCTCGGTTGTACTTTGGGCCTTGCCTCGACGACCACTGGCCAGTGACGTCTCGCGCGCTTTTGCACGCTGATGCGGGCAATGCCTGATTGACTGCCTGGTTGACTGCCTGGTCCGGTGCCGGACCCGTGCTGCACTCGTAAAGGCCAAGGGCGTGTCCGGTCCAGCTTCAGGTTCGCTTGGCTCAGATCAGCGAGGTTGGACGTGCCTTTGGTTACCCTTCCGGCCGCCCCGGTTGCCCTCAGTTGCTATAGCGGCCGAGTCTGAACTCGACTGCAGCGCTTTCATCGAACTCACCAGCTTGCACGACTGACAAGCCCTGTGCGCCAAGCGCGCTTAACCACTCCTGATACGCGCCTTCGAGAAACGCCGGACTCCAGGGAAGCGCGTTCGCGCCGAACGCGAGCAACGGCGGACAGCAATGAACGATGCGCAGATAATCCGGCTCGTCACTCACCTCGACAAATCCCCAGTCGGCGTCGTTCCAGATCGCGTTCAACGCGGCGCCGAGTTCAGGCGTAGTACCGCAGGGCGGCAGCGGGTGGGCCGCGGCAAAACGGCGTCCTACCCGTTGCATTAACTGACGTAGTTCATCGCGGCCGATCTGGGTATCGAATTCTTCCGCCAGTGCGACCAGCACGCCACGCCACTGCGAGGAAATTTGCCGGTCCAGCAGGTAGTCGAGGGTCATGGCCATAGTGTCAGAGAGGAAAGCGTCCATCTAAATGAGCGCGAAAATGGCGATGCGGCGTAACCAGTAGTATTTACACTATGGCATCGTGCGATGGACAATAATACTGATACCGCTTGCCTTTAAGGCGGGAGTCTACTTCAAGGCGATTTGTTTTTGCCACATAACCCACGTTAGCAAATAGTTCTGTGGTTAAAGCCGCAAATAGAGGGCAAAAAATTCGTCATGTCCAACTTATGTAGTACCCCGACCATTAGCGCAAACGTTTAACCCGCCAATTCATTCGTCAGTTTAATCTTGCGCCTCGCGCTTGTGTGGTGAAGTTTGCAGGAGTCGGACTGGATGCCGCTCGGGTATTCGGGTTTCAGGGGTATCCCTCGTGCATCTCGGCAGCGCCATCGTTACTGTGCGATTGGCAGTGAGCGCTTCTTGCCGCATTGACGTGTAACTGATTCAACGGTTCCTTCTTCGGTAATGTGCATTCGCATGCCGGGTCAACGGCCCCGGTCCTTGATGGCAACGTCGTTTTGGCGATGGAAGGGAAAGATCACACCAGCGACGCTCGAAGTCGCAACCGGATCTGGAAAAGTGGCTGACCCGCCATTTGCGCGAAACGGAAACCGTGCACGTTGAAAAATAGAAACAGAAAGCCCCGCGGACATTGCAGCGCAAACCGGACAATGACGTTTGTTTAGGAAGACGGTAGAGCAGGATCTGCGATGGCTTAGTCCGTAGCTATGTCATGGGAGGGCGATCTTGTTCAGGATGGCGTTGTGATTTGAAATACACCGTATTGCGATTGATTACCTCTGACGAAATGAATGGGTCGGGTTGGTTTTCCGATATGTGAGCGAGCGCGCACAGCGTGTTATTCGGATCACTTATGATTTCCGGACTCTGCCACGGTTGTTTAACGGGGACACAATGAATGTCGACGTAACCACGCCTTCGCGCCGCGCCGCGCATCCGGGCGCCGGATTCACCGCCGATCCGCTTCCGGGTTTGTCCGACGCGGACATCGACGCGCTGGCGCACGCAATGGACACCTCCGGCTTCGCCGTGCTGCACGACGTGGTCGGAGCGCAGGTGCTCGACAGCATGCGCGAATATGTCGATAGCGAACTGACGCGGCGTAACGCCGAGTACCTGGGTCTGGCGGGTCCGGAGTGGATCCAGGACAGTCCGCTTGCGGCATTTCCCACGTCGGCTTCGTTGCAGTCAACACTCAAGGGCCTGTACCGGCGCGCGATGAAGGAAGCGCCCGCTGAATCGCGGATCGCGACGTCTATCCGGGTGTTGTCCGGCGGGACGGGCGCGAAACATTCCTGGCTCTTTCACTACGATTCGTACGTAGTCACCGCACTGATTCCACTGCAGATTCCCGATGGCCGCGGCGAGCTGCCTGGTGACCTGGTGATGTACCCGAACTTGCGCCGCGTGCGTCGGCGGCCGATATTCAATATTCTCGAAAAGCTGGTGATCGAAAGTCCGCTCGCTTGTCGCTTGTGGAAACGCAGCGCGGTGCGGCGGGCAATGTCGGCACGCACGATGCATATGCGACCGGGCAACATCTATTTCTTTTGGGGAATGCGTTCGCTGCACGCCAATGAGCCGTGCTTGCCAACCAGTGTGCGTTGCACCGCGCTATTTCATTTCGGCGATCCCCACGCCGGCAGCCTGTTCAAGCGCCTGAGCGCGCGGCATCATCAGGCGCGTTTGCGCCGGTTAAGCCGCGCTGTCGCAAAGTAAGTCCGTGGCTTTTGCAAACCATGGGGGCTTACATGGTCAGCAACGCGGCAATCACGGCATAACGCGCCGTTTTCGCAATCGCGACGATCAGCAGGAACGACCATAAGGGTTCGCGAAGAACGCCGGCGATCATGGTCAAGGGATCGCCGATCACCGGCGTCCAGCTCAATAGCAGCGTCCAGCGGCCGAAGCGCCGGTACCAGTTTTCCGCGCGCTCGAGCGCACGCGGCTTGATCGGGAACCAGCGGCGCTCGCGCAGCTTTTCGATCGATCGTCCCATTGCCCAGTTGATGGTCGAGCCCACCACGTTCCCCACGCTCGCGACGGCGACGAGCATCCAGGCCGGCTGCTTGCCGGCGATCAGCAAACCCGCCAGCAACGCCTCGGACTGAAGGGGGAAGAGTGTCGCCGCGACCAGCGCAACCGCAAAAAGCCCGCCATATACAGATAAATTAACCATGAGAGAAATGCGGGCAACCGTGAAGGAGGGCGACAGCTTAGCCGTTTTTCGCCGATGCTCCGCTTCCGGGATGGTGCATTGGGGATTGAAAGCTTTCTCCACAGTTGATACCTTGAAGGGCGGTTGAAACCTCAATTCAGGAGATGTCATGTCTTATATGCTGCTCATCGCCGAACCTGTTGGACAGCGGGCCGAGCGCTCGCAAGCCGAAGGCAAGCTCCTCTACCAGAGCATGGTCGAGTTCGGCGCGGGACTGAAAGAACGCGGTTTGCTGATCGCGAGTGAGTCGCTTGCAACCGGTGGTGTGCGTGTCAAGAAGCGCGACGGCCAGGCTAGCCTGGTCGACGGCCCGTTCGCGGAGGCGAAGGAGATGATCGGCGGGTTCTACATGCTCGATTGCGCGACGAAGGAAGAGGCCATCGAGATTGCATCGGCCTGTCCGGCCGCCGAATGGTGCGAGGTCGAGGTGCGAAAGATCGGTCCCTGCTGGGAGTGAGCTTTCTACGCCGGCTTCGTGCGCTTCGCTTTCGTACGAGTTAACCCTAGGATAACCAAAAAGATTGTCGATTTCTCCGGGCGTGGTTCGTCGTGGGAATGAGAGCGCGATCAGCGTTCTCGCTTGCACACCAGAGGAGAACAACGATGCGATTCATCATCCTGGTCAAGGCGACCAAAAAAAGCGAAGCGGGTGTGCTCCCCGGGGACGCGCTGATCGGCGCGATGGCGACCTACCACGAAGAACTGGCGAAGGCGGGCGTGCTGCTCGATGCGAACGGTCTCAAGCCGACCGCCAAAGGCTGGCGCGTGCGCTATGAAGGTGGCCGTCGAAGCGT
>DASYLW010000067.1:0-16123 GCA_036009385.1 Caballeronia sp.
ATTCAGCGGCAAAGGTGGAAATTCCGGAACTTGCGAGCGTGAAGCACGGGTTCGTCAAGGCGGCAGCCCGGGCGAACAACCGGGCTGAGAAGAGCCACAACCAACGCGTGAACGTGAGCGTCGCATGCGTGGTTTTCGAGATCCAAAACGTACGCAGGAATTTCTTTCGTGCTTCGGGCCGATCCGGCAACATTTCGCGCTCAAGCGGCATCTGCTGCGCGCTTCACTGTATCGCAAACAGCTTGCAGCAAGGTTCGCTGACTTGCGCGAATTCACTCAACTCGCCCAAAATCCGTCGACTGGATTCTAAACGATCAACACCTGCCGCCTTTCCGTCTCACGCTCGGCAAGTTGACAACACCCGACAGACTGTTCAGCGAACACGCGCCGATCCGCGCCAGTCGCCTCAGCGCGTTGCCACTCCAGGTATGCGGTTTCCGGGTCCGACGACCTAAGTTCGAGGTCCATGAAATAGATATACTGAAATGTGCAACCACCCTACCACAGGCGAAGCTCACGCTTCGCCAACCGGTAATCCAGGAAGAGGGAGTTGCCGCATCAGCGCCAGCTGAGCTGACTAGCTTAACGTCCTGGTTGGCAATGGAACTACGTCGCGTGCCAGGATGAGCGGATCGAATGGACAAGAGCAGGCGCCCGGCGAATCGCCCATTCGATATGTGCCCGCGCCTCCCTCAAGGCCGGCAGGCGCGTGGCAATCAAATCCTCGGTCGTGATGCGGTCCGTCTCGGAGGAGCAGTTGATCGCAGCGATCACATTACCTTGGGGATCGCACACCGGTAACGCAATCGATACGACACCCATTTCGATCTCATCCTGCTGGGTGGCGAAGCCGTCGGTCAGGGCCTTTGCGAATTCCCGGGCGAGGTCGTCACGCTGGACCACGGTTTTAGCCGTATATTGCGGAAAAGGCGCGCGCGCCAGAAGACGCTGCTGTTCTTCTATCGACTGATTGGCCAGCAAGACCCGCCCGAGCGACGTGCAGAAGGCAGGCAGCCGATATCCCACAGACGCCCGTCGCGTGATGCTGCGTTTGCTGGGTACATGGGCGAGGTAGACGACGTCGTCGCCATCGAGGACCGCGAAGGACACGGAATCACGATATTCGTCCGCGACTTCCTGCAGGTAGGGATTGACCAGGTCCTTAAAATTCATCGAGCGCAGATATGCCACCCCGAGCGACAACACTTTTGGCAGCAACAGAAAACGCTTGCCCTGCATACCGACGTAGCCGAGCGCGTGCAGAGTGAGCAGGGCACGCCGGGCAGTGGCGACGTTCATCTGCGCGGCCAGGGCGACCTCGCTCAATGTCATTTCCGGCTGATTTTCGGTAAAGGCCTGGATCACCGAGAGGCCGCGCGCAAGCGCGGCCACGAAGTCCCGATGAGTCTCATCAATACGGTCAGAAGGCGTTTGAGTCATGAAAGAAGGTAGACGGTCATCAACAGGGCGGGGCTAACTATACTAATTTTCGCAGGACGAAAAACATTTCGCAAGAAAACCCTGACAGCAATGCGTCAGAACCGATGCCGGATGCCTAGGTTGACGATGGTCTGGTTAGCGCGGCTCGAAGGCGTTGCGGTGAACAGCGTGGCTCTGACGTTCTCGCCATGCACATGCTCGTGGTTGAGCAAGGCACAGAGATCGGTTGCTTCGAGAGGAAGTAGTTGGCGTACGAACAGGTGCAGATCGATGGCAGCGATCACCGCTGGTTCGAGGACCGTGCGCCGGCCTGCACGCTGCTGGTGTATGTCGACGATGCGACCAGCCGGCTGACGGCGCTGCATTTCAAGGCAAGCGAAATCGCGTTCAGTTACTTCGAGGCGACGCGCACGTATATCGAGCAGCATGGCGGGGAAATCGCGCACGATGCCCGATAGTGGCCGCCCCAGGCGCGGGCACACAACCGGAAATGGCTGCGCCCGCGCAGAGGAAGGACTGGCCGCGCCGTCGGCGCAACGATGCTCAGATGCCGAGGCGAGCGTTCTGCGGAAACAGCGCCTTGCGTGCATCGTCGTCCATCTCGGCCTTGAACGTGTGGCGCGTTGCGAGCGCTTCAGCGCTCTGCGCTGCCGGTCGGGCATTGATCTCGTCGAAAAGACGCTTGACGTTCGGCAGCTTTTCCCATGCTTCGGCGCCCAGGATGAAAGGCACTGCGCGCGCCCATCCCCATACCGCCATGTCCACCACGGTGTATTCGTCGCCGAGCATATACCTGTGTCGGGCCAACTGCGCGTCGATGATGCTCCAGTGGCGCCACGCTTCGAACTCGTAGCGGTTGACGGCGTACTCCTTGGGTTCCGGCGCGAAGTGCTTGAAATGCACGGCCTGGCCCGAGAACGGTCCAATGCCCGTGGCCACGAACATCAACCACGAGTACATCTGCGCGCGCTCCGCCGGCGTTGTCGGCATGAACCGCCCCGTTTTTTCCGCTAAATACAGCAGGATGGCGTTGCTATCGAAGATCGTCGCATCGCCGTCGACAAGTGCCGGCGCCTTTGCATTCGGGTTGATCGCAGTGAAAGCCGGGGCGTGCTGCTCACCCTTGCGGGTATCGATAGGCACGAGTTCATAGGGCAATTCGGTCTCTTCGAGAAACAAAGCGACCTTGGCCGGGTTCGGGGCCGGACAGTAGTAAAACTTGATCATGAAGCGACCTTTGCATGAGTGAGGCCGATGATTATATGGGCTCCCGCTTCGCTTTGCTGGGCCGCCTCCGGCATTCACGGATGAGGATAGATAGAGGAGCTTGCCGGCGACTTAACGACCATCGGCCGGCACGCAGACGCAAAAATCGAAACGATGGGCATGCTGCGCGCGATGGTCCGATTCAATGTCACACCGGGTAAGCGGCTCAACAACCCGCCATCCGACGACAGCGCCTTTGAGGTGCATCTGCGGTTCGACAGCGAAGCGGAGTGCGTGGCCTATGCCGATATGCGCCCTTGGCCGAACCGCCCGGTGCAGCAAACCATCCCCCTTGGCTCAGAGAACTTCCAACTTCATATAGTCGAAGTAGCTCTCCAGCAGTTCGTGAAGGAATGCTCCGGCACGCGACGACGCCCGTCCGCCGCAATAAAACGGACCGGGGGCGATCTCGGCGACGAAAGCAGGTCCCGCGCCTGGCATGTCGATAGGGGTCTTGATCGGAGCAAGTTAGGCGCCTCCTTCCGAGCGCCAAGCCCAATCACCCTGCAGTCCGCGGCGGGGGTCCTCGGTCGGGGTTCGTACGCACGATCGGTTTGGGTACCCCTGTCCTCCGGGTGCCACTGGATGTATGGACTGTGCATGGCCACCACTATTTTCGTTCTGCGAAAATCTATGCGCTAGGTGAAATCACCTATAGGCGACCGACTTGCGCCACTGCTACATTTTCGCCTAGCGCAGTAAAAAGCGTTCAGCGAAAATCGCTCCGCTTAAGACATCTCTATTTATCGTATCTTCAAAGGTCGCCATGCAAATTGGAAAATCCAGTCAGCTACGCACGTCGATTTCGACCGCAACGCCTGACAGCATCACTGTTCGTAACCGGGATCTCTGCAAGGAGTTGATAGGCCACGTGAGCCTGACTGAGTTCTTTTGCCTGCTTCTGACCGGCCAGCCGCCCACGGACACCCAACGCCTGCTTCTGGACGCATCTCTCGTAGCGATCTCGGAACACGGACTGGTTCCCTCCATACAAGCCGCGCGCATGACGTACGCGGCAGCACCCGAGGCCTTGCAGGGCGCGGTGGCCGCCGGCCTGCTGGGATGCGGATCGGTAGTTCTCGGGAGTTCCGAAGAAGCGGGCAAGCTGTTTGCCGCATTGCTCGCGAAAACGCCGCAGGAAGGCACGCTGGAACAGGTGGTCGAGCGCGAAATATCAGCGCTGCGGGCGCGGCGCGCGCCGCTGCCCGGGTTCGGACATCCGCTACACCAGAAGGAAGATCCGCGCGCCGCGCGTTTACTGGCCATGGCGGACGAACACAACACGGCAGGAGAGAACGTGCGCGTACTGCGCGCCATCGCTGCCGCCGTGCCAAATATCTATGGCCGGGCATTGCCGATCAACGTGTCCGGCGCAATTCCCGCTGTCCTGCTGGACGTCGGCTTTCCGCTCAAGGCGTTAAAAGGCGTGCCGCTCGTCGCGCGCAGCGTGAGCCTCGTCGCCCACCTGCTGGAAGAAAGCGTGGAACCGATTGGCTTCGCACTGGCGCATGCCGGCGAAAGCGCGATCGAATACGTCGCCGCGTGAGCAGGCATTTCCGGAACACAACGCGGCGACGGCCGCATATGGAGTAATCGAAGTGATCAAGGTATTGCAGAACATTCGCGTCATCGAGCAAGGCACCTTCATTACCGGACCGGCTACGGGAATGCTGCTTGGCGACCTCGGCGCCGATGTCATCAAGGTCGAGCAGCCCGGCACGGGTGACCCCTTCCGGGCTTTTCGCGGCGGCCTGTACAGCCCGCACTTTCAGACGTACAACCGCAACAAGCGCAGCGTCACGCTCAACACGAAAGATGCCGGCGATCTCGCCGCTTTCGATGACCTCATCCGTACGGCGGATGTATACATCCAGAATTTTCGCCCTGGCGCTGCAGCGCGCCTGAACGTGGACGAAGCGCGTCTGCGCGCGATCAATCCTCGCCTGATCTACTGTTCGATCAGCGGCTTCGGCCAGTCGGGTCCTTCCATGGGTCGCCCGGCGTACGATACGGTCGCGCAGGCTGCCAGCGGTTTCCTCGGATTGCTGGTCAATCCGGAGAATCCGCGTGTGGTTGGACCGGCGATCGCTGATTCGATCACGGGTTTCTACGCCGCCTACGGCATTCTCGGGGCGCTGCAGGAACGCGCACGCACCGGAACCGGACTTAGCGTGGAAGTGTCGATGCTCGAGGCCATGACCCACTTCAACATGGATGCGTTCACGCACTACTATTCGGCCAACGAGGTAATGGGACCCTACAGCCGTCCCATGGTCTCGCAGTCGTACGTCATGAAATGCCGGGACGGCAAGTGGCTCGCTCTGCACATGTCGTCGCCGGAAAAATTCTGGCAGGGGCTCGCCACGGTGATCGGCAGGCCCGGCTTGCTCGACGACCCGCGCTTTTCGACGCGCGAGGGACGCATCGACAATCAGGACGCCATGATCGAGGTCCTCACCGGCGTGTTCGTCGAACGCGACCGCGACGAATGGTGCCGCCTGCTGCTCGCGCAGGACGTGCCGCATGCGCCGATGTATGACGCAAGCGAGGCGCTGGAGGACCCGCAGGCGAAGCATCTGGAACTGCTGGTGTCCGCGCGCCACGCCACGATGGGCGAATACAAGACCGTGCGCAGTCCGGTGAGCTACAACGGCGAACGCTCGCTTGCGATTGTTCCCCCGCCGGTGCTCGGCGAACACAACGAAGAGATCCTCGGGCCTCTGCGCGCGTGAGACACTGCCGCGCTTGCCTGGGGGAAGGCAGGGATGTGTGCCCGGGCTGCGCGGCAAAAAAAACAATTCGCAGACTGTCCTGGCGTTGAGCATGGAAAGGGCGGGCATGAGCGAGGTTTCGCAGAACCTTGAGAAGGCAGCTGACGACAAGGTGTTCTGGCGCTGTGTGCCGCTGTTCTTCCTTTGCTACATGGTGTCGTACCTCGACGGGGTCAATATCCGTTTTGCAAAGCTGCAGATGCTGGGCGGCCTGCATCTCAGTGACAACGTCTATGCGCTGGGTGCGAGCATGCTGTTCTGGGGCTACGTCCTGTTCGAGATGCCGAGCAACATCGCACTGCATCGCGTGGGCGCGCGCCGGTGGATTGCCCGCATCAGACCCGCCACGCCGGCAGCGCGGTAGCGCAACACCAGGCGCTCGACTTGACGCACGCTCAAGCCAAGCCGTTCCGCGGCACGACCGGGCTTCAGTCGCACCTCGGCAACTGCCTGAATGACCTTGAACCGATCCAGCTCACGCATCGACATCGTGATCGTCCCATTGGTGTTCATCGCCCACGCTCCGCACGTGCTTGCCTGGCAATAAACCTACGCCCAAACACGACATTTCGTTTTAGCGGAAACGCGACATCTGAACTTGGGACCTACATATCATGTTTAACGTTGATAATTAACATTATGTAAAATTATGCTATGTCCTAAGCGGAGGGAGGAAAATTTTCTGCGACCCATCATCGTTCATGCGGACTATAATCCACATATTTTCCAACATGGAGATGCGCATGGGTAAGGCACTCGAAGCCCGGGCGCGCAAGTCCACGAACGTCACGCTGCCGCCTGAAATCCTCGATCGGGCCAAGGAGCTGGGGATCAATCTTTCGCGCGCGAGCGAGCGCGGCGTGCGCGAAGAGATTCAAGAGACTGAGGCTCGTCGTTGGGCCAACGACAATGCCGAGTTGGTCGCAGCATACACTGCGATGGTTGAACGCGACGGGCTGCCGCTCTCGAAGTACAGGGCGTTTTAATGGCGCGTTTTGATCTCTACGGTAATCCCGACGATGAGACGCGGCGCCTCGCGCCGTACCTGCTCGACGTGCAAAGCACGCATGTCGGAATCTTGCCGACGCGCATCGTGATTCCTTTGCGTCCCACCCCGGATCTCGGGTTCTCAGGCAAACCGTCCGATTTACTGCCGGTATTAGAGGTCGATGGCGAAAAACACTTCCTCGACACGCCTGCTATGAGCGCTGTCCCCCTGAGCGCGCTCGGCAGGCGCATCGGCTCTCTTGCGGATCGCCGCGACGCCATCTTGGCCGCACTTGACCGCATTTTCGGCGCCTACTGACCGAAGGCAACATAGGGTCTGTCTTGTAGGCGAAAATTGGCCCGGGTGCGGACATCAGCGGCTCTTTTGACAACCTGCGTTGCGCGCTAGCGCTGATCGCCAACGTCTATATTTCCGTCTATCTGACCGCCCGGCACTGCCGCCCTTTTCGTGATTCGTGCACCGCTGTGCTATGTGACTCATAGACTTGATATGCTGTCGTTGAGATTTGACCTCTGGTTGGAGCAGCAGCCATTAATTGATTCGCATAACGTATTAAAAAACACCTGAAGGTTCGGTGCCCCTCAGTGTGCAGGAGATTCGCCGACTGCTATGTCGCCTCCTATGGCGCGGCGCTCACTCTATCGAGTACGTGTTGTCCCGGTCGGCATGGCGTCGCAGGCAACAGTACTGCACCCAGCAGTGCCACTACCGGCGACGCTGCTGCGTGCCGCCTGCTTCGTTATATCTACGGCTGTAGTACTAGCTGTCGGTCCGCGTTGCCCCGCGCACGCGCGGAGGTGTCGACAAGCAACCCCCAATGCAACCCCTTCACCTCTCCCGTTGGCTACACGGCTTCGCAAGCGCACGACACGCCTGCCGCTGGAGTCCTGGCATGGGGCTTGGCCCTGGCGGGCGACAAGCGGCGGGCGACTGCATCATGCATCGTCTGCTCCAAGGAGACATGATTCAGACCGGCGGCACGTGTGCCGTGAAGGGCTGTTCTGTCCTCGGGCCATCAAAGGACATTCGCGCTTCGCCTCACATGATCGATCCTCGACGAATCGCGAACGATAAACTATGCGCTCTCAGACAGAGTTGGCGGTGCTTGATTTACGACTCTCGCGAACGGCATTGCGATCGCTAAACTTTCCCTTCCTCGACGTAACGATCGGTTTCAGCGAGCACATGTAGCGCGTCTCGATGGTGGTGAACGGCGTATGCCGAATACAGCACATCCAAAACGGCTATTTGCCCGATCTTGGCGGTTGTGGATTCAGGTGCTTCCGGCCGGTCGATAGCGTCCGCCTGCTCTGCAGTGATGAGCGAAATATCAGCGTAGCGCGTAATGGGCGATGATGGAAACGACGTGATGCAGATAGTATTAGCGCCCTGTTCGCGCGCGACCTGCAACGCGCGCACGGTCGTCTTGGTACGTCCCGAATTGCTGATGCCGAACACCACACATTTCGAATCGAGATTGATCGACGCAAACTGCTGGATGCTTTGATCGCGATAAAAGATACACTTTTTGCCGACCCGAAAGAAGCGCACCACACCGTTTTCCGCTGCCAGTGCAGAGGTACCGGTCGCGAAGAAAACGACATATTCGCACGCGCTCAGTGCCTCCACGACTTGCGCCACCACCTCCGGCCGCAGCTTTGCCATGGTTTGGTCGAGCGTCTCGCGTAACGCGCCGTGCACCTTGCGCATGACGATGTCGAGGGAGTCTCCCGGCTTGATATCGTCGTAGATCGCGCGCGTCTCGCTCGCCGGCAACTGTTCGCGCCGGCGCGATAGCTCCTCGGCCAACGAGATTTTCATCTGCTGGAAGCTATCGAGACTGAACTCTTTGACAAAACGCGTGACCGTAGCCTCAGACACGCCGCACTTCTCCGCCATCTCGCGAATGGTCATCGATTTGGCCTGCGCGGGCGAGCGCACGATGTACGCGCCGATCCGCCGCAGCGCGGGATTCAGTTCGGGAAGGCGCTCGCGTATCACCGCGAGGGTTCCATTAGCAGAGGTCATGGCTTTAGGCGTCTTAATGGTTGGCAAGCACTACAGGAACACCGTTGATACCCAGGGCACCGCTGCCACGACGGCAAGGCCGACGATCAGCGCTCCAAGATAGCCCCAGATGCGTCGCATCGCGAGCGATGGGTCGACACGCCCGATTGCGCATGCCATGTAGTATCCCACTCCGAAAGGTGGCGCGAACAAACCCACTCCCATCGCCAGGACTACCACCATCGCGTACTGGACCTCGTTGACACCCAGCATTCGCGCGACGGGAAAGAGCAGCGGCCCGAACAGCACAATGGCGGGAATGCCTTCCAGGACGCTGCCCAGCACAATGAACGCGATCACGGAAACCAGCATGAAGGCCGGCGCCCCACCCGGCAGATGCGACATCGCGTAAGCAAGGTCCTGCGAGAAACCGGACTGCGTGAGCGCCCACGCCATGCCGGTCGCAGTACCGATGATGAGCAGAATCGAGCCTGAGAGCGCGGCCGTGTCGACTAGCATGGGTTTGAGCCTGCGCCAGTCGAACTGGCGATATATCAGGAGCCCGACCAGCGCTGCATAAACCACACCGATGGTCGACACTTCGGTTGCCGTTGCCACCCCCTCCACCACCGCCGTGCGAATCAAGAGCGGCAACAGGAGTGCCGGCAGTGCTGCGACGAAGCTGCGGCCGATCACCCGCCATGCTGCCCGCGCTCCGTGCACCTTCGCCTCCTTGCGACTGCGCAGCCAGACCACCGCGCATAGCGCCAGTCCGAGCGTCACCGCCGGCAGCAGGCCGCCGATGAACAGCGACGTGATCGACACCCCCGTCACCGAGCCGATGGTGATCAGCACGATGCCTGGCGGCACCGTCTCTGTCTGAGCGCCGGTCGCGGCGAGCAGCGCGGTGAGATCGCCTGGGTCGGAGCCGCGCTTTTGCATTTCTGGAAACAGGACGGGCGCGACCGCGGCCATGTCCGCGGCCTTCGATCCCGAAATGCCCGACAACAAATACATCGCGCCGATCAGTACATACGACAAGCCACCGCGCACGTGCCCGAGCAGGTTGGCGAGGAACGCAACCATCGCGCGCGCGATGCCGGTCATCTCCATCAACTGTCCCACGAACACGAAGAGCGGGACCGCCAGCAACATTACGTGCGACATGCCCTCGTCCATCCGCCCCACCACCACGGTGAGCGGTACGGACGTCGTCAGCGCAAGGTAGCTGAACGTTGCCAGGCCGAACGCGAATGCGATCGGCACGCCCGCCAGCACGGTCAGCGTCACAATACCGACAAAGAAGACCACAAGGTTGTAATTCCCGAGATGCAAGAGCAACGGCTGCGCCAGCCCGAGGACCGTACCGATGGCCGCCACCAGCAACACGGCCGACAGCACCGTGCGCCAGTTCGCCACGCGCATCAGTTGCAGCAGCGCCGACAGCGTCATCAACGCGGCGCCCGCCGGCATGGCGGCCGCGCGCCACAACGAGGACAGTTCCAGCGCCGGAGTCGTGACATCCGCTTCGTGATATGCGTACCCGAACGCCGGCTTAAGGATCAGCAGCAGGAAGCCGAGCGACGCCGCAATCGCGAAGACATCGAAGAACGCGCGCGTGGCCGGGCTCACGCGGTCCACGAGCGCCGTCATGCGCATATGGTTGCCGCGCCAGAACGCGATCACAGCGCCCAGCATGGCGAGCCACAGGAACAGCAGCGACGCCAGTTCGTCCGACCAGTCTAGCGGCCGATTCAGCGCGTAGCGCGAGACTACGCCGCTGAAAAGCAGCACGACCTCACCAAGCACGAGCAGCGCGGCGGCCGCCTCGACCGTCCATATCAAGGCGCCTTCCAGTCTCGCTATCACATTGTCTACCGGCGCCGGACACGGCACGGTTCGGGTCATATCGGTTTCCATCGGTGTCTCCTGTGCTCCATCCGCGTGCGTGACGCTCGTCACCCCAGCTTGCCGACCGCCTGTTCAAGCAGCGACCAGGTCTCGTTGCCGAATTTTTCGTGCATGTCGGCGTAGAACCGCGTCTTCGCGAGCGCGCTGCGGAATGCGGCGGGATCGACCTGGGAGAACTGCAGCCCTTTCTTCGACAAATCCGCCTGGAGGCTCTTGCTGAGCGCGGCAATGTCCGCGCGCTGTTCCTGCACGGAGCGCGCCAGTTCCGCCGCCACGATCTTCTGCAGATCTGGCGGCAACCGGTTCCACGCCTCTTTGTTGGCAAGCGTCCAGAAGCCGTCCCAGATATGGTTCGTGAGGCCGCAGTATTTCTGCACTTCGTAGAACTTGCCCGTATTGATAAGCGCTAGCGGGTTTTCCTGACCGTCGACCACCCGGGTCTGCAACGCGCTGTAGAGCTCGTTGTAGTTAAGCGGCGTCGGCCCCGCGCCGAGGGCGTTGAACAGCGCGGTGTAGGCCGGGTTGGGGGGCACGCGCAGCTTCAGACCCGCGAGATCGGCAGGCGTACGCACCGGTCGCGACGACGACGTCACCTGCCTGAAGCCGTTGTCCCACAAGCCGCCGACCGCGACGATACGGCCGGTGCGGCTGATGTCGTCGCGAATCTTTGCGCCCAGTGGGCCGTCCATCGCCTTCCAGACCTGGTCGTAATTCGTGAACGCGAAACCGACGCTCGCGATCCCTGAGGACTTGACGTAATTGCCCAGATTGCCGTGCCCGAGCGTCATGAATTCCACGGCGCCGCTACGTGTCTGCGACAGCGTGTCGGCATCGGAGCCGAGCTGGTTGGCCGGGAATAGCCGGATATCCACACGCCCGTTCGTCGCTGCGCGGATTCGTTCGAGCGCCTCGCTCGCGCGCAGGTTCAGCGGATGCTGCGCATCGAGCGCAGTAGCGAACTTGTACGTAAATTCTGCTGCGCGAACTCCGTGCGGCAGGATGGCAGCGAAACCCGCCGTCACGCCACCCGCCACGCTTGCTTTGAGCATCAAACGCCGCCTTGCGTCGACGGGATGCTTCGTGTGCTGGTCCATCGTCGTCTCCTGATGCGCCTGAGGCGCTTTGTTATGAAGGTGTCGCGTCGGGCCGTCAGCCAGGGAGGCTGTTTGCGTACTCCGCAAACGCATCGGGCGGCGCGGCATGCACTGGCTCGAATGTCTGGTGCGCGATGAACTCGGGTCGCGTGGGCTTACGGATCGCGTTGGATACCGCGCTGTAGGTCACATAAACGATGCGGCGCGGCAGGGGTGTCATGTTGCCTGCTGACCCATGCACCGCATTGCCATGAAACATCAGCACACTGCCCGCGCGTCCGGTCGCGACTTCGATATCGCTGCCGGTACGAACGATCTCTTCCACGCGCTCGAGGTCCATCCAGCGACGGTTGTTTTCCTTGGGCGACGTCGGGATCATGCCAAGCTTGTGACTGCCCGGCACAAACATCAGCGCGCCGTTTGTCGTGAATACGTCATCAAGGAAGATGGCAATGTTCATCGCACGCGCTTCCGGCATGCCGTCGTCCTCATGCCACGTGACGAAGTCCTGATGCCACGGGAACGTGTCGCCGTCGAAGGCAACCTTCGGATTCACCTTGAACTGATGGATGTAAAGCGACTCCCCGATCAGTTGCTCCACCGGCCGTACAAGCCGTGCATCGCACGACAGCGTGCGAAATACGTCGCTGTACTTATGGCAGCCGAAAGCCGTGCGCGGCGCGCCGCTCTTCTCGCGCCAGATCTCCGGGCGCTGCACCTGCGTGATGTCGGCAGCCTCTCGCCGCAGTACGTGCACTTCGCTGGCCGAGAACACGTCGGGCAGGACCAGGAAGCCGCTATCGTTGTATTGGTCGATCTGCGCCTGGGTGAGTTTCATTGCAATGTCTCCTGTTGGCGGGCGTTGACGCCCGGTTTCTTAACTCGCTGCACGCGCTGCCGGTGCCAGATGTTCAGCGCCATTGCCGCCCCTCGCGGGCCAGCACGAAATGATTGTCGGCGCCGTTCTGGCCGGCTTTGAGCAGCACCTGCGCGCCGTTCAGCGCGGGATCGGCGGCGTGGATATGCATTAACGCGTCCTGCGATGCAGGGTTGATCGCGTCCACGCTGAGCGCGTCGATGCCTAGGCGGCGCATGGTCTGGCTGGAGGTATCGCCACCTGCGACCACGAAGCGAGATAGACGCCGCCGGGCTGCAACGCGATGCAGCACCGTGCCGTACAGGCCGCCAATCACGGCTGACGACTCCGCCTGCATCCGCTCGAACACGGTGCTTCCCGCGCGGAGGGTCGCGTCATCGGGACCGGCTGCCGTATAAATCACAATGCTTTGCTTGCGGGCCAGCGATTCGCATACGTCCAGCGCGAGCATGTCGGCAAATTCATCTTCGCCGCGCGCGGCGAGTTCTTCCAGCGACAGTCGCACCGTGCGCCAGCCTTGTGCCTTGGCATAATCGATCTGCGCAGCCGTATGAGGCGTACAACTGCCGGACAACACCACGATGCTGTCAACCGGGTGTTGCGGCGTACCCTCCGCGCCTGCGGCCGGCTCCTTGCCAAGATGCGCGGCAAGCCCAGCCGCCAGTCCATGCGACGCCAGCGTGAACATCGGCCGATGTGCGGACGCGTCCCAGATGGCGTGAGCGATCTTGCGCAGGTCGGCATCTTCCAGAGCATCGAATACCGTGGCCGTCATCGCGCCGTGCTCGGCAAGGCGCGCGGCAAGTTCGTCGATGGACTGACTGCGCAACGTCGTGAAGTCACACAGTCCGACAGGCAAAGTGGTCTGCCGCGCGAGATGCGTTCGCAGGTCGGCCTCGTGCATTGGCGTTGCAGGATGGCTGGCCATGCTCGGATGCCGGTCGAGCCGGTATACGTCGCCCCGATACGCTGCAAAGTGATTACCGAAAGCGGTGTAGCGGCCGAAATTCGGATGCGCCGCAACGATAGGCACGTTTTGCGATCCGAAGCATTGCTGCGCGAGTTCCAGCACGGCGCCGAAACTGCCTTGCGCCGGCGATGAATCGAAGGTCGCGCAAATCTTGTATTGCACGATGCGGGCGCCCGCCGCCTTGAACAATTCGAAAGCCGGCCTGATCTCGGCCACCATCGCCGGCGGCGACAGCGAACGGGCGATGCCGGCTACTCCCGCCACATCGAGATTTTTGGTTGCCTGCGCCCAACGTTCCGGGCTCGGCGTCTGCACGAACAACATCCCGCGCATCCCTTTACGATGGAATTCGAGAAGGTTGGCTGCTGCGCCGGTGAAGTCGTCGCCGTAGAAAGCGAATGGCGCGCCGTCCAGTCGTTCCCGGGATGAGGTTACCTGCATGACGCTCAGGCCGCGAACGCGCCGAGTGCACGTGCCAGCGATGGCCGTGCACGCGCGTATTCGTCCAGGGACACGCCTTCGATCGCCGCCGTCCACGCCGCCCTGATGCTCTCCACTCCTGCCGCGATGCCGTCCGGGTGGCCGAGGATGCCGCCGCCGCAGGCGTAGATCAGATCCGTTGACTTCATGACGCGGTAAGTATCGAGGGCCTGCCAGACAGTCTGCTTTGACGAAAACACCGGCACGACGGGCCACGCCGGGCCACCGTCGGCAAAGACTGGGGAAACGCAGGCCTGCGCGGAGCGCGCCACCGATTCATTCGACTCGTAGAACTTGTTGTCGAGCCCGTTCACATGAATGTGGTCGGCGCCCGCGATACGGAAAAACTTGTGCCAGGCCACGAAATCGATCCCGAATTCCGGCGAGCGGCTCATCGTGCCGAAACCGTTGCGGTGTCCGTGAATGGGCAACTGTGAACGCCGCCGCAGATGAGCGAGCGCCGGCAAACCGATCCAGTTGAGACTGACCATCACGCAGTTGCCACCCGATGCGAGCACTTTGTCGTGTCGGCGCAGCATTTCATCCATTTCACCAGTGATATTAAACGCGTACATCACCTCGCGCCCCGTGCGCTGCGTGTAACGGCGCAGCACATCGAGGACGGCGTCCACCCGCTTGTCGAACGGGCAATGAGGCGGGTCCGCCATGAGCTCGTCATCCTTGATGAAGTCGATGCCCCCTTCGGCAAGACGCCCCACCAGCTCCGCCGTCTCTTGAGGCGTCAGGCCGACGCTCGGCTTGACGATGGTCCCGATAAGCGGCCCGTCAACCACCTGCGCCATGCGCCGCGTCCCCTCCACGCCGAACTGCGGTCCCGCATAAGCGTCCGCAAGGACGGCTGGCAAGTGGATGTCGACGAGACGCAGCGCGCTGACCGACTGCACGTCGAAGATATTGCCTGCCGCCGTGGCAAGGATGTTCGGCAGCGACGTACCCGTGTTTTCAAGCGGCCACGACAGTGTCACATGGCAGCGGCGGATCGAAGCGGCCGAAGGGTGCGCGGTCGAGCCCACCGGCCGCGCTTCGATCTCCCGGATCCCGTCAATTCGCGCACCGTGGCGTTGCGCAATCGACGCGCGTTCGCCCGGGATGGCGACGAACGTCGCAGTCGACGACTCACCCGCCATCTCGGCAGCGGCGTCCTGGGGATTCAGGGTGGTTTCGATGAGGTAAGTAGCAGCGAATCGGTGTGACACAGCAGTCTCCGTTTTTGAGCAATGCCTCCATGAAATATTATTTCTTTTCGCGAGTCAAAGAAAATTTAATTTTATTTCAACGGCTTAGGGTATGCACGGACTCTGCCAATAACGCTACAGTCGTCATAGCGACTGCGAACAGTGCCCGGTCCTTTCGCCAAAAAGGACGCAAACGAGGTCTCGTCGAAACAGCACGCTGCGTGGCGCCACATGAAGCGATTGTGGTGCTCGACGCAGCCCCGTCGGCGCCACGCTCGCGTAAATTGCTGCTTCAAGCCCATCCAGCGCCACGAGAACGCCGAAAGCAGCAAGCTCATCTCGCCAGCGGATAGATTCAGGTCCGCGCGAATATGCGAGTTGCCGATGGCAAGCGTGCTGCGATCCAAAATGTTCACGGCACCGATGACAAATAGCAGGATGACCGGTATCCACCGGTATCGCGCCCTGTCTTCTTGTCTCTGCATGACGGTGTCTTCTCCTTCAATGTAGTCAAGCTTGCATGGCTTCGTTAAGCACAATCCAGCAGAAACGGCGCGCCCGCTTTGACCGCAACCTCGCGGAGTTGCTTACGCAAACTGTCGGGCATCGGTATGCCGAGCTTGCTGCGCTCATCGCGCGCGAGGCGTTCCGGATCGCCCGGAATCAGCACCGGCCGCGCGGGGTCCGCGGGGGTGCAGGTTCGTAACGCGTCGATGACGTCATCGACATCGAACTGGTATTCTTCGAACGGCCGGAAGGCGGCGGGGTTCATCGCGAGGAAGAAGTGGCCGATATTGTCGGGCTCGTTGCTCGCCTGGGTCTTGTTACGAACCGGTGAGAACGAACCGCCAGCGAGCGTGCTGCCGAACGATTGCGCCATCAGTCCTAGTCCGTAGCCCTTGTGGCCGCCCAACACCATGCCGTCGCCGCCGAGCGGCGCAAGGCCGCCACCGAGACGACCGAACAACAGACGGAATGCTTCGGCGGAATCCGTGAGCGGAGCGCCGCTCGCATCGAGCGCCCAGCCCGGCGGCAACGGCTTGCCCTGCAGCGCGTAGACCTTCACCTTGTTCGACGCAACCACGCTCGTCGACATATCCAC
>DASYLW010000068.1:0-10604 GCA_036009385.1 Caballeronia sp.
CGTGGTCATGAAGCCGCATCTGGTGAAGGAAGTCGAGAACCCGATTTCCAAGGCGGTCCGCGTCACCGTGCGCGATCCGAGCTACAAAATTGCGGTCAAGCAGGCGGACGTCGACTTCATCAAGCGCGCGATGGAAGGCGTAGTGACCTCCGGGACGGGCGCGAAGATCTTCCGCGGCGCGCCGTACGTGTCGGCCGGCAAGACCGGCACCGCGCAGGTCTACTCGCTGCAAGGGGCGAATTATTCGCACAGCGCGATAGCGGAACATTTGCGGGATCACGCGTTGTATATCGCTTTCGCGCCAGCGGATCATCCGACTATCGCGGTTGCGCTGATCGTTGAAAACGGCGGCTGGGGCGCGGAATCCGCCGGCCCGATCGCGCGGAAAGTGCTCGATTATTATCTCGTCGACCGGCTGAAGCCGGGCGCGGAAGCAGCGGCCGTGGCAGCAGCCGCATCGGCGACGGAAGATGCGGGCGCACCGGTGATCGGGGGCGCGCAAAGCCCCGTGGATGCGGCGCTGCCCGCTTCGGTGACCAGTGCGTCGCCAGCGTTCAACCCACTGGCAGCGTCAGGTGCGGCGGCTGGTTCAGCGGCGTCTGATTCAGCAGCATCCGCAAGCAGCGGGGCCGGTGCGGCCTCGAGCGCGCCGGCTGCATCGGCGGCACCGGCCGTTCCTGTCGCGCCGAGCATGCTTCGCGCGCTGGAAGCGCCGCGCGTGCCCGTCACGGCTATCACCACGGAAGCGCGGGAAATAGCGCGCCCGGCATCGGGATCGAAAGCGCCGGGCGTGGTCAACGCGAAGGAAACAACCCGTACCGCCGAGGTCCGCAAGACACCGGCCACCAAAACGCCGCCATCGCCGCCATCGCCGCCGAAAGAACCGCCGCCGACCGCCGCGATCCCCCGTAACGCAGGCAAAAGCGCCATCCAGACGTTGACGCCGTCTGGCGGCATCGACGAGTAAAGGAGAGTCATCATGCAAGCGCTGCAATTCGACAAGCGCGTCTGGCTCGAACGCACGAAGCGCATGTTCGCGGGTTTCGATAAACCGCTCGCGCTGATTGTGTTCCTGCTGTTGTGCGTGGGCATCGTGACGCTGTACAGCGCGAGTCTCGATGTCCCTGGCCGTGTAGAAGACCAGTTGCGCAACATCATGCTGACGTTCGGGCTGATGTGGATTCTCGCCAACGTGCCGCCTCCCACGCTGATGCGTTTCGCCGTGCCGCTATATACCATCGGCATGGCGCTGCTGATCGCGGTCGCCATGTTCGGGCTGACGCGCAAAGGCGCGAAACGCTGGCTGAACGTGGGCGTGGTGATCCAGCCTTCGGAAATCATGAAGATCGCGATGCCGCTCATGCTCGCGTGGTATTTCCAGCGGCGTGAGGGCGGTATCCGGTGGTGGGATTATCTCGTCGGCTTCCTGATCCTGATGCTGCCGGTCGCAATCATCGCCAAGCAGCCCGACCTCGGCACCGCCGTGCTGGTGTTCGCGGCAGGCCTCTTCGTGATCTATTTCGCGGGCCTGAGTTTCAAGCTGATCGTGCCGGTGCTGGTGGCGGTCGTGCTGATGGTCGCGAGTATCGGCATATTCCAGGATCGCATTTGCCAGCCGGAAGTGAATTGGCCGTTGATGCACGATTACCAGAAGCATCGGATCTGTACGTTGCTCGATCCAACCTCCGATCCGCTCGGCAAAGGCTTTCACACCATTCAGGCTGTCATTGCAATCGGTTCGGGCGGGACCTTCGGAAAAGGCTGGCTAAAGGGTACGCAGTCGCATCTGGAATTCATCCCTGAAAAACATACCGACTTCATTTTCGCTGTGTTTTCGGAGGAGTTCGGGCTCGCGGGCGGTTTTGTGCTGCTTTTCCTTTATATGGCGTTGATCGCGCGAGGGCTGTTTATCGCGGCAGCCGGGGCGACGCTGTTCGGACGCCTCCTGGCGGGATCGCTAACCATGGCGTTCTTTACTTACGCGTTCGTGAATATCGGGATGGTGAGCGGGATCTTGCCGGTCGTCGGCGTGCCGCTGCCGTTCATGAGTTACGGTGGAACCGCGCTCACAACGCTCGGCGTTGCGGTGGGGCTCATCATGAGCGTGTCACGACAAAAGCGGCTGATGAAAGGCTAGCGTTTTTCAACGGTACGCTTTGCTGAAACAAATGAGGCAAATGAGGCAAATGAAGCAAATGAAGCAAAGCCCATAATGATTGGTTTCATCGTGGGCTTTTGTTTTATTGCGGCTGTTCGTGCGCGAGTTCCGCGCTGAGTTGCTGGAACTTCAGCTTCGCCGCAGGATCGCCCTGCGCTGCCGCCGCCGCGTAATATGCGCGTGCCACGTTGATGTTCTTCTGCACGCCATCGCCGCCGCGCTCGTAAAACGATCCGGCCACATATTGCGCGGTCATGTCGCCGCCTTCGGCCGCCTTCTTGTACCAGACAAACGCCTGCGCGTTGTCGCGAGGCGTGCCGCGGCCATCGAGAAACTGATTGGCCAGCGCAAGCTCCGCCAGCACATGACCCTGGTTCGCCGCGCGCAAGAACCAGCGATGCGCCTCCACCGGATCACGCTCGACAAACTCGCCGTCGTCGAACATTTTCCCGTACACGTACTGCGCTTGCGTCATGTTGGCATCGGCGGCTTTGCGCAACCACTTCTTGCCTTCCTCCACTTCTGCCGGGCCGCCTTCGCCGTTCACCAGCATCATCGCGTAATTGAATTCGGCGAGACGGCTGCCGTTCTTGGCCGCACGCAGAAACTCCGCGCGCGCCGCGCCCAAGTTGCCCGCGTTGTAATCGGCGACGGCGTTTTGCGTCGCCATGTCACTGCCCTTGACGGTCTGTGCACTTGCCTCATTGCACGAGATCGTGCATGCCATCACCAACGCTACAGATACTGCGCCCAATATTCCGGGTTTCATGCCCTTGCCTCCTGCAACGCCTGTCGCGTCGCTTTTAACAGCCAACCGACATCCGCCGATAACGCGATGACCTTCACACCCGCTTCCGCATATAACCGTGCGCTCGCGACATCGAGCGCAAAAATGCCGCTCGCGATGCCGGCTTGTTTCGCGGTATCGATAATTTTCGTGATTGCCGCCTGCACATCGGGATGTTTGGTATCGCCGAGATGACCGAGACTCGCGGCCAGATCAGCGGGTCCAATGAACAGGCAATCGACACCCGGCGTATCCGCGATTGCCTCCACATTCGCGAGCGCCTGCTCGGATTCGATCTGCACCATCGTCGATATCTGCGCATTCGCCGAACTCACGTAATCGCGCCGGATGCCGTATGCCGCTGCGCGCACCGCGCCCGCAGCGCCGCGCAGGCCATCGCGGGCATCGGCGTTCGGATACTGCGTGAGCCGCACGACGTGTGCCGCCTCTTCCGCCGTTTCCACGTTCGGGAACATCAGGGTGCGCGCGCCCGCGTCGAGCACCCGCTTGACCAGCCAACCTTCATGCGCCGGCACGCGGACGATCGGTTCGGTCGGCAAGTGCGCAGCTGCAATCGCGCGAAGTTGCGCGACGACGTCATGGCTGTCGTTCGGCGAATGCTCCATGTCGATACACAGCCAGTCGAAGCCCGCATGCGCGACGGCTTCGGCGACGTCCGCGCTGCCGAGCGACAGCCACAGGCCGAACAAGGTGCCGGATTCGGTGAAACGCTGTTTGAGGAGGTTGGTGTAGGTGCTCATCGCGTGGTTCCTGGCAGATCAGGCGCGGCGGGATGGCTAACAGGCATGTCTCGCTCCAAAAGGCTATGTCGCTGAATGCGCCGCAACAAAACGTGCGGCTTGTCCAAAGATCATACCGTGACAAAAGAGCGCTGGCAGGAGCCCGCTTTGGAGACAAGTGAAGTGTCAGACGCCTTCGACGTCTGCCCAGCAATTCGGCGTTTCGTACAAACGAACGCGCTTCAACTTCAGGTCGACCCCGTAATGGTCGTTGTAGACATCCGAGAGAATCCGGAACGCCTCGGCGGCAAGATTTTCGACGGTCGGAATACGGTCCAGCACGACGGTCTTGTGGTCGGCCATTTGCTCAAGAAAATTTCGCACGACTTCATCGCGTGCATAGACGATAAACGCGTGGTCCCACTTGTTGACCAGATGTTCCATGGCCAGCGCCTTGACGTCGGCGAAGTCCATCACCATGCCGCGATCCGGCGCGCCTTCCGTTTCAACGAGTTCACCCTGCAGCGTGATCTCCAGCACATACCGATGACCGTGCAGGTTACGGCACTGGCTGCGGTGATCGGGGATGCGGTGGCCCGCATCGAATTCAAGTTTTCGGGTAATCGTCTGCACGTCTGCTCAGCTTTGGGCTTGATTCGCGTTAGGGGATGTTCAGGTACTTGTGCGTCTGCATGGACAGGCGCCATTGCGGATGCCGCTTGCACCATTCGATAGCGAGCTTCGTATTGATGTCGCGCGACGGACCGTCCATGGGTTGCACGAGGAAATACTCGAAGTCGAGTTTGGCGTAATCGGCCAGCGGCTGATTGTCTTGCGGCACGACGACCTTCAACTCGTTGCCCTTCGTCACGACCAGCGGCGCGCCGGCTTTCGGGCTCACGCAAATCCAGTCGATGCTGTCCAGCACCGGCAGCGACCCATTCGTTTCTATCGCCATTTCGAAGCCGGCTGCATGCAGGGCATCGACGAAAGGCTGGTCGATCTGCAACATGGGCTCGCCGCCCGTGCAGACCACGAACTTGTGCGCTTCGCCTTCCGGCCATTGCGATGAAATCATGGCGACGAGGTCTGCGGGCGTTTTGTATTTGCCGCCGTTCTCGCCATCCGTGCCGACGAAATCCGTGTCGCAAAACTGGCAGACTGCGTCCGCGCGATCTTCCTCCCGACCCGACCAGAGATTGCAACCGGCGAAGCGGCAAAACACAGCCGGGCGGCCGGCATTCGCGCCTTCGCCCTGCAACGTGTAGAAAATTTCCTTTACTGCGTACGTCATGATCAGACCGGTTCGGTGGTGACTTGCTCACCCGACTTATAGGCTTCGTAGCCGCGCTTGCGCAACTTGCAGGCCGGGCATTGGCCGCAGCCAAAACCCCATTCATGCAACTCCGCGCGCTCGCCGACATAACACGTGTGCGTCTCGACGCGCACCAGCTCCACCAGCGCCTCACCGCCTAGCTGTTCGGCCAGACGCCAGGTGTCGGCTTTATCGAGCCACATGAGCGGTGTCTCGAGCAGGAAGCGGCTGTCCGTGCCGAGATTGAGGGCAACTTGCAGCGCCTTCATGGTGTCGTCGCGGCAATCGGGATAGCCCGAGAAATCCGTTTCGCACATGCCGCCGACGAGCACCTTCAGACCTCGCCTGTACGCGATGGCGGCAGCGATCGTCATGAACATGAGATTGCGGCCGGGCACGAAGGTGTTCGGCAAACCGTTCGCGTTCGCTTCAATTTCGATCTCGCGCGTCATGGCGGTATCGCTGATCGCGCCGAGCACGGACAGGTCGATCATGTGGTCTTCGCCGAGCCGTTCGGACCACTGCGGAAACTGCTGTTTCACCGATGCCCGGAAGCCTTCCCGGCATTCGAGTTCCACGCGATGGCGCTGGCCATAGTCGAAGCCGAGCGTCTCGACGGTTGTAAAACGGTCGAGCGCCCAGGCGAGGCATGTGGCCGAATCCTGGCCGCCGGAAAACAGCACCAGCGCGCTGTCTTTAGCGTCTGTCCGAGTCACCGTGAAACTCCAATGGAGAGGATGAAGTACGCGATATGGCTAATGTTGAGAAGCAGCCGCGGCGCACGCTTTTATCCCGATCGTATCTTAGCCAAGTCTTTGAAGAACCAAGGATTTTATCATGAAGGCCGATGTCCGCTCTCGGTTGGAGTTTGACCCCAGGCGCAGAGGTGAACAGGGACCGGCCGGTGTTTTCAATCTTGGCCGTCTGCTTCGGCGTGCTGCGGTGTACTGCGGTGTACTTATAGGCAGCGACCAGAACCCGGCACGAACGAGAACCAATTGAAAATGCCCGGGAACCTTGCGGTTTCCGGGCATTTTTTGCAACTGTGGTGGCCTGGGACGGAATCGAACCATCGACACGCGGATTTTCAATCCGCTGCTCTACCAACTGAGCTACCGGGCCACGAAGAACGAAAGTATATCAAAGGCGATTATGTCGCTCAAGTGCTTTTTGCCACCTTTTTACTGTAACGGTCCTGGCCTGCGCCCTCCTCGCCCGCGCCAGTCAAGCCTCGCTCTTGTTCTTGCCCAGATCCACGCCGAGCTGCTTGAGCTTGCGATACAAGTGCGTGCGCTCCAGCCCCGTCTTCTCTGCCACCCGCGTCATGCTGCCGTTTTCACGCGCCAAGTGATACTCGAAGTAGGCGCGTTCAAAGGCATCGCGGGCATCGCGTAACGGGATGTCGAAGGAGATGGAAGCCGTCGCACCCGCCGGACCTGCTGCTGCACCCAGCGCGCCTGAATCTCCACCAGCAAGACTCAGCGACGAAGCCACCGGCAACGCAGCGGAAGCCGGCACTGTCGAACCGCTCGACGGCAACGGCGGCCGCATGGCTGTGTTCGCAATTGGCGCAGCAGCCGTGCCGCGCGCAAGACCTTGCTCGACCGCCTTAAGCAACTTTTGCAAAGCGATCGGCTTTTCGAGGAAGTTGAGCGCACCAATCTTCGTGGCTTCCACCGCCGTATCGATAGTCGCGTGGCCCGACATCATGATCACCGGCATGGTGAGTTTGCCTTGCGCGGCCCACTCTTTTAGCAGCGTCACGCCGTCGGTATCGGGCATCCAGATGTCGAGCAGCACGAGGTCCGGCGCCTGCCGCAACCGGTACTCTCGCGCATGCTGCGCATTCTCCGCCGTCTCCACCACGTGACCTTCGTCGCTCAGGATCTCCGAGAGCAATTCCCGGATACCCATTTCGTCGTCTACCACCAGGATGGTTGCCATTTACGCTGCCCTTGTCTGCACTAATGCTTTTGTCGTTCCGTGGCTCGCCGCCGCCGAGGGCGGTGTCGCGCCCGGTTCGGCGGAATCTTCCGCGAGTTGCAGGAACAAAATCGAGATCTGCGCGCCTTCGATCAGGTCAGGGGTCTTCGAACGATTGCGGATGTCGATGCGAGCGCCATGCTCGTCGACGATCTTCTTTACCGTTGCAAGACCCAGACCCGTGCCTTTCGCCTTCGTTGTCACATAAGGCTCGAATGCGCGCGAGAGAATTCGCGCGGGAAAACCAGAACCGTTATCCGATACCGTCAACCGCACCGCCACGCGGGCATGTCCAGAGGCATCGGAGTCGCCATATTCTACTGTCTTCGTTTCAAGCAGCACGCGTGGTTCGGCCACATCGGCCACCGCATCCTGCGCGTTCTGCAAAAGATTGTGGATCACCTGCCGGAGCTGCGTGGCATCGCCGCGAATCACCGGCAATTTTGTCAGTTCCACAGTGATGTGACTCTTGCCCTCTTCAATGCCATACAACGTCAGCACTTCGGCCACGAGATCGTTGAGCTGCAGGTTGCCAAGGACAGCCGGCGGCGTACGCGCGTATTCGCGGAAGTCGTCGACCATCTGCTTCATCGCCTGTACCTGGTTCACGATGGTGGTCGCACCGCGCTTGAGCACTTCGGCGTCCGCCGGAGCGAGCTTGTCCGCGAGCTTCATCTGCAACCGTTCAGCCGATAGCTGGATCGGCGTGAGCGGATTCTTGATCTCGTGCGCCAGCCGCCGCGCCACTTCGCCCCATGCCACCGAACGCTGCGCGGAGATGACGTCGGAGATGTCGTCGAATACGACTACGTAGCCGGTCGTTTCAGCGTCGTCGGTATCGCTTTCGGTCAGCGTCAACAACTGCGTACCGCGTACCAATAAGGTCAACGGATCAGTCTCGCCGGCCACCGGCACGGCGAGTTGCTGTTGCCAATGCCCGCGGTCACCAATCGGCCGGCCGCTGCCGCTTGCCGCTGCATCGCGATCCGCGAACGCCTTGCGCACCATCGCGCCAAACTCGGACAGCACGCCGATCTGTTCAAGCGGCAAGTTCAGCGACGCATTGAACGGCTGCCGGAAGATCCGCTCCGCGCCGCGATTCGCGGTGGTCAGGCGGAACTGCCGGTCGAACACGAACACGCCAGCGGTCAGGTTAGCGAGAATGCTCTCGAGATACGCCTTCGAATGTTCAAGTGCGATCCGGTTGTTCTCGACCGCCGCACGCGCCTCGGACAATTGCCGCGTCATGGCGTTGAACGACTGCGTGAGGAAACCGAGTTCGTCACGCGACTTCACTTCGCGCTTGGGCGTGTAATCGCCCTCGGCAACTTCCTTCGTGCCTTGCGCGAGCAGGAACAACGGCCGCGCGAGTTGATTGCCGAGAGCGAGCGCCAGCATCATCGCGATGAAGGTCGCGAGGAACAACGCCAGCGTCAGCGTGCCGATATACATCTTGCGCAAGCCGGTCCGCCCAAGCGCCTTTTCCTGATACTCGCGATACGCGCGCTGCACGGCATCGGCATTGCGGGCGAGTCCGGTACTGACCGGCTGCTCGATCTGCAGGAAACGTTCGGCCGGTTGCAATTCAGTGGTCGAACTGTCGGGAATCTTGACGATCACGCGCAGCCTCAACGCGCCTTTCGGTCCTGTCTGACTTGAGTCGCCATCGACCTCGCCTTCAATAGCGCCATACGGCCTGCTGCGTGCCTGATTCAGTTGCAGCGGCGTTGGCAGGTCGTCGGGCACGAGCGCCGCGAAATTACTCGATGCCTGCGCCACCACGCGCACATCGGGCGTGGTACCGGAGCCGCTTCTCGCCGGCTCGACGATAGTCGCGTCCTGTACGTTGAACTGATCGCGCAAGCGCAACAGCGTGAGCGTGAGGCTGGTTGGATCGGCGCTTGCAAGCTGGTCGCCCATCAGGCGGCCTTTGTTCTGCAGATCGGACAGCGATGCATCGAGCATGCCGCGCCCGAGATTCAGCCCGGACGTAAGTGCGGTTTCCACGTTCACGTCGAACCATGATTCGATACTGCGCGACACGAACTGATACGACACCACGTAGATAATGGCGCCCGGAACCACGCCCACGAGTGCAAAGATAAACGCGAGTTTCGCGAGCAGCCGCGTGCCGAACTTGCCCTGCCTGACCCTCGTAATGATGATTGCCACCAGCCCGATGACAATCAGGATAAGCACGACCGCCACCGCGAGATTCGCGGCATAGAGCCACTGATAATAGCGGTCGAAGAACTCGGTGTTCGCGCTGGCAAGTGCCAGCATGACCAGCAGCAGAATGGCCGTGAGCGCGACCGTTGTCACAAGCACGCGAACCACAATGCCCGTCATGTTCGTGCGGCGCAGCGGCCGGCGGCGTAGTTTATTTAGCACTGGTCGCCGCCGTAAAAGTAAAACGCTTCCAGTCGGAAGAGAGATTCCAGTCGCGGTTGTTGACCGCGTCGATCTGGAACGGCTTGGGCATTAACGCAATATCGAGCTGCATGCGCACCGACGCGTTATACGTCTCGCCGGGCTGAACCTGGTTACGATCGATCACGTGCCACGACGTCACGTGCTTGATGACAGCAAGCGCCTCCTGAAGCGTGGCGAAGCCAAGCTGCAAGCCCCCCGTGGAGACACGATACTCGCGCGTCAGAGGTTGAAACGAGAGCCGGATGCTTTGCGACACGCTCACCGGTTCTTCGTCGAACCAATACCAGCGCGGCCGCGACAAATCGAAATCGGTTGTGAAATACAAAGGCACGCCCTTGTTCACGGCGTCTTCAAGGCTGCTGTTGAGATCGAAGTCGAAACGGGCGTCGAGACTCCAGCCCGACCCGTCCGCCTGCAACGACGCGCGCTGCACAGCAATGGGATCGGCCTGCGCAGCCGAAACAGGCATGAACGACAGCGCAAGGCTCAATAACAGGGCCAGCACGGCTTGGCCGGCAGGCGCAAGCCGCAGCGGGAAAAAGCGTTTGATCGTCACCGTTTCTGAAAGCGCGCGTAGAAGAATCCGTCATGGTCCGCAAAGGCTTCCGCGTCCCGCGTAGATGATGAGCGGGTACGTTGCGCCTCGCCTGAATTGTCCGTCAGCGAGTTCGTGACCGGGTCCGGTGATACTTGCGAACCAACCGCGCCGGTGCGGCTGGCTGTCGGCAATAATTGCCCCGGCGCGTCCAATCGTACCGCATCTTCGTGCACCTCTCCAAACCACTGCGCCTGCAACTCGCCCTCTTCCGGGAAGATCGAGCACGTAACGTAAAGCAACTCGCCGCCGGTCGCGACCAGCGGCCAGAGCGCGGAGAGAATGCGGCGCTGCTCTTCGACCAGGGCAGCGATGTCAGTGGGACGGCGCAACCAGCGAATGTCAGGATGACGCCGCACGATCCCCGACGCCGAACACGGCACGTCGGCGAGTATGCGATCGAACGGGTCCCCGTCTGACCAGGCCGATGGATCGCCGGCATCGCCTACACGAATTTCCGCCTGTACATTCAGGCGCTGCAGGTTCTCGCCGATACGTCGCGCTCGCCCCGGATCGCTTTCCACCGCGATCAACTCGACATTTGCCAATTCCAGCACGTGGCCCGTCTTGCCGCCGGGTGCAGCGCAGGCATC
>DASYLW010000069.1:0-9989 GCA_036009385.1 Caballeronia sp.
CGTTCTGAAGACATCCACGTAAGCTTTTTCGTCGAAAAGTTGCGTGAGCCACGCGCGCTCTTCCGGCAGGCAACCCGAGTTCTTCTGATTGCTCTTCCAGTTCTTGATGTCGATTTCCTTGTGCACGATATTCACATCGCCGCACAAGATCACTTGGCGTTCTTTCGCCAGTTTCTCCAGATGCGGCATGAACTCGTCCATGAAACGGTATTTGGCCTGCTGCCGTTCTTCGCCGCTCGACCCCGAAGGCACATACACCGAAATCACGGATAAATCCCCAAAGCGCGCTTCCACATAACGCCCTTCCGGATCGAATTCCTCGCTCCCAAAGCCGATGATCACTTCATCTGGTTCATGCTTCGTATAAAGCCCCGCGCCCGAATAACCTTTCTTCACTGCGTGCTGGAAGTAACCCTGGAAACCGTGCGGCGCGAGAAATTCCGGCGTGAGATCGTCTTGTGAGCACTTGATCTCCTGCACGCAGACAACGTCAGCATCCTGCTCGCCAAACCAGTCGAAGAAACCCTTCTTCGCGGCCGACCGAATGCCGTTCAAATTAGCGGTGATGACACGAAACATGAAGCATCCTTGTATGTTGGTGAATTACTCGACCTTGATCCCTTTCAGCGACTCTTTCGCCGGCGGATAGTCGAGCTTCAAACTTTGCAGCGTGCGCACCATCAACTCTGCAACCATGACGTTGCGGTGCGTCTTCGAATCGGCGGGAATCACGTACCAAGGCGCAATGTCCGTCGATGTCGCGCCAAGGGCGTCTTCATAAGCCTTGCAATACTCGTCCCACAGTTTGCGGGCATGGAGATCCGATGGATCAAACTTCCAGTGCTTCTCGGGATTATCGATACGCGCCTGCAAACGCGCCTTCTGCTCGTCCTTCGATATATGCAAAAAGCACTTCACGATAGTCGTGCCATTTTCGGCAAGCATCGCTTCGAAATCGCGAATCTGCCGGTAACGGCGTTCGTACGCCTGCCTGTCGAGTTGTTTCAGCACCCGCGGCACCAGCACGTCTTCATACTGGCTGCGATTGAAAATGGCCAACTCGCCCGCAGCCGGCGCCTGCCAATGAATGCGCCAGAGAAAATCGTGTGCAGCTTCGGTTTCGGAAGGCGCCTTGAATGGCACGACGCGCAGACCGAGCGGATCGACCTCGTGAAAGACACCGCGAATCGTGCCGTCCTTGCCGCTCGTATCCATGCCTTGAAGGATCAGCAGAATGCGATGCGAGCGTTGCGCGTGGAGCTTTTCCTGCCATCCATCGAGCGCGGTACTCAACTCGCTCAAACGCTCGCGATCCGCGTCTTTGGCCCCGGACGAAAACGGCTTCGATGCGGTATCGATAGAAGCCAAATCAAATGGCTTGATCTTCTCGCCGTCGAAATACGGCACACGATAATCGTCCAGCCTAGGTTTTTTAGCCACGCGTGCGATTCTCGGTTGATCCCGGCTGAATCCGGTTGATCCCGGTTGATAAAAGAAAGGGTTGCTGCCAGACAGGACCCGGCAGCAACCCGCGAATAGTCCGACCGTCAGCTCAAGAGGATAGTTTCTTCTTCAAAAGCTCGTTGACCTGCTGCGGATTCGCTCGGCCCTTGGTCGCTTTCATCGCCAGGCCGATTAACGCGTTAAACGCTTTCTCCTTGCCCGAACGATACTCATCGACGGACTTCTGGTTCGCGGCCATCACTTCGTCGATGATCGCTTCCAGCGCGCCCGTATCCGAGATCTGCTTCAAGCCCTTCGCTTCGATGATCCGGTCGGCGGCGGCATCGTCCGTGGCTTTCTCTTCCCAGATTGCCTGGAAAATATCCTTGGCGATCTTGTTCGAGATCGTGCCGTCGGCCACGCGCTGAATGACAAGCCCGAGCTGCGCAGGAGACACCGGCGAATCCGCAATATCCAGAGAATCGCGATTCAGTTGCGACGATACTTCGCCCATTAGCCAGTTGGCCGCGAGCTTGGCATGCGTCGGACCCACCATGCCAACGACGTTTTCAAAATACGCGGACATTCCCTTCGACGACGTCAACCCCGCCGCGTCATACGGCGTCAACCCGTATTGCTCGACGAAACGCGTTTGCATGGCTTCGGGCAATTCGGGCAGCTCGCTGCGAACCCGCGCTATCCACGCTTCATCGATCACCAATGGCATCAGGTCGGGATCAGGGAAATAGCGGTAATCGTGCGCGTCTTCCTTGCTGCGCATCGAACGCGTTTCGCGCTTGTCCGGATCGTAGAGACGCGTTTCCTGCACCACCGTCCCGCCGTCTTCGATCAACTCGATTTGCCGGCGCACTTCGTACTGAATAGCTTCCTCGAGGAAACGGAACGAGTTCAGGTTCTTGATCTCGGCGCGCGTGCCGAATTCGGCCTGACCGACCGGGCGCACGGAGACGTTCGCGTCGCAGCGAAATGAGCCTTCCTGCATGTTGCCGTCGCAGATACCGAGCCATTGCACGAGACTGTGCAGGCTCTTGGCGTAGGCCACGGCTTCGGCGGCGCTGCGCATTTCAGGTTCCGTCACAATCTCGAGCAGCGGCGTGCCTGCGCGATTCAAGTCGATACCCGTCATGCCCGCAAAGTCTTCGTGCAGCGACTTGCCGGCGTCTTCTTCCAAATGGGCGCGCGTCAGGTTGACGGTCTTTTCATAAGCAGCCTTGCCGGTTTTCTCATTGGCCGGGACCTGGATCGTGAGGGTGCCGCCCTGCACGACCGGAATCTCGAACTGGCTGATCTGATAACCCTTCGGCAGATCGGGATAAAAATAATTCTTGCGAGCGAAAATGCTGCGCGGCGCAATGGTCGCGCCGATTGCCAGCCCTAAACGAATTGCGCGCTCCACAGCGCCCCGGTTCATCACCGGCAGCGAACCCGGCAAGGCCAGATCGACAGGGCAAGCCTGGGTGTTCGGCTCAGCGCCAAACTGCGTGGCCGCGCCCGAAAAAATCTTGGAGACGGTCGACAACTGCGCGTGCGTCTCCAGACCGATAACTACTTCCCATTGCGTACTCATAGTCATGACTCCCGCCGAGCCGCCTCAAGGGAGGCATGCGCCCCCTCGGGGGGCAGCGAATTTAGTGAGCGTGGGGGCAGTTCATTCTGTCCCGCCGGTGATTGCACGTGCCAGTCGGTCGCGCGCTGAAACGCGTCGGCAACCTGGAGCAACCGGGCTTCGTTGAAATAGTTGCCAATGATCTGCAAGCCGACCGGCCGCGTGGCATGGTCGCTGCCCGCAGCGCCAAAACCGCAGGGCACGCTCATGCCCGGCAAGCCGGCAAGGCTGATCGACAGCGTGTAGATATCGGCGAGATACATCTGGACGGGATCATCGGCTTTTTCGCCAAGATTCCATGCCACCGATGGCGCCACGGGTCCCATGATCACATCGCAGTGATTGAATGCTTCCTGGAAATCCTGCGCGATGATGCGGCGGATCTTCTGCGCCTGCAGGTAATACGCGTCGTAATAACCGTGCGACAGCACGTACGCGCCCACGAGAATCCGGCGCTTCACTTCCGGCCCGAAACCTTCGGCACGCGACTTCTTGTACATATCGAGAAGGTCGGTGTATTCAGCCGCGCGATGACCGTAGCGCACGCCGTCGAAACGCGACAGGTTCGACGATGCCTCCGCCGGCGCGATGATGTAATACACCGGAATGGACAGCTCGGTCTTCGGCAACGACACCTCGACGAGCGTCGCGCCCAGCGCTTCGTATTGCTTGAGAGCTGTGTCAATCGCGCTTCGCACTTCGGCGCTCAAGCCTTCACCGAAGAACTCTTTCGGCAAGCCGATGCGCAAGCCGGCAAGCGGTTTGGCCGCGTCGGCGCCGGACCAGTTCTGGCCGAGATAGCGCGTGTAATCTTCGTCCTCGCGCTGGAGGCTGGTCGAGTCGCGCGGATCGAACGACGCAATGGCGTTGAGCAACAGCGCGCAATCCGAGGCGCTGCGGGCCATGGGTCCGCCCTGATCCAGCGACGACGCGAACGCGATCATGCCGTAACGCGAAACGCGCCCGTAGGTTGGCTTGATTCCCGTAATGCCGGTGAACGACGCGGGCTGGCGAATCGAACCGCCGGTATCCGTGCCTGTGGCAGCGGGCGCGAGGCGCGCGGCCACGGCGGCAGCCGAGCCGCCCGACGAGCCTCCCGGAACGGCCCTAAGGTCCCACGGGTTCTTGACCGGGCCAAAGTACGAATTCTCATTGGACGAACCCATCGCGAACTCGTCCATATTGGTCTTGCCGAGCGTCACCACGCCTGCATGCTTGAGGCGCTCGACCACGGTGGCGTCGAACGGGCTCGCGTAGTTGGCGAGCATCTTCGAGCCGGCCGTGGAAGTCCATCCGCGCGTGACAAACACGTCTTTATGCGCGATCGGCAGGCCGGTCAACACGCCTGCTTCGCCCTTGGCGATAAGCGCATCCGCCGCTTTCGCCTGCTCGAGCGTGAGGTCGTGGTCAACACTGATAAACGCGTTGAGATCCTTGGCTGCATCGATGCGCTGCAAAAAGAGCTGCGCAAGTTCGACGGCGGAGAGAGTCTTGGCATCAAGTGCCGCGCGCAGTTCGGTCAAGCTTTTCTGATGCATTGCGTTCTTCCTGATAGGCGCCGGATACAAGGTACCAGGTACCGCGCGCCTTTTTGTTTTCGTGCTCTTCGTGCGTATATTGCAGTGCTTCACAGGTGCCGTTCCGCGTAAGCACTACATCAAAGCACGACACTTATTCGATCACCTTGGGCACCAGATACAACCCGTCGCGCACGGCGGGTGCTGGCCGTTGGAACTCTTCGCGGTTTACATGCTCTGTAACAGCGTCGTTTCGCAACCGCAGCTCGGCTTTCTCGATCTGTTCGATCGGATGAGCAAGCGGTTCAATACCCGTGGTATCCACGGCCTGCATTTGCTCGACGAGACCGAAGAAGTCGTTCAGTCGCGCAAGCGTGGGTTCGGCCTCGTGCTCGGGCAATTCGAGCCGCGCGAGGTGCGCAATGCGTTTTACATCGGTCAGGGTCAGAGACATTCGATCACCGGTTTTTTATCGACTTACACGCTGAGATTTTTTCGACTTACGCGCCGAGAAACAGCGCGACTACAACAGCGACTGCAATTCGAGATAAAGGAGCCTTAAAAAGCAGGCTTGACGGTGGCAAAATGTACCGTCCTTTTCCTTCGAACACCCCAAAATTATAAGGTATCATTACGCGTTCGACCCAAATCCGGATCGACTTACCAGCAGCCTGTTCTTAGTTACAGATTTTTAAGAAAAGGGCACGCCTGGTTCGCTTGCATCCTCCGGTAGATTTCTCCGCAGTCTTGTAATTTGCGTGACCAAAAATGGGTCCCGCTGCAGGCTGTCATTTTTTTCCGCTGCCGTCCTTTGGCGCTCGAAGCGAGGCACGGCTCCCAGCGAGACAGGATTTTGAATGTTCGGTTTTTTGCGCAGCTACTTTTCAAACGATCTGGCGATTGATCTTGGCACAGCCAACACGCTGATCTACATGCGGGGCAAGGGCATCGTCCTTGACGAGCCATCGGTGGTTTCCATTCGCCAGGAAGGCGGTCCCAATGGTAAGAAAACCATTCAGGCCGTCGGCCGCGAAGCGAAGCAGATGCTCGGCAAGGTGCCGGGCAACATTGAAGCTATCCGGCCTATGAAGGACGGCGTTATCGCCGACTTCACCGTCACGGAACAGATGATCAAGCAGTTCATCAAGACTGCGCACGAATCGCGTATGTTCTCGCCTTCGCCGCGCATCATCATCTGCGTGCCGTGCGGTTCGACCCAGGTCGAGCGCCGTGCGATCAAGGAAGCTGCACATGGCGCGGGTGCGTCGCAGGTGTACCTGATCGAAGAGCCCATGGCTGCGGCTATCGGCGCCGGTTTGCCGGTGTCCGAGGCAACGGGCTCCATGGTTGTCGACATCGGCGGCGGCACGACCGAAGTGGGCGTGATTTCGCTCGGCGGTATCGTGTACAAGGGCTCTGTGCGCGTGGGCGGCGACAAGTTCGACGAAGCTATCGTCAATTACATCCGTCGCAATTACGGCATGTTGATCGGCGAGCAGACGGCCGAAGCGATCAAGAAGGAAATCGGTTCGGCTTTCCCGGGCTCCGAAGTCAAGGAGATGGAAGTCAAGGGCCGTAATCTTTCGGAAGGCATTCCGCGCAGCTTCACCATTTCGAGCAATGAAATTCTCGAAGCACTGACCGATCCGCTGAACCAGATCGTTTCGTCGGTGAAAATCGCGCTGGAACAGACACCGCCGGAACTGGGCGCTGACATCGCCGAACGCGGCATGATGCTGACCGGCGGTGGCGCTTTGCTGCGCGACCTCGACCGGTTGCTGGCTGAAGAGACCGGCTTGCCGGTGCTCGTCGCCGAAGATCCGCTGACGTGCGTCGTACGCGGTTCGGGCATGGCGCTCGAACGCATGGACAAGCTCGGCAGCATCTTCTCCTACGAGTAAGCCTTGACGCCTTTCATCAAGGCGCCAACAGCACGCACTCGCTCGATGCAACAACGGCGACGTGCGCGAAGTATGCGACTTGCGCAAGGGTTCACGTGGTCCGGCTTAGTCCGGGTCACGTGGGACAGCGCTGGGCAGGGCCGCGCCCCCACGCGGACCCGCAGCATCGAACCAACCGATCACGCCCTCGGCGCCGACCATGGAATACAGTCCGCCGCCACTCTTTAAGCAAGGTCCATCCGCTCTCGCGCGATTGATCTTCTTCGTGGTGCTTGCCCTCGCCCTGCTGATCTCCGACGCACGCTTCAACACGCTCGAGATCGTGCGCGGCGTGCTGGGAGCGGGTTTGTATCCGCTTCAGCGCGCGGCGCTCGTACCGCGCGATATTTTCATGGGTGCGGCCGATCTGGCCGTCACCAGCGCAAACCTGCGCAATGAGAACACCAAGCTGAAAGCAAAGAACCTCGACTTGTCGGTGAAAGCGAGCGATGCAACCCAGCTCACTGCTGAGAACGCGCATCTTCGCGCGCTACTCCAGCTCGGCTCGCGCGCCAGCACGCAAACCACGCCCGTCGAAGTCCAGTACGACACCCGCGATCCTTTCACGCAGAAAGTCGTGATCGGCAAGGGTTCGCAGCAAGGTATCCAGGACGGCGCGCCGGTAGTGAACGAAGACGGCGTTATTGGGCAGGTCACGCGCGTGTTCCCGCTGCAATCGGAAGTCACGCTGCTCTCCGACAAAGACCAGGCCGTGCCCGTGCAGATCGTACGAACCGGATTACGCAGCGTGATCTACGGCACGCCGAAGGGCGACACGCTGGATCTGCGTTTCGTGCCCATCAGCGCCGACGTGCAAACCGGCGACGAACTGGTGACCAGCGGTCTGGACGGCATTTATCCGCCGGGATTGCCGGTGGCAAAAGTAGTTCGCGTCGATAAACAAGCCGATACCGCGTTTGCCCGCGTGGTCTGCCTGCCGATCGCCCCGGTCCGCGGTGCACGCCAGTTGCTCGTGCTGCATTACGAGATCAACCAGCCGCCGAATCCTGAAGAAGCCGAGGAAGCTGCTGCGGCCAAGGAAGCGAAGGACAACAAGGGCAAGAAGAAGGCCGCACCGGCGAAAAGCGCCAGCGCGGCCGCCCCTGCGGCGGCGCTGGCGGCAAGTACGCCCGCCGCGAAAAAACCCGAACCGCCGGCGGCGGAGAAGAAAACCGAACCCGCTAGCGCGAAGAAGGCTGAGAAATCCGGGCACGCCAGGAAAGCTGAACCTTCCGCCAAGCCCGCGCCCGGAGCAGCACCATGAACCGTCCGCAATACATCCTGCAGCCGGTCAATCCCTACTTCATCACGTTCAGCCTGGCCGTGGCGTTCCTGTTGAACCTGATTCCCTGGGGCAGGACCTTCGGCATCCCGGATTTCGTGGCGGTCGTGCTGCTGTTCTGGAACGTCCATCAGCCGCGTCGCGTGGGCATGGGTATCGCGTTCATGCTCGGCATGCTCATGGACGTTCACAATGCCAGTCTGCTCGGTGAGCATGCGCTCGCGTATACGCTGTTGTCCTATGGCGCCATCACGATTCACAGGCGCGTATTGTGGATGTCTCTGCCCGTGCAAACGTTCGTGGTCGCGCCTTTGCTGATCGGCGCGCAAATCGTGCCGTTCGTGATCCGCCTGCTGACTGGCGCGGCGTTTCCTGGCTGGGGTTATCTGATCGACGGATTCGTGGAGGCTATTTTGTGGCCAGTCGCCAGTTTCCTGCTGCTGATCCCGCAGCGCCGCGCCACTGATCCTGACGACACGCGGCCAATCTGAGTTTAGTAAGTTTAGTTGAGCGTCTGCCGCAACCGCTGCACGCTGTATACGCCACACACGCGGTTCCCGCGAACATTGCATGACCGAATTTCAGAACGCCGAACAACAGTTATCGAAGTTTCGCCTGCGTGTGGCTGCCGCCGGCCTGTTCGTGTTCGTCTGTTTCGGGCTGATCGGCGTGCGCTTCCTGTATCTGCAGGTCTGGCATTTCAGCAAATACTCGCTGCAAGCCGATGAAAACCGCATCTCGGTCGCGCCTATCGTGCCGAACCGCGGCATCATCACCGACCGCAACGGCGTGGTGCTGGCGAAGAATTATTCGGCTTACACGCTGGAAATCACGCCATCGAAGATCAACACCACGCTCGACGATGAAATCGACCGCATTGCGACCGTGATTCCCGTCGATCAGCGCGACCGGCGGCGCTTTAAGAAGCTGCTGGAGGACTCGAAGAATTTCGAGAGCCTGCCAATCCGTACCCGCTTGACCGACGAAGAAGTCGCCCGTTTCACCGCCCAGCGTTTCCGCTTTCCGGGCGTGGAAGTGCGCGCCCGGCTGTTCCGGCAATATCCGCTGGGGCCCACAGCGGCTCATGTGATCGGCTATATCGGGCGAATTTCGCAACGCGATCAGGAACGTATCGACGAAGCGAGCGACCAGAATGACGCCGATACCGATCACTACGATCCCCGGGTGGACGCGAACAACTACAAGGGCACAGACTACATCGGCAAGATTGGTGTGGAGCAGAGCTATGAAACCGAGTTGCATGGCCTGACCGGCTTCGAGGAAGTGGAAGTCACCGCGGGCGGCCGGCCCGTGCGCACGCTCTCGCGCACGCAGGCCACACCGGGTAACAACCTGGTGCTGTCGCTGGATATTGGCTTGCAGCAGGTTGCCGAGCAGGCGTTCGCGGGCAAGCGCGGCGCGCTGGTCGCTATCGAACCGGCAACAGGCGACGTGCTCGCGTTCGTATCGGCGCCCAGTTTCGACCCGAATTCGTTCGTCGATGGCATCGACCAGCAAACCTGGGATTCCCTTAACAATTCGCCCGATCACCCGCTGCTGAACCGCCCGCTGCACGGCACGTATCCGCCCGGTTCCACCTATAAGCCGTTCATGGCGCTCGCCGCGCTGACGCTGCATAAACGCACGACCAGCTGGGGTTTCCAGGACCCGGGTTCGTACACGTTCGGCGGTCACACTTTCCGCAACGACGTGCGCGCGGGCCAGGGCTGGGTCGACATGAATCGCGCGATCGTGGTGTCCAACGATACTTATTTCTACATGCTGGCCCACGATCTGGGCGTGAACGCCATGGCCGGCTTCATGAAGCCGTGGGGATTCGGCCAGATCACGGGTATCGACATCAACGGCGAAGCACGCGGCATTCTCCCGTCCACCGAGTGGAAAAAGAAGGCGTACCGCAAGCCCGAACAACAGCGCTGGTATGAAGGCGAGACGATCAGCCTGGGTATCGGACAGGGTTATAACTCGTTCACGATCCTGCAACTCGCGCATGCCACGGCAACGCTCGCGAACGACGGCGTGGTCATGAAGCCGCATCTGGTGAAGGAAGTCGAGAACCCGATTTCCAAGGCGGTCCGCGTCACCGTGCGCGATCCGAGCTACAAAATTGCGGTCAAGCAGGCGGACGTCGACTTCATCAAGCGCGCGATGGAAGGCGT
>DASYLW010000070.1:0-4786 GCA_036009385.1 Caballeronia sp.
TGGGAATTCATCGAACGCTCTCCTGGTTGGCGGACGTGCGTCCGCGCTCTGCATACATAGTTGCCAGAAAAAAGTGCGGGTTGCCGACTATTTCCGACGCTCACATGTGGAAATACGACACTCCGATTTGCCATTTTTGGCGGATGAAAAGCCGGAGGCTTATGGGGCGAGGGTTCGCGGGCAGTGCTGAACCATTTTTGGCGCTTTTTTACATGTCGCGCAGGAGCAAGTGGACAGGAATTTAGCCAGGTTTTTGGGGTTTCTCGGGCGAGTCGTCCGGGCTGCGGGCAGAAATACCGTCCGGTTCATCCTATTCCAGGAATGCGGCCGGACGGACGATGTCGGGTTTTGGCTGCTTTGCAGCGCCTGGACACAGGACTCGGCGCAACCGCGGCGATCAAGAATTAGCAGCCATTGCCGTTAACCCTGCATATTCCCTACGTCTCGCTCATTTCGCTTAGCCAGTTCATCCATGCCTCTATTCAACATCCGTCGGGCCAGTGTCGGCGCGAAATTCGCCATCCTCGCTTGTGCGCTCGCGGCTACGGTCGTAGCCAGCTTTACCATCGCGGTCACCCATCTGGCCGGTCAGCAGATCAACGCACAAGCGCTCGAGCGCATGGACGACGACAGCCGCGCGATCGGCACGATGATCCGTCTATACGACAAAGCCGTCAGCGCCGAAGTCGAGCGCTACATGACACTGTTCTCGAGCTTCCTGCCGACGGACTTCACGCTCGATGAAACGCAGAAGGTGGATATTGGTGGCATGGCGACGCCCACGTTCAAGGCCGGCAATACGCCGATGAACCTCGATTTCTCGATCCCCGACCAGTTCCTCGACCGCAGCGGGGCAATCGCGACCGTGTTCGCGCGCACCGGCGACGATTTCGTGCGCGTGACCACATCGCTGAAGAAGCAGGACGGCGCACGCGCGATTGGTACGCTGCTCGACCGGAAGAGCCCGGCGTACGCACCCATGCTCGGCGGGAAACGCTTTATCGGCATGGCGACGCTCTTCGGCAAGCAGTACATCACCGAATACAAGCCGGTCACCGACTCGTCGGGACGGGTCATCGGCGCCTTGTTTGTCGGCGTGGACGTCACGCCGGAAATCAAAACGCTGCAGCAGAACATTCGCGACCTGACGATCGGCCAGAACGGCTACTTCTTCGTCGTCGATGCATCGAACGGGCCGAATCGCGGCAAGCTGCTCGTGCATCCGGGTGCGGGTGGCACCACTACCCCACTCGCCGATGAACGCATCGCGCCGTTCAAGCAGATGCTGGACGCGAAAGAAGGCCGTCTTTCCTTCGATGCTCCCGAGATTGCCGACGCCGCCGATCCCAAGGTGCACGGCGGCGCGAAGGAAATCATATTTCGCACGGTTCCGGAATGGCAATGGCTGATTGGCGGAATTGCGTATCGCGATGAGTTGCTCGCGGACGTGCATGCCACGCGTAATCGCTTTCTGCTGATCGGGCTGATCGTGATCGCCGCGTTCGTGGCCGTGCTGCTCTTCGCAGTGGCCAGGCTGGTGGGCCGGCCGCTCGCGGAACTGACGCAGGCCTCCGAACGCATCGCGGCGGGCGATCTGAGCGTGCGGCTCGCGACCAAGCGGGAGGACGATATCGGCCGGTTGATGACTGCCATCGACGGGATTGCGACCGGGCTTGCGCGCATCGTGACGCAGGTACGCAGCGCATCGGCGGATATGTCTGACGGCACGGGGCGGATTGCAGCGGGCAGCAGCGACATCGCGCTGCGCATCGCGACACAGGCAAGCAGTCTCGAAGAAACGGCGGCGAGCATGGAGCAGATCACGTCGACCGTGCAACAAAACGCCGCCAACACGGCGCAGGCGGATCAACTCGTGGCATCGGCATCCGAAGCCGCGCGCGCCGGTGGCGACGCAGTCGGCCGCGTGGTCGCGACGATGGGTGAAATCGATGCGTCCGCGCGCAAGATTTCAGACATCACGTCGGTGATCGAAGGCATCGCGTTCCAGACCAACATCCTGGCGTTGAACGCGGCCGTGGAGGCCGCGCGAGCCGGAGAGCACGGCAGGGGCTTTGCCGTGGTGGCGTCGGAGGTGCGCGCGCTGGCTCAACGCAGCTCGGTGGCGGTCAAGGAAATCGAGGCGCTCATTGCGGAGTCGGTCGGCCGGGTCGCCGATGGTTACCGGATTGCGGAAGAAGCCCGCGGCACGATGAACGGGATCGTGGAACGCGTCGCGCGGGTGAACGCGATCATTGGCGAGATCAGCGTGGCGTCGCGTGAACAATCGAGCGGCATAGAGCAGGTGAACCTTGCCGTGTCGCAGATCGGCGAAGCGACTCAGCAGAACGCGGCGCTAGTCGGCGAAGCGGAACAATCGACTGCCGGCTTGCATGAGCAAGCCGAACAGTTGAGCCGCGCGGTGAGCGTGTTTCGGCTCTGATCGCGCGGCGGCCGGAGCGTAGTGGATGATCCGAACGGCCCGCCCGCCCGAAATGACCGCGGCGCCTCGGCCGGCGTTAGCCCGGCCGGATCATCTCGAACATTTCGCCGATACCCGCGTAATCGCCGCGGTAACCCGCACGCATGATGGGCTGCGCGGCGGCGGTATCGAAGAGACCGTCCTTCAGGAACTCGCGCCGGATATGCACGCCAACGACTTGCCCGAGGGCGAGCCAGTTGTTCATCGGCGTGCCGTCCAGGGATTTGAGCCGGATGATCTGCAGCAACTTGCATTCGAGCGCGGCCGGTGACTCCGCCACGTGCGGCACGGCCACATTCACGCCCGGCGCTTTCGTGAGTCCCGCCAGCTCGAATTCATCAATTTCGTGGGGTACCGCCGCGGACGAGCGGTTCATTTTTTCGGCAAGCGGCTTGCTCGACAGATTCCACACGAACTCACCGGTCGCTTCAATATTCGCGATGCTGTCCTTGCGCCCCTCGCTCGAGAATCCGATGATGTGCGGGAACGAAGCAAACGCGCCGAAAAAACTGTACGGCGCGAGGTTCACGTGCCCGTCCGGATCGCAGCTCGAAATCCAGCCGATCACTCGCGGCGCGACGATCGCCTTGAACGGGTCATGGCGAAGTTTGTGGCCCTCGTCGGGATGGTAGAAGTGAACCGCGTTGCTATCGCTCATGAGGGCTTTCCGGTCTTCTTTGCAGTGTGGTGAATCAGGCGCTTGCGCCCGTGTCTGACTCGCGCATGGTGCGCGTCGTCCCATTCATAAAACCCTTGCCCGCTGCGCGCGCCCGTCCGCCCTTTCCGCACGTGCTCGCGCATCAGTTGCAATACGTCTTCGTCTTTCGCCAGCTCCGGCATCAGGTGTGTGCCTATGTCCAGCAACGTATCCAGCCCGCCGAGATCCGCACTTTCCAGCGGTCCGACCATGCCATAGCGCCGGCCGAGCGACGCCTTCATTACCGTGTCGACTACCTCCGCCGTCGCGGCGCCCGAACGCACAATGGCAAGCGCTTCGCGCAGCACGGCAAACTGCAGCCGGTTACCGACAAAACCTGGAATTGCCTTCGTCAGCACAACCGGTTCCATACCGATGGCCGTCATCAGGTCAGCCGTGCGGCGCGTGACATCCGGATCGGTTTCGGTGCCCGGCACGACCTCAACCAGCGGAATGGTATGCGGCGGGTTCCAAAAATGCGCGATGACAAAACGCGCCTTGTTTTGCAGGACTTGCGCGAGCAGATCGGGCGGAAAGCCGCTCGTGTTGCTGGCGAAAATAGCGTCGTCGCGCAGCAGCGGTTCGAGCGCCCTGTAGGTGCGGTTCTTCAGTTCGAGCACTTCGGGAATGGCTTCCACGACAAAACCCGCCGTGGCCACCCGCTCCAGTCGACCGGTAGTTTCAATACGCGCGAGTACGTCCGGTTTATTGTCTGGAGCGAAGACGCCGGCGTCGATCAATTCGTCGAGGATCGCTTCTGCTTTTCCATGCACCGATGCAAGCCGTGCGGCGTCTATGTCGTGAACAATGGTCGGGTAGCCATGCAGCGCCGCCTGCGTCGCAATGCCGACGCCCATCAAGCCGCTGCCCACCACGCCGAGTGTGATTTGATTCAAATTTTCCCCGCAATGCTTAGATCCCAAGCTTCGATTCGACGGCCCGTCCGATGCGGCTTTCATTTCAAGGCCGCGTCACTTAAGGATAGCGCAGCGCCTCCAATCGCGCGGGGCAGCAAATGGCCTATGACTTGAAGTCGGCCTCCCGGTGCCGTTTGGCTGGACACGCGCAAAACACGAAAAAAAAGCCGGCTCCCCTTGCGGGAAGCCGGCTTTTACAACGAGGTTTTGTGCTCGGCTCGATCAGCCGTGATCGTGCCCGTGGTCGTCGTGGTGATACGCGTGCGACGGACCACGATCATGCGGGTGATGGCGCATCCATTCGTCGCGCTGCCAGTAGCGGTGGCCGTCCCAATAACGGTCGCCATGCCAGCCGAGGTTGATCACCACGGCGGCCCGCACCATGTGCGGTTGCGCATAAGCTTGCTCGGGCACGGGCCCGCGGATCATTCCGTTATCGACTTGCGCGAACGCGGTTGTCGCGGTCAAAAGCGCGCCACCGGTCAGCAGCGCCGCCAGGATCGAGCGTGAGGTGTTCATGACTATTCTCCCTTTTCAGCTTGATTTCTAAGGACGCGCGGCCCGTTGAAACAGTGTGTGGTTGGCGGATGTGCCGTCAGGTGCCGCGTCGTTGAAATCACTTTAGCCGGGCGTAAGGTTGCAGGACGTGAGCGCTTGTAAGCGTTCGTATCAAGGACCTTAATGCGCCCGGAT
>DASYLW010000071.1:0-5260 GCA_036009385.1 Caballeronia sp.
TCCGGTGGCACCCCCGTCATGAGCGTCCTTACACGCTGCACGATTTGGGCTGCTCTATTTCCCTCGTCTGTCATCTGGGTCACGCAACCCTCTATTTCTTCCATGTTCGGAGGCTGGCGATTCAGCCAGCGCAGACATGCATCACCGTTGGTAACGATGGCGCAAAGGGGCTGTCACACTTCGTGCGCGATTGACGCGCTCAGCTCCCCAAGCGCCGTTACCCGGCTTACGCGTTCAAGTTCGCTTGCGCATGCCGTAACTGTTCCTCTGCTTGCTTCGGCCGCGTCACGTCCATCACGGCCCCGAATAACAGCCTGTTATTCGGCTGGCCGCTCGTTGCATGCGTATTTCACACCAAGCTGGACAAGGATTTCGCGGCAAGCTGGACAGGCTTTTCACACGAAGCTGGACACGGATTTCACGGCAAGCTGGACAGCGATTTCGCGCCAAGCTGGACAGTAAGTTCTTAAAGTAGCGACGCAGGTCAACCGTGGCACCCTCGATGATTTCGTCGGGGCGTCTACATGGCATTTCCAAAGTTGACCATGCGTAAAATTCGAGAAGCGCTGCGCCTACATTTCGATTGCGGCTTCAATCATCGGGAAGTTGCTCGCGCGCTGGGCACTTCGCCCACGACCGTTGGGCAATATGTTCGCCGTCTGGAGCGTGCCGGCTTAAGCTACCCGCTGCCGTCAGCACTCGGTGACGTCGAACTCGAGGCACGCCTGTTTCCGCCACCGCCGCGCGTGGAAGGAGAGCGTCCTGCGCCGCACTGGCCGACTGTGAGGCGCGAGCTCGCCCGCAAAGGCGTGACGCTCGATCTGCTCTGGAACGAGTACAAGGCCGAGCACCCCGACGGTTACGCGTACACCTGGTTTTGCACGCGATACAGCGAATGGGCGAATTCGCTCCCGCTAACCTTGCGGCAAACACATGCTCCGGGCGAGAAGCTGTTCGTCGACTACTCGGGCGACAAGGTTGCGATCATCAATGCGGAAACGGGTGAGATCCGGGAGGCCGAGTTGTTCGTGGCCGTATTGGGGGCGTCGAACTACACCTATGCGGAAGCAACTTGGACCCAGCAGAGTTCTGATTGGATCGGCTCTCACATTCGAACGTTCGAATTTATGGGCGGTTGTCCTGAGATCGTCACGCCCGACAACCTTAAATCGGGCGTGCACAAGCCGAGCTTCTACGATCCCATTATCAATCGGACATACGGAGAAATGGCCTCGCATTATTCTGTGGCAGTCATCCCAGCCCGTAGTAAAAAGCCCCGTGATAAAGCTAAGGTCGAGCAAGGCGTGCTCCTTGTCCAGCGCTACATTCTCGCTCGACTTCGCAAACACCGCTTCTTTAGCCTGACCGAGGCAAACTCCGCGATCGCGACACTCCTGGTCGATTTGAACAACAAAGCCTTCAAGAAGCTGCCGGGATCTCGCCGCAGCACTTTCGATGAATTCGAGCGCTCATCGCTGAAGGCGCTTCCGTCACAGCGCTATCAATATGCTGATTGGAAGGTAGCGCGCGTGGGGCCTGATTACCACGTCGACATTGACGTTCACTACTACTCTGTACCGCACCGCTTCGCGCGTCAACAGGTCGACGTTCGATATACGAACGGGACAGTCGAGATCTTCCACCGAGGCACGCGTATCGCCGCCCACGCGCGAAGCACTCGGCGCGGTCACCATAGTACGGTTAATGCGCACATGCCGCCTCATCATCAAGAGGTCAGTGGGTGGGGGCCGCAGCGTCTGTACGACTGGGCCATACGCATCGGGCCGCACACCGCCGCCGTGATCCAGCACCTGCTTGGCGGCCGGCAGCATCCCCAACAAGCCTATCGCGCTTGCCTTGGCGTCCTTCGCCTGGGCAAAGACCACGGCAATGCACGGCTGGAGGCCGCGTGCTGCCGTGCCATCGATCTGAAGGCGCCAAGCTACCGCTTCATTAGCTCGACGCTCAAGAACGGCCTGGACCAGTCGCCTCAGACAAAAACGGATCAGGCCAGCTTACCGCTCACACATCCCAATGTGCGCGGACCGGACTACTATCATTGAAGAGGCCATATGCTCAAACATCCAACGATCGACAAGCTTCACGCGCTGAGGCTGAGCGGCATGGCATCCGCCTTGACGCAACAGCAGAACAATCCTGATATCGAAGCGCTGGGCTTCGAGGAGCGTTTAGGCTTGCTTGTTGAGCGCGAAGCAAGCGAACGCGAATCCAGGCAGACATCATCGCGCCTCCGCCGTGCCAAACTGAAGTTCTCCGAAGCCGTGGCCGAAGACATCGACTACCGCACCCCACGCGGGCTTGATCGCGCACTCATGAGCCGCTTGCTCACTGGCGATTGGATCCGGGAAAAGCACAACACGCTAATTATTGGCGCGACCGGCCTGGGTAAGACCTGGCTTGGATGCGCGCTCGCCAATCAGGCCTGCCGTCTAGGCTACACGGTGGCCTATCTCAAGATGCCCAGGCTCGCCGAGGAGCTCGCTATCGCGCACGGCAGCGGTCGATATGCGCGAGCACTCGCGCAGTGGGCCAAGACGGATGTGCTGCTGATGGATGACTTCGCAATGGCGCCAATGCCCGACAGCGCTCGGCGTGATCTGCTCGAAATACTCGATGATCGCCACGGCCGTCGCTCAACCATTGCAACAAGCCAGATTCCGGTCGACAACTGGCACGGTGCGCTCGGCGATCCAACGCTTGCCGACGCCATCCTGGACCGGCTTGTTCACAACACTTATCGAATCAACATGAACGGTGAATCGATGCGAAAACTAAAAATTAGTTTGACCGAAAACCAGCAGTCAGAGTAAAAACAGAAACCCCTGCGTCGCTGCGCTCCGACTGTCCAGCTTCGCGCGAAACACCTGTCCGGCTTCATGCGAAACGCGTGTCCAGCTTCCGCGAAATACGCATTTCAAACCGAATCGCGCTGCCGACGGCACGCCGAAGGACCGCCTCAAAGCCGCGGAGCACGGCGTTCACATTGACTTTTTCGACCTTGAGTGGCTGCTGCCGGGCGAAAGAGAGCAACTGCTGTGTCAGCGTCGCGCCGCGCGCGACGGCGCGCTGCATGGTTTCCAGCATTTTTAGATCGGCTCGGTCTTGTATCCGCAGCAAAAGCGCATCCAGTCCGTTCGACATCACCGCCAGCAGGTTATTGAAGTCGTGGGCGACTCCGCCTTTCAGCTGACCCAGCGATTCCATTTTCTGTGCCTGGAACAGTGCGGCGTTAACACGCTCAAGCGCCTCAGCGGCGTGCTTGCGTTCAGTCACGTCGCGCGTCACTTTGGCGAACCCGACAAGCGTGCCGGCGTCGTCATGGATGGCATCGACCACCACATGCGCCTAGAAGCGCGAGCCATCCTTGCCCACGCGCCAGCCTTCTCGGTCGAACCGGCCTTCCGCCGCGGCGACTGCCAGAGTCTGGTCGGGCATCCCGCTGGCGCGGTCTTGTTCGGTATAGAAGCGAGAAAAATGCTTGCCGAGGATCTCGTCGCGTGTATAACCCTTTCTATAAGCAGGAAGTTGTCAAGTCCTTGCGGCGAACAGACTACAAATCATTGGGCAGCTCCCTTGTGTCACCTTCTCCTTGCGGAAGCGCGTAATCGGGTCAAGGGCAGGCCAAAGCCTGGCGCGAGCGAACCCTTGACGCGGCGAAGGGTTCAATATGCTGGCGAAGGCTGGCGAGCACTATCGCGCTCGCCAGCGTGCAAGCCGGTTCTGGTCGCATATTTACCGCCCGCAACATTTGCTGCAATTCGGTCTGCGTCCCCTGGTCTGAAGCCGGTCATCGCGCACGTCAGACCTAACGTCCGACTACCTTCTATCCGCTGGCGCCTGGCCAGCCTCATCCTGCATGCGCGTTACGCTATTTTTCCAGGAGCATGCCCCATCTAAAAAATCGGTTATGTCAGTAACCCAGGGTTGTAACGAGCATGTTCACTTCAAACCACTACGAGGCGTTTCGGGTGTTGCACGATTGCGTGGTTGCGAGACCCTGGGGCCTCAGACTGACTTCAGCTGGGCCCCTTCGGGTATCACCCCGTCCTTCAGATAGCGCCACAGCGCAATCGCGAGGCGCCGCGCCACCGCGACGATCGCAATGCGTCGCGCGCGGCGGTTCGGTCCCGTGCTCTGCGTGCGCTGGTTGAACCACTGCGTCAGCGCACTGCCGGGTTGGTAGCGGATCCAGTCCCACGCCATCTCGACGAGTAACGCGCGCACCCGCCGGTTGCCCTGCTTGCTGATGCCCTGGTCGGTCTGGCTCTGACCGCTGTCGTAGGGCTGCGGCACCAGTCCGACACAGGCACCTACCTGGCGGCGGTTGTGGAACTCCCTCCAGAACAGCTCGAGCGCGAGGCGTGATGCGCCCACTTCGCCAATCCCTTTCAGGCGCGCCAAGTTATCGCTTCGCTTGCGCGCGGGTGCCGGCACGCTCGCCTGCCGCGTCTTCTCCAGCGCCGCGAGTTGGTGCTGGGCCAGCGCGAGCCGTTCGCACTCGCGCAGCAGCCGCTCGCGCAATTCGGGCGGCAGCGGCGCGCCGTCGTGGCACCGCACCTCGTCACGGGCGAGCCGGCCGGCGAAGTGCTTGCCATCAACCTCATCCCAGCAGCCGAGCGTGACCAGCAGTTTGCGCATGCGGTCACGGTGTTGCATCACTTCCTTCTGCAGTTCCCCACGATCGCGCATCAGCTGGCGCGACGCTTCGTCCTGCGGTGACGGCACGTGAACCACGTGCATGCGGTCGCGCTCGCCGCGCAGCCACGCGCGCAGACTGATGACCAGCTTGATGACATCGAGCCGGTCCGTCTTCGCGCGCCGCTTGTGACGCTCGACGGGGATGCTCGCGGGATCGACGACATAACATTCGATCGCGCGCGCCTGCAGCGCGCGGCAGATCCAGAATGCGTCCTGGCCAGCCTCGTAGCTCACCACGACCCGTGCACCCCCCGGCAGCGACCACTTCAGCTTTTGCTGTTCGATCACGTCCAACACGGCCTGCAGGCGAGCTGCGGCCTGCGGTTGCGCGACCGTGTGCACGACCGGCTTCTCGCGCCGGCCGTGGTGCAGCGCGACCTTCCATTTGGCCGCTGCGAGTTCGAGCGACACCGCCAACACCAGCTCCTCGGTACCCGTGTATGCCTGATCTGTACGCATGATGCTCTCCTGAAAGCCAAGCTCGGCAAACCGATTTTATGCGTCGGCTTGTCGACGTCCCACGCTTCATAGGATCTAAACA
>DASYLW010000072.1:0-3527 GCA_036009385.1 Caballeronia sp.
CATGATTAACGCCGGTCGCCGCGATATCCGCACCATGCCCGACCAATGGACCGTCAAGACGCGCGACCGCAGCCTGTCCGCGCAATGGGAACATACGGTGCTGGTCACCCCGACGGGTTACGACGTGCTGACCGTGTCGGCGGCTACGCAAGCGCCTTCGGAACTGATTGCCGCGGCGGCCTGAAGTCGATTTGATGCAGAACGCGGGAACCAGGGTTCTGCGGTTGAGGGGCTGGGTTCCTGATACGGCGAAGCGTGGCCGAGCGGTGCACGCATTGTGTTTCGGACGACGTGTTTTCGGACGATCTTAAGCTCGGGTGATATTAAGCGGCCGGATCGCGCCACCTGGATTCTGCTCCGTGCGCCAAGCGCTTTTTCCGCCATGGATTTTCGTCATTTAGTCTTTCCGAATCGTTGAAGCCAGTTATTTCGCCCGGTTTAAAGGCAGCTTAAGCTTGCTGTATGGATACTGCGTTAGGGTGGGCACGGGATCTCGCCTTGCCCTCCCCAAACAACTCAAGCTCGCGGTCAAGTCTGGGCGACATTTGCCTGCGTCATACGCTGCAAGCGTTCAATGTCAGGCGCGCGCTGACTGCATCGCCGCGAGCTGGTTGAAAGCCCGCGAACTCGAAAGCCCGCGAACCGCCTGTTCGCCACGATCAATTTTCACCCACTGACCTGACGACCCGCCTGCCCATGAGCGTACCTGCCGACGCCCCGCCCCGCGCTGATTCGTTGAAAGCCTCGTACAAGACGGCCAAGGCGGCCCTGCTCGAGCGTTTCCAAAGCGCAACCAACGTCGATGGCCTGATGCACGCCCTTGGGCGCGCGACCGACGAAGCGCTCCGAGGCGCCTGGGAAGCCTGCGCGATGCCGAAATCGGCGGCGCTGGTGGCGGTCGGCGGCTACGGGCGCGGCGAACTTGCGCCCTATTCGGACGTCGATATCCTCGTTCTCCTGCCCGACGACGAGACACCCGACCACACCGCCTCACGGGCCGCGCGCATCGAACAGCTGATCGGTATGGCGTGGGATCTTGGCCTGGATATCGGCAGCAGCGTGCGTTCCGTGACGCAATGCATCGATGAAGCGAGCAACGACATCACCATCCAGACCTCGCTGCTGGAAGCGCGGCGCATAGTGGGCAGTGAGAAACTGTTCGAGACGTTCGAGGAGCGGTATCGGCAAACCCTCGATTCACGTGCGTTCTTCCAGGCGAAAGTCCTGGAAATGCGCCAGCGCCACGCGAAGTACCAGGACACGCCGTACAGCCTCGAGCCGAATATCAAGGAAAGTCCCGGCGGCCTGCGCGACTTGCAGCTTATTTTATGGATCTCGCGCGCGGCAGGTTTCGGCAGCAGCTGGCGCGAACTGGATTCGCGTGGCCTCATCACCGAACGGGAAGCGAGCGAACTGCGCCGTAACGAAGGCTTTCTGAAAACCCTGCGCGCGCGACTGCATGTGATTGCGCGGCGCCGCCAGGACATTCTCGTCTTCGACTTGCAGACGGCGCTGGCCGAAAGTCTCGGCTACAAAGCTACATCGTCCAAGCGCGCGAGTGAGCAACTCATGCGCCGCTACTACTGGGCCGCGAAGGCCGTCACGCAGCTTGCCACGATCCTGATCCAGAACGTGGAAGCGCAACTGTTTCCATCGACGAGCGGCATCACGCGCGTGCTCAACGAGCGTTTCGTCGAGAAGCAGGGCATGCTGGAAATCGCCAGCGACGACGTTTTCGAACGCGAACCCAACGCTATTCTCGAAGCGTTCCTGCTATACGAACAGACGCGCGGCGTGAAGGGTTTATCCGCCCGAACGCTGCGGGCAATCTATAACGCGCGTGACCTGATGGGCCGCGACTGGCGGCGGGACCCCGAGAACCGGCGCGTGTTCATGGAGATACTTAAGCAGCCAGAAGGCATCACGCACGCGCTGCGGCTGATGAACCAGACAAGCGTGCTGGGCCGTTACCTGCTCAACTTCCGGCGCATTGTCGGCCAGATGCAGCACGACCTGTATCACGTCTATACGGTCGATCAGCACATCCTGATGGTGCTGCGCAACATCCGGCGCTTCGCGATGGCCGAACACGCGCATGAATACCCGTTCTGCAGCCAGCTGATGGGCAATTTCGAGCGCCCGTGGGTGCTGTACATCGCGGCGCTTTTTCACGATATTGCCAAGGGGCGGGGCGGCGATCACTCCGTGCTCGGCACGGCGGATGCGCGGCGTTTTTGCCGTGAACACGATGTCGGCGCGGACGACAGCGACCTGGTCGTCTGGCTCGTGGAACAACATCTGACCATGAGTCAGGTCGCGCAAAAGCAGGACACGAGCGATCCGGAAGTCATCAAGCAGTTTGCATCGATGGTCAAGACCGAGCGCCGGTTGACCGCGCTGTATCTGCTGACCGTCGCCGATATCCGCGGCACCAGCCCCAAGGTGTGGAACGCGTGGAAAGGCAAGCTGCTCGAGGATTTGTACCGCGCCACGCGCGCCGTGCTCGGCGGCGCCGAACTGCACGCGCACTCGGAACTCAAGTCGCGTCAGGAAGACGCGCTCGCGTTGCTGCGGCTTGAAACCGTGCCTGAAAACGCGGAAAAAGTGCTGTGGGAGAAGCTCGATGTCGGCTATTTCCTGCGCCACGACGCCGCCGATATCGCTTGGCAGACCCGCGTGCTTTATAAGCATGTGGAGAGCGAAAAGCCCATTGTGCGGGCACGGCCGTCGCCGATTGGCGCCGCGCTACAGGTGCTGGTGTACGTGCAGGACCGGCCGGATCTGTTCGCCGGTATTTGTGCTTATTTCGACAAAAACGGCCTATCCGTGCTCGATGCACGCGTCACGACCACACGGCACGGCTACGCGCTCGACAATTTTCTGGTCGCACATCCGGACCATGACGGGCATTATCGCGACATTGCGAACCTCGTCGAACAGCAGCTGAGTATGTTGCTGACCGCCGAGGGCATCTTGCCGGAACCGTCGAAGGGACGGCTTTCACGGCTTGTACGCACTTTTCCGATCACGCCGCGCGTGGACTTGCGTCCCGACGAACGTGGTCAGTATTACATCCTGTCCGTATCGGCTAACGACCGGCAGGGCCTCCTTTATTCGATCGCGCGGGTTCTGGCCCAGCACCGGATCGGCGTCCACGCGGCGCGGATCAATACGCTTGGCGAACGCGTGGAAGACGTGTTCCTGCTCGACGGCAAAACCCTATCCGACAACCGGACACAGATCCAGGTCGAAACCGAACTGCTGCGCGCGATCGCAGCCTGAGAATATATGCGCGTCAAACTGACAGCGAAGCACCCACGCCCGGCATCGCCGGCACGTTCCCCCGTCCGTACCGGCAGCGCCGCCGGTCGGAAGAAGCCCCCACGCGCCGAGATGGCGAGCGGCGAGCGGCCAGCGCGTAGCGATAAACCGGCAGGTGGTGCACGGCCATCGGGTGCGGGTGAGCGGAAACCTTTCAAGGCGCGTAGCGACGACTCGCGTGGCGCGGGCGATCGCGGAGCGCGGCC
>DASYLW010000073.1:0-19944 GCA_036009385.1 Caballeronia sp.
GGGGTTTGCGCAGTTGCGTGCGGCGTCGGAAGAGTACAAGTGGGACTTGCAGTATGGTCAGATCGCGAAGATCTTCCGGGCAGGTTGCATTATCCGTGCGGGCTTTTTGCAGAAGATCACGGACGCTTACAAGACCAACCCCGACTTGCACAACTTGCTGCTCGATCCGTATTTCACCGACATCGCAACGAAGTATCAGGGTGCGTTGCGTGATGTGGTCGTGGCCGCGGTGAAGGCGGGCGTGCCGGTGCCGGCATTCTCATCGGCGGTAGCGTATTACGACAGTTACCGGTCGGAGACATTGCCAGCGAATCTGGTGCAGGCACAGCGCGATTTCTTCGGCGCGCATACGTTCGAACGGGTGGACAAGAAGGGCAGCTTCCACGCCGACTGGTCGTGAGCTGCTGAAAAGCGGCTGGTGTTTCCCGTAGTTCAACGCCGACGCTTTCGCGTCGGCGTTTTCTTTTTGTCCCGTACGTTATCGTCAAATTTTGTCGCAGCGAATTTTTCCACAAGTCGGGTATTGGTGTTTGCGCCTATCCTTTCCTGTCGATGGATAACGGAACGGCGGGAGGATCATGGCAACAGCACTCACAGCGGTAAATCGGGAATCGGAGTTGAGCTACGCTTACCTCCACGCCATTGCATCCCACGCGGGCGTCAACTGCAAGACAAGCAACCGGCACGATGACAATGCCGGAATCGATGCCATGCTCACCGGTTGGGAGCAGGCGGGCGTCACCGTAAAAATTCCGAAGCATCAGGTGTTTGACGGCACCGGACTCATGAAACTCATGGCAAGCATCTCGCGTCGCGAAATTCCTGCTTATAAAGCTCCCGCTCATCGAGTTCCTCATGGCGATTAAAGATTTATCACCGTCCGGCCTGCGTGATTTCGTGAAATCGCTGGGATGGCAGTCGCTGCCCGATGGCCTTGTGGACCGTCTTTACGTCCTGCATCACGCCGCCGCGCCGCGTCGCCAGATCGTCATCCCCATGGATCAGGATGCGCCTGACTACGCCGAGGCATGTGAACTCGCGTTGTCCAAACTCGCGGACCTGCAAGGTATGAAGCTGGGCGGATCTGATCCAGCTTGCTGCCATTTCACGTGACGACTCCATTTACTATCGCGTGACGAGCAACGCCTCTTTTGATGACGGCCTGCCTTTGTCGTTCGCCGCTTCGTTGCTGATGGGCGCGGAGCAGATCCTGCTCGCGTCAGCCTGTACCGTATTGCACCCCCAGACCCATCATCCGCGTCTGCACGGAGCCGAAGCTGCGCAGCTTGCCGGTCATGCACGGTTCGGACATACCGAGCGGGGCAGCTTCGTCGTCCGCGTATCGTGGCCTGTCGACGCTATGGAAACGCCTTTGCACGACCTCGCTCATGCGAATGAGTCGTTTGTTCGCATGACCATGCTGACGGCCAGAAACGGCGTGCGCCAGCTCGTCAGGGCCATCGAAGGGGACTCGTTGAGCCGCTTCGTCGATTCTCAACGGGCGGCGGCGTCGCCTCTCGTTTCGTCGAACCTCTGTGAAGCGCTGACGCGTCTTCACAACGACGACATGCATAACAACATCGACATGTCGTTTGGGTGGGCCACAACCGTGGCGTTACCGCAGGACGCCGGGACCGGCGAGAGCATCAGGATTCGAAGCGATTACTTCGGGCGTATTGACGACGTTCGCCAGGAATTGCGTGCGGTCGAGCATGACCGCGAAGACGTATTCATCGGAACAGTCGAGCATCTGAACGGTGAATTCGATATTGAAGGAAATCGGGCCGGCGAAATAGTCGTGGCGCTGCTCCTGCGTGAGGGCGAGATCATCAAGGCTCGCGTTGTACTCGACCAGGAACAATATGCGAGGGCAGTCACTGCGCACCTTGACGATCGCGCCCTGGTTCGAATCGCAGGACGCCTGCGTCCCGGTCGCCAACCGCGTACGATGACCGACGTGACGAGCTTTATCCTGATCGGCTCGAGTCCACGCTAAGAGCGATCACAAGTTCGGCCTGGATAACCAGATGGGAACGGGTGTTCGGTGCTTCAAGTTCCAATCTTAACGCCCGAACCCCAGCACCTCCCGTATTTGCTCACCGTCCGCGCCGCTTCCGGCGAAGTCATCGAATGCTCGGTCTGCTACGCGAATAATATGCTCGCGGATATATTGCGCCCCCTCTCGCGCGCCATCCTCCGGGTGCTTCAGCGCGCACTCCCATTCAAGCACGGCCCAGCCGGGAAAATCGTACTGCGCCATCTTCGAAAAGATCGCCCCAAAGTCAATCTGCCCATCGCCCAGCGAACGGAATCGCCCCGCGCGATCCACCCAACCGGAATAACCGCCATACACCCCCTGCCGGCCGTCAGGACGAAACTCTGCATCCTTCACGTGGAACGCCTTGATGCGTTCGTGATAGATATCGATGAACTGAAGGTAGTCCAGTTGCTGCAGCAGGAAGTGACTGGGATCGAACAGGATGTTCGCTCGCGGATGACCGTCCACAGCGGCCAGGAAACGGTCGAATGTCACGCCATCGTGCAGATCCTCGCCCGGATGCAACTCGTAGCAAACATCGACACCGGCTTGATCGAAGGCATCGAGCAACGGCCGCCAGCGCCGCGCCAACTCTTCGAACGCAGCCTCCACCAGTCCCTGCGGACGCTGCGGCCACGGATACAAATAAGGCCATGCAAGCGCCCCCGAAAACGTGACGTGCGCGTTCAGCCCCAGGCGCCTCGACGCCGCCGCCGCGAACCCGACCTGTTCGATCGCCCAAGCCGTGCGAGCCTTCGGATCGCCGCGAACATGCGGTGCGGCAAAACCGTCGAAGAGCGTGTCATAGGCCGGATGAACCGCGACAAGCTGCCCCTGCAAATGCGTCGATAACTCCGTGATGCTCACGCCCGCGTCGTCCACTACGCGAAGCAGATCGTCGCAATAGGCATCACTCTTCGCCGCCTGCTCCAGATCGATCAGCCGCGGATCGCACGGCACCTGAATGCCTTCGTAACCTAGGCCCTTCGCCCAGCCCGCAAGATGCGCAAGGTGGTCGAAGGGCGATGTGTCACCTAGAAACTGCGCCAGGAAAATGGCGGGGCCTTTGATGGTTTTCATGTGCATGGATCCGCAAATGGTGCTGTCCTCAAGCCGTCAAAAACTCAGAACGGCGAGTTCGGATAATAAAACTGCTTGGCGTTGTCCTTCGTGATCAGCACCGAAGGAATGATGGTCGTCGCCGGCAGCTTCTCACCCTTCAAACGCGCTTCGGCAGTGAGCTTGATTGCGTCGTAGATGAACTTCGGCGAGTACGACACATCCGCCTGGACCAGCTTGTCGCCGTCCATGATCCGCTTGACCGCTTCCTTCGATCCCGCGCCGCCAAACACCTCCTTGATGTCCGTACGCTTCGCCTGATTAATCGCTTTCAGCACGCCGATCATCATGTCGTCGTCCGCTGCCCAGACTGCGTCGATATGCTTGAAACGCGTCAGGTAATCCTGCATGACCTTGAACGCGTCATCGCGATTCCAGTTGGCGTATTTGGCATCCAGGATCTTCATGTCGGGATGCTGCTTGATCACCGATTCAAACGCAGCCCAGCGCTCGTTATCCAGTGTAGTCGGGATACCGCGCAACGCAACGATGTCGCCCTTGCCGTCCATCGTCTTCGCCAGATATTCCGCCGGCAGCTTGCCAAACGCGGTGTTGTCACCCGCTACATACGCATCCTGAGCACTCGTATCGGTCAGCCCGCGATCCACCACGGTCACGTACACGCCCTTCTTCTTGACCTGCGCCACAGGCTGCGTCAGCGACGCCGATTCGAACGGGAAAATCACCAGCGCATTGATCTTGTTCACGGTCACCAGGTCCTGCAACTGGTTCGCTTGCTCCGGCGCGCCACCCGCTGTCTTGATGATGATCTTCAGGTCGGGATGCGCTTGTTCAAGTTCCTTTTTGGCCTCGTTGGCCCACCAGACGATGCCGCCGGTGAAGCCGTGCGTCGCAGTGGGGATAGCGACGCCGAGCGTGACTTTATCGGCGGCGTTGGCCGAGACGGCGCCCGCCGCCAGCGCTAATGTAACGAGTGGGGCGCCGAGTGCGCGAAGAATGTTTTTCATGCTGTGTCTCCATTGTTTTGACAGGCGCCTGAGAGGATTTCAGGGCACGGTTCGAACACACTTCAACGACGTCCACGCTGTAAAAACGCTACGAAAATAATCACGGCGCCCTGCACTGCCGCGTTGAGATACACACTGATGATGCTGGTGAGATTCAGGATATTCGCGATCACCGACAACAGGATTGCGCCGATCACCGTCCCGATCACGCGCCCTTCGCCGCCTCTTAACGCAGTGCCGCCAACGACCACCGCCGCAATTGCTTCAAGCTCCCAGAGCAGGCCAGTGGTAGGCGTGGCAGAGCCGAGGCGCGGCACGTACAGCACCGTCGCCACGCCTACACACAGCCCAAGCAGCACGTACGTGACGATCTTCACGGTATCCACGCGAACGGCCGCATAACGCGCGACCTGTTCGTTCGACCCGATTGCCTGCACATGCCGCCCGAATACGGTCCGGTTCAGCACGATCACACCGCCCGCCGCGACGATCAGGAACACCCAGATCGGCACGGGAATGCCGAAGAGGCTGGCGTAATACACGGGGCCGTAGAGATCGGACAGATTGTTGTCGAGCGTGAGCGCGCCGCCGTCCGCGAGCCACGTCAGCACCGCGCGGAAAATCCCGAGCGTCCCCAGTGTCACGATGAACGGTTCTATGCGTCCCTTGGTCACGAGCAGTCCATGCGCCAAGCCGAAAAGCCCCCCTAGAACAAGGGCTAAAACGATCCCGACAGTGATAATGGCTAGTGGCGCGAGGGGACGCCCGCCCACCCCGTGCGCGAGCGCGTTCATGATCCAGATCATGCTGCCCGCGATCAATGCGGCCATGGATCCAACTGATAAATCGATACCGCCCGAGATGATCACGAAGGTCATCCCCACCGCAATGATGCCGATGAACGAGGTTCGCGTGAGGACGTTCATCGCGTTGTCGAAGGTGGCGAAATCCGGGTTCAGCAGCGTGCCGCCTATGCACAGAGCGACCAGCCCGAGCAGCGGCCCGACGCCGTGCAGCCGCCGCGCGAAGCTGCCCAGGCGGCTCGATCCTTCAACGCCTTCAGTGTGTGCCGGTCGCATGCGCGATCAACCTCTCTTCAGTCAGATGTTCGCGCCCAAGCGTGGCGACAAGCCGGCCGCCGCGCATCACCGCCACGCGATGGCATAAACCGATCAACTCGATCAGTTCGGATGAGATGACGATCACCGCACGTCCTTCGGCGGCGAGCGCGTGGATCAGGAAATAGATGTCGCGTTTCGCGCCGACATCGACACCGCGAGTGGGTTCGTCGAGAACAACCACGCGTGGATCGGGATGCAGGAACTTTGCGAGCGCGAGTTTTTGCTGATTGCCGCCCGACAACATGCGCGCGCGGCTCGACAGGTTGCCCGTGCGGATACCGAAGTCGCCGACCGCCTTTTTGAGGGCATCGCGTTCCGCTTGCGCGTCGAGCAGCGGATGCGCGTAGCGCTCGAGCGTCATCATGGTGAGGTTGTCCTTCAACGCCATGTCGACGTGCAAGCCGCGGCCCTTGCGGTCCTCGCTCAAATAGGTGATGCCGTGTTTCATCGCAGCGCGGGGGTTGCGCGGGTTGATGCTTTCGCCCTCGAGCGTGATGCGTCCCGCCGTGCACGCCCGCAGGCCGACAAGTCCTTCAAAGAGTTCCGTGCGTCCCGCGCCCACCAGTCCCGCGAAGCCGAACACTTCGCCTGCTTGCACCGAGAAGCTCACGTTTTCCGCCCAGCCCGGCACGTAGGCGTTATCGACCTTGAACGCAATGCGGGCATCGGCGGCAATGACCGGTTTATCGGGGAACATGTCGGACACTTCACGCCCGACCATCAGGTTAGCCATCTGCTGGCGCGTGGTCTCGGCAGTCAACCCGCGGCTGACGAAGCGGCCGTCACGCATCACGATGACTTCGTCAGTGACGCGTTCCACTTCGTCGAGTTTGTGGGAAATATAAATGATGGTCACGCCGTTGTCCTTCAATCGCGCCATCAATGCGAACAGCCGTTGCGTTTCGGCGGGCGTGAGCGTGGCCGTCGGTTCGTCCATGATCAGCAGGCGGGCGTCGCGCAGCATGGCCTTGGCAATCTCTACAAGCTGCTTCTCAGCGACGATCAGGTTGCGCACGCGTGTATCCGGGTGCTTGTGAAGGCCGACATCGGCGAGACGTGCACGTGCGTATTCGCGCATGGCGGGTTCATCGAGGAAGAAGCCGCGCTTTATCTCGTGACCAAGAAACATGTTCTGCACAATGCTCAAATGATCCGCGAGATTCAGTTCCTGATGGATCAGTACGATGCCCGTGGCCTCGGCATCGCGCGAACTACCGAAGTCCGTGACCACGCCGCCGATGGAAACCGACCCCGCGCTGGGGCGCTCATAGCCCGCAAGGATCTTCATCAACGTGGACTTGCCGGCGCCGTTCTCGCCAAGCAAGCCGTAGATGCGTCCGGGGGCCAAGTCGAAGCTCACGCCATGCAGCACGCGAACGGGTCCGAACAGCTTTTCGATGTTGTCGAAGCGAACGGCCAGGCTCATGATCACGCGCTCCTTCGTATCATCAGCGTGTGCGGGAGCAGCACGCCGGGCACATGCGCGTCGGGTTCGCGCAGGCGTTTGAGCAGCAGGCGCGCGGCGGTTTCGCCAAGTTCGCGCATTGGTTGCGCAACCGTCGTGAGCGGTGGATCGATTTGCGCGGCGACGGCGATGTCGTCGAAGCCGATCACGGCCATGTCGTCCGGGACGCGCAAGCCGACGCCGCGCAAGCCGTTGATCACGCCGATGGCGAGGGTGTCGGAGACGGCGAACACTGCCGTCGGCCGGTTGCGCCGCAGGCGAGTCAGCTTGCACGCGGCGCTTTCACCGGCGGCGTAGTCGAGGGTATCGAGGTCGACCTGCCACGCGGAATCGGCGTCGATCCCCGCAGCGCTTAAAGCATCGCGATAGCCTTCCGCGCGCTGGCGGCTATACAAATAACCGTGGCCCGAATTGATCAGCGCGATTTTCCGGTGGCCTTGGCTGAGCAAGTGGCGTATTGCATCGCCGGCGGCTTGATAGTTATCGATGCCTACGTACGGCACGCCTGCAGCGGGATCGAACTCACAACACGCGACCCACGGCAGCGTGGCGGCCTCTTCGACTAACGCCTGCTGAATCGCGGCGGGATCGAGACAGATTGCGCCATCGGCGCGGCGGCCTCGCAGCAAGTCGAAGTAACTGCGCTCGCGGCCGGGATCGGCGCCCGTATCGCAGAGCAGCATGAAATAGCCGTTTTGACGGGCGACGCTGTCGATGCCGCGAACGATGGCGGCATAGAACGGGTTGCCGAAGTCAGGGACCATGGTGAGCAGCATCCGGCTTTCCGCAGTGCGCAAATTACGGGCGAGTTCGTTGATCCGGTATCCGCTGGCGGCAACCGCTGCGAGCACTTTGTCGCGCGTGGGTTCGCGTACGTTGGTGTGGCCGTTGAGCACGCGAGACACGGTCGCGACCGATACGCCCGCCTTTTGGGCGACGTCGGAGATCGAGATTTCATCGGCGGAGCGCAATGAATCGGTCATTCGTTTCAACTCGCGGTCCGCAGATGTAATGGATTACATTATTGGAGCGCGAGGGCCAGGACGCGATAGGGACAAACACGAAGGGGGATCATCCGGAGCCAGCTGTGCAGCGGACCTCCCAAACTAGCGCATACTAGCCGCCCATCCTCCCGCGCGGCTTCACTTCCGCGCCTCCCTGATGCCCGGTTACCTGACCAAGCAACAAAACATCGCCGTTGCTGGCGTTGAAGACCTGATCATCCGTTCGCTGCTGGACCTTCAGCAATTCTCCGATCCCACCGGCGACGCCGAACGAATTGGCATCTCTTCCGCCATGTGGCCGCTATTCGGCATGCTGTGGCCATCCGGCGCTCACCTCGCCGCGCGCCTCGCCTTGCGGCCGGTTCTGGTCGGAGAAAGAATTCTCGAAATTGGTTGCGGACTGGCGCTCGCCAGTCTAGTCGGACACCGGCGCGGCGCAGATGTCACCGCCAGTGATTGCCATCCACTGACCGGGGACTTCCTGAAGGAAAACCTGCGCCTGAATCACCTGCCGCCCATGAAATACCGGCACGGTAACTGGTCGATTCCTGAAATGGAAGATACCTTGGAAGATGATTCAGGACGCCGTATTGTCGATGGCCGCTTCGACCTCATCATGGGCAGCGACCTGCTCTATGAACGCGATGCCAACGCGACGCTCGCCGCGTTTATCGGACTGCATGCATCGCCGGCGGCCGAGGTCTGGATCGTGGACCCCGACCGCGGCAACCGCGCTGCATTTAACCGGCAAATGGGCGAACGCGGTTTTCAGATGCGCGAGGAACGCCTGGATAAAATTGCGTTCGAGGATACCGCCGCCTATAAAGGCCGCCTGCTGATCTATCGCTTCAACGACGTATAACACCGCGCTATGCGCTCGCCATTCACCGTACGCTGCTCAACCGGACGTGAATGCGTAGGCCTCGACGCCCGGGTCCAGGAACTCAATGGTGAAGGTGTGATCTTTTACATCGCCTGACTGCCGCACGAGCTGATATAAACGCTGCTCCGTGACCGTACCGGTGCCATCGGGCATGACATCCGATCCGTGCGCATTGCCAGGCGCCGCACCATCTATGCTGACGCGAAATCTCACAGGCTTGTTGTCCTTTCCGGGTCCCAACACGAGATGCAAGTCACGCGCGTTGAATCGATACACGATCGTTCCCGTCGAAGCCGCCAGCGTCGCTTGCTCTGAACCTACGTTCCATGCGCCCCGCCAGCATTGCGGCTTTACATACGAAAACTCTTAATTGATCGGCATCGGCGCGTAAACACTAGGGCAATCGCATGGAGACTCATTACTTCAGACCGGAGCGCAATCGCACCATGAGCCGGCACGGCGCTGTCGCGAAAAATCACCTCACCATATACCCCCGATCGGTCATGCATTCGCCATACGAGCGCCAGTACTGGACCATCGGCGGCTCCGGCGGCGGCAGCGCTGGCATGGGTGCATCGGCGGAAGTCGAACTCGCATGGGCCGCGGCACGAGCATCCGCAGCCACGCCGGGTGTGGGCGTCGCTGACGCTTCCGGCGCCGATGCCGCAACCGGCGCGGACCCCGGCGCAATCGCCGATGGCAACGGCGCCGCCACTGCCACCGGATGCACCGCGCCGGGCTTCACGGTTTTCGGCTTCTCAGGCGCCTGAGACACGCGCGCCATCACCACGCCGGTATGTTGATTGGCGTAGCTGTAGCACATGGCTGTATCGATACTGTTTTGCGCCGGGCTCTGGCTGCGCATTGGAAAGGCGAGCGGTTGTTGCGCGAGCGCGCTGGTGCTCAGCAGCAGCACGGTAATGCCGGCGGACAGGGGATTTCTCATAGCTCGTGCGCTCCTGGAAACGGGAATGGCGGCACCTGGATCAAGCTGATTCCGAAGCGCCGCCAAACGAGCTTTCACCTTACTGTCCACACTCCGTACCCATGCGAAAGACTATCGCTGTAATCCGCCAAGTTTTCGCGTTATTCGCGCGTTTAGCGCGCTGGACCGCGTTTGTCTGACGATGCGAAGCGATCCGGAAGTTGCAAGTCGTGCCGCGAGGGACGGGATATGGGCCTTGTGCATCGCACCACAATCCGTGCAGTTCCAGACGAGGCATTCGTCTTCAGCAGCGAAGCCCATCACGAGCCGATACGGCTATTCAGCCCACGTGAACCCATGAGCTAAATTAAACTCCCGCTGGAGTCAAACGCTTTCCAGCGCCAGCGCAATCCCCTGCCCGCCGCCGATGCACAGCGTCACCATCGCTTTTTTAAGGCCGTCGCGTTTCATCGCGTGAACGAGGCGCGTGACCAGCACCGCGCCGGTTGCGCCGATAGCATGGCCGTGGGCAATCGCGCCGCCTTCGGGGTTCAACACGTCATCAGGCAAACCCAGTTTGCGCGCAACCGCAATCGGAACTGCGGCGAATGCTTCGTTGATCTCGATACGTTCAACATCGCCGAGCTTCCAGCCCGCGCGATCCAGCGCTTGCTGCACGGCAGGCACAGGCCCAAGACCAAACATGCCCGGTTCGACTGCTGCGATGCCATACGCGACCAGCCGCACCGATGCCTCGATCTCCTTGCGCTCGGCGAATGCGCGATCCGCCACGAGCATGGCTGCTGCGCCGCTGTTCAGGCCCGGCGCGTTGCCCGCGGTAATCGTTCCGTCGGGGCGGAATGCGGGCCGCAATTTGGACAACGTGGCAAATGTGGTGTCGGGGCGCGGCTGTTCGTCGACGTCGAACACAACATTTTGCTTGCCGGCTTTAACGTCCACGCCAACAATCTCCGCGACAAACAGACCCTTGGCCTGCGCTGCGGCGAAACGTTGCTGCGAGCGCTCGGCGAAGCGGTCCTGCGCCTCGCGCGTGATGTCCATTTGCTGGACGAGGTCTTCGGTGTGCCAGCCGGAATGCTTGCCGGAGAAGGCGTCGTCGAGACCATCGCGCAACATGCTGTCGTGGATTTCCGCGTTGCCCATCCGATACCCGAAGCGCCCGTTATCGAGCAGATACGGCGCACGGTCCATGTTCTCCATACCGCCCGCCACCGCAAGCTGCGTAAAGCCGGCAGTGATCTCGCTAGCCGCCGATACAATCGCCTGCGCTCCCGAGCCGCACAACTTTTCCCTTGATTTCAACGTCAATGTCCACGGTGCATATGCACTTGACGGGGTACAAAAAACGCCCGGCTTGAGGCCGAGCGATAGTTTCATTCCTTCGATGTCAATTCAAGCAGGGACTTTCTCAGGTCTCCGGCGCGTTCGCGGCCGAACTTGTCCTCGAATTCCTGTTGTGCCTCGCGCCAGCGCACCGATGCCTCGCCGAGCGTCTTCCTGCCCGCGTTGGACAGCGACAACGCCACGGCGCGCGTGCTGGCGTCTTGTTGGGCGGCAATCACAAGGCGATCACGTTGCAAGGGTTTTAGCGCCCTGACCAGCGTGGTGCGCTCCATCACCATGGCGTCCGCGAGTTCGGCCATGGTCACGCCCGGCCGCCGATAGATTGCCGCGAGCAGCGTGTACTGCGCCGCCGTCACGCCGGCCTGGCTAACATGGCGCTCATAAAGCTGCGACACAAACCGCGCCGCCTGACGGATGGCAAAGCAGTTGCAGTCGAGGTAGGTCAGATCTTGGATAGTCATGCCCGCCATTATATTTGTGCATATGCACTTTGTCAAGACGGGGGAAATCAGCGGCCATGGGACCGGCCCTCCACTACCCCTTGGGATACGCCACGACATCGCCTTCGACCGACAGAGCGATGCGCTCGCCGACACGCGGATGCGAATGCCCCGCCACGCGAATCTGCACACCTCGTTCGCCGGTGAGCGAGCGCAGCATGACGCTGGCATCGTGACCATAGAAGACGACTTTCTCGACCACCGCCTGAACGCCATCGCCGTTCATATGATGATCGGCAACAATCCGGATCTGCTCCGGCCGGATCATCACATCGACATCGCCGGCGGCCATCGCGCGTGCGATCGGCAAGGTGCCAAACTCGCAAATCACCTGCTTCGAATTCCGGGAATCGACCGAGCCCGGCACGATCACCGCGTCGCCGACAAAACTCGCCAGCTCACGCGACACCGGCCGCCGATACACCGCCTCCGGTGAATCCGTCTGCACGAGACGGCCACGCCACAACACCGCAACCTCGTGCCCCAGCGACAACGCTTCCGCCTGATCGTGCGTGACCAGCACCGCGGTCGCGCCCGTGGCCGCAAGTGCGTTCGCCACGGCTTCGCGGGTTTCGATCCGCAACGCGGCATCGAGCGAAGAAAACGGTTCGTCGAGCATCACGAGCGAGGGCGCTGGCGCAAGTGCCCGCGCCAGCGCAACGCGCTGCTGCTGTCCGCCGGACAATGCCTGCGGCGGCCGGTCGCCATACGCGGCTGGCAGGCCGACGAGCGTGAGCAATTCATCCACACGATACCGCGCCCGACGCTGCTGCCGCGGCAAGCCAAAGACGATGTTACCGGCGACCGAAAGATGCGGGAACAGCGCGCCTTCCTGCGGCACATAGCCAATCCGGCGCGCCTCGGACGGCACGTGAATACCCGGCCCGGCTACGGGTACGCCATCGATTTCAACGGTGCCGCCGTCGGCCCGTTCGAAACCGCAGAGCACACGCAGCAGCGTGGTCTTGCCGCTGCCTGACGGCCCGAGCAGAGCGAGCAAGGTGCCGCGTTCCACCGATAAATCGACGCCGTGAAGCACGGGTTGACCATCGAAGGATTTGGTCAGGCTGGTAACGCGAAGTTCGCTCATATCGGTTTACTTGTCAGTCGGCGAACCGGCCTGTAGTCCTTCTTTTAAAACAGCCGCACGCCCCGCGACCGCCGATCGCCCGAGCAACGTGAACAGCGCAATCGATGCCGCCAGCGAAATGCCCACGAGCAATGCGGCGTACGGCGCAGCGGCGGCAAACGCGAGCGTGGAAGTGTCAATCCAGACTTGAGTCGCAAGCGTGCGTGTACCGCTGGGCGATAGCAATAACGTGGAATTGAGTTCGGTGACGACCGAGATGAAGACCATCGTCGCGCCTGCGCCGAGGCCCGGACCCGCCAGCGGCAAGAGCACCCGCCGCACGGTTTCCCGCCAGCTTAGCCCCAGCGATCGCGCGGTCTCTTCAAGACGCGGCTGCGCTTGCGTGAACGCCGCACGCACGCTGACCAGCGCGAGCGGCAGGAACAAAATGGCGTAGGCCACGACCAGCAACTCAGCGCTTTGATACAGCGGCCTCAACGCGTGCACGGCCAGCGACACGATCGCCAGCGCAACCACAAGACTCGGCAAACCTTGCGCGAGGAACACGATGCGTTCGAACATCGTCGCCATCCTGCTGGGAAAGCGAACCAGCAAGAACGCGAGGGGCACGCACGCGAGCGTAGTGACGACCGCGGCGGCGCAACCATAACCAATCGATGACAACGTCGATTCGATCAGCAGTTCCGGCGACACTTCCGCGGGCGTAATGGCCGCTGCCCCGCTTTGCGTCAGCCAGAAACCGATCATGCCGATAGGCACGCCCAACGTCACGATCGCCAGCACGACGAACGCCGCAACCACCGCCCATCGCCACGCGCCAAGTTCATAACGCAACGCGGCACGCCGCACGCCGCGATCGACGCGCTCATAGCGTGAACGGCCCCGCACGCGCATTTCCAGCGCGAGGCAGAACAGGCACATCGCGATAAGAATGCACGCAAATACCGACGCACCGCTGCTGTCGAAGCTCGTCCTGTATTCGGCGTAGATCTGGGTAGTGAAGGTCCGAAAACGCAGCAGCGTGAACGCACCGAATTCCGACAGAACGCCCAGCGCCACCAGCAGCATTCCGCCAAGCAGCGCGGGCCGCAATTGCGGCAACACCACGCGCATGAACACGCCAACTCGCCCGCAACCGAGCGCGCGCGCGCTTTCTTCGAGCGCCGGGTCCATGCCGCGCAAGGCGGCGGCAACCGGCAAATAGACAAGGGGAAAATACGCGGTGGAAATCACGAGCAACGCGCCCGCGAAGTCCTGCAAATCGAGGCTCAGAGAGACCCACGCATAACTCGTGATGAACGCGGGCATCGCAAGCGGCGCAACGGTGAGAGCCGCCCACAGTCGACGCCCGGGCAAACCCGTTCGTTCAATGAACCATGCTGCCGCCGTTCCCACCACCGCCGACACGAGCGTGGCGCTCACGGTAATGGACAGCGTATTGATGAGCAACTCACCCACCAGCGGCCTGAAAATCAGCTCGATAGCGTCGTCCCAGCCGAACGTCATCGCGCGATACACCGTGAAGGCGAGCGGCATCAGCACGAGCAGCGCGCACAATCCCGCCGCCACGAGCAAACCCCGCGGCGCGCGTTTGCGGCGGCGGGATTCAAGCAGCGCGGATACGCCAACTGCCTTCACGACATCGCTCATACTTTCCTGCGCTTACAGTAATCCGGCCTGGCGCATCAGCTTCGCTGCCTTGCTGTCGTCGCCGAGTTGTTCAAGCGTCAACGACGGCGGGCTCAACTGGTCGAAAGGCTTCAACAGCGGATCGGGAGAAACGCCGGCATGCAGCGGATATTCAAACGCGATTCGGCCCTTGGCCATCAGGTCCTGCGCACGTTCGCTGACGAGATACGCCAGTAATTGCTGAGCTTCCTTCTGGTTCTTGCTCGACTTCAACACGGCCGCACCCGATACGTTCACGAGTGCGCCCACGTCCCCGTTACCGAAGTGATAGATCGCGCTACGCGTCGCGCTGTCGCCGAGTTGCACATGCAGGCGCGCCCAGTAGTAGTTGTTCACCACGCCCGTTGCCACGCCGCCGCGATTCACTGCTGCCACCACACCTTCGTCATCATCGAAGATCTGCGAGTTTTTCTTCAGACCCTTGAGCCAGTCCAGCGCTTGCGCTTCGCCCTTCATCGCGATAACCGCGCTCACCACCGGCAGGAAATCGCCGTCGCTCGGTGCAATGCCGACGCGGCCTTTCCACTCCGGCTTGGCCAGGTCCATCAGCGATGCCGGCAGTTGCGCCGCATCGATCTTCTTCGTGTTGTAGACCAGCACGTTCTCACGCGCGAGCACGCCGACCCAGTCGCCCTGCGGCGAGTTGTAGCGCGAAGGGATGGTCGAGAGCGTGGACGCATCGGTTTTCGCGAGCAGGCCTTTCTCGTCCAGCAACATCAGTTCGGGAGAGTTCTCGGTGAAGTAGACATCGGCGGGAGAAGCCGAGCCTTCCGCGACGAGTTGCGCCGCCATGGCCGGGCCTTCGCCGTTGCGAACCTTCACCGAAACGCCGCTTTGCTTCTCGAAGTCCTTCGCCAGCGCGGCCACGACCTGCTCGTGTTGCGCGTTGTACAAGGTCAGCGTCGCCGCTTCCGAGTTCAGCGGCAATGCCGCTGCGGCAGCCAGCACCGCGATGCCGCAAAGCGTGCGCAGCACGGGCAGGGAGCGTGTGGTGTTCATTGCAATCATTCCTTTCGTTGTGGTGCGCCGGCGTGTGCCGGCGGGTGCTTTAGCTTGAGCTTCTGGCTTGCTTTGGATCAGGTTTCGAACAGCCCCGCGCCGATAAACGAACCCGGCCGCACGCCCGGCGGACACGCGAACACCGCGCTTCCCACGTGCGTGGTGAACTGGTTCATCATGTCGAACTTCGCCAGCCGCTCATTGATCGGAATGAAACCGGTACGCGGATCGGCTTGATGCGCGACGAAGATCAACCCCGCGTCGTACTCGGTTTCCTGGCGCCATGGCGGCCAGCGCTCGATATAAAAATCGGTGCCGTCGTTGTAGGAATACGAACGGCGCAGGATCTGCGCTCCGTTGTTCGTTGCCTGGTTCGACAAGCGCACGTGGGAGTTTTCCGGGATCACCTGGTTGCCGTCTTTATCGGCGGCATCGAGGTCCAGTGCATCGAATTCATTCTTCTTGCCGATCGGCGCGCCGCTGTATTTCTCGCGGCCCATCACCTGTTCCTGGAAACCGCGCTCCATGGTGTCCCAGTGTTCCAGCGTGATACGGATACGCCGCACGACTGTGTACGTGCCGCCGTTCATCCAGGGCGCATCGGTCGACTTCGCCCACACGAACTGATTCATCAGCGCCGGTTTTGCGACCGACGGATTGTTGGTGCCGTCCTTGAAACCCATCAGGTTGCGCGGCGTCTGTCCACGTGGACCGGAGAGGAATCCCGCCTGACCCCAGCGCATGGCGACAATGCCGTAGCCCATGCGCGCGAGTTGACGCACTGCGTGGAATGCAATTTGAGCATCGTTGGCGCAAGCTTGAATCAGGATGTCGCCACCAGTTTTCTGCGGCAGCAACTGGTCGCCATTGAAGCGCGGCAAGTCGGCCAGCGCGGCGGGCCGGCGCTTCTCCAGACCGTAGCGGTCGTGGCCGTCGTGCGTGAAAAGCCCCGGGCCAAAACCGAACGTGATCGTGAGGCCCGCGGCACCCAGGCCGAGGATATCGCCGGAATCGGGTGCGGCTTTGTCGTCGGTGGGCAACGGCTTGGCGGTGTCGCCGCGCGACATGCGCGCGGCCGCGTCCGTCCACGTTTTCAGAAGGCCAATGACGTCGTCGCGTTTGTCGGTCGTGAGATCGAGCGACGCCACGTAGGTATGGCTCTGCTGCGGTGTCACGATACCCGCCTGGTGCTCGCCGAAAAACGGCTCGACCACGAGCATCGGGTCGATGGGTTGCTTGAACTGCTTAAGGCTGGTCGCGGTCGCGGCGTGCGCGACTGAACCCGCGCCTAGCGCCGCGCCCGCGGCAACGCCTGCTTTCAAAAAGCGGCGGCGCGGTGGATCTTGATCGTTTGCCATGATGTCGCCCTGCTGTGCTGGTTACTTCGCTGTGCTTAATTTACGTATTTAGTTTACGTACTTACTTCGCGAGGACCAGCGTGTTGACATCGTCCTGCACGTAGTAGAAACCGTCGCCTTCCGGCGTCATCGCGATACCGAACAAGTCACCATTGCCCGGCGGCGATTGCGCTTTGTCGGTATCGATCCAGCGCGCATACAGTTGCTTGCCCGTCGCCGGATCGACCTCCACAACCTGGCCGTTCAACGCGTTCGTGACCAGCAAGTGGCCGTTGGGTGCCGTCACCATCGCGAGCGGACGATGCAGGAAACCATCGGCGGTCAACTGCCGGCCGACACCCGCGCTGGTATCGCGCGTCACGGGATCATCAATTTCCGTCACGCGGTTGCCAATGGCATCGGACGCATACAGCAGCTTCTGATCCGGCGATAACGCCAGGCCAGTGGGTCCAACCAGGAACACGCCCTTGTCAGCCTGAGCGCCGAAACCGCTGGCGATCACCGTTTCCTGCTTGACCACGGGCGCCTTGCCTTGCGGGATATCCAGGTCGAGGCGAAGAATGGTCGCCTGCTTGAAGACCGGCGGATTGCCATCCACGCCGCCCACTCCGAAGCCCGCGTTACTCACGAACAGCGTGGCGTGTTCGCCGTTATCGACGACCGCCATGTTGCCCCAAGGGTCATTGATGTTCGCGCTCACGATGGTGGACGCCACCTTGCCCTGGTTGTCCAGCACGATCAGGCAGCCCGCGCCCTTGGTGCCGGTCGTTCCGTCGTTGCTTGGCGTGCTGCCGACGATCACCCAGCCCGACTTCAGCATGATCATCGCGGTGGACAGGCCAATACCGCCCGGGCAATCCTTCAGGTCGCGCGGCACGGTGGCGAACACCGTCATCTCCTTGGTGTCGGGATGATAGTTGACGATCGTGCTGCCGGTGCCCTGCAGGTTGGCTGCGTTATTGAAGTTGCCTACCAGCACGTCGCCTTGCTTGACCGTACCCGACGATACCGGCGCGACCACGATTGCGTACGGGTTCTGGTCGCCGTTGGACGGCACGGTATTGATGAGCGTGGTGTGCTTGTGCAGTGTCTCGAGGAAACCGATTGGCGCTGCGTGCGCCGTGCCGCTGACAACGCCGCCGGCCAGCAGCGCGACTGACGCAATGGTCGACAGCGTGGCCGAAAGCGCTCTGGATTTGATAAGTTGTTTCATACAAAAGCCTCGGGTGCGTGCGTTCAAGATCACGCAGATCAGAAAGTGATAGTAGTGCGCACGCCGACGACGAACGTGTTGCGCAATGGCTGCGTGGGATCGTTCGGATTCTGGCCCGCACCCGCGTTGAAGGTGTATTGCAGGTCACCCTGCATGACCCACCACGGGTTGACCTGGTACTGATAGGTCGCCTCGACCGCGGTTTCCTGCGTGCGGATACCGTACGGTCCGCCGCTAGCGGCTGCAGCCGCGACATCGAGGTCATGCACGTGATTGCCGACCTTGATGTAGGCGAAGCCGAGACCCACGCTGTCGTTGTCGCGACCGGCGAACGGCGCTTTCATCACAATGCCCGCGTTGGCGCTGAAGCTCACCAGGTTGCGATCGCCCGGCGCGCCCATCACGCGCGCAAACACGCCAATGCTACGTGGTTCGTCAGGGTCCGGACGCCAGATCATCTGATCCGCGACCGCGTAAAAACTGTAGTTGCCGTTATGGTTTTGCGGCGCACCCGTGCTTAGCGGATTGGCGAGCGACAGGCCGGTGTTGTCATTGCTCTGGTCAGCGAAGCGTTCGTTGTTGTACCAGAAGCCGATCTTGTACGTACCGGGCAAGCCGCTTTGCGGAACGCCGACCATCTCGCCATCCGACGGCTGATTGATCGAATACTGCAATTCGCCGATATACATCGCGCCGTTATGCAGGTTGAAGTTCGTTCCACTGAGATTGTCCGGGTTGTTGCCGAGCGGATCTGCGTCGAACACGCCTGCCAGCGCGGTGAGTGAGGGCGTGATCTGGCCGCGCACGCGCACGCCGAGTCCGGACAGCGGGTACGCCGGACCGCCCGAAGGCATGTCATACGACGGCAGGCCCGGCCAGCCGAACATGGTGTTCACGAACGTGGCCGCGTAGCTGCTGACCATGAACTCCTGGTCGATACTTTGCTGGCCGACCTTCACGTCCATGCGCTTGTTCAGGAACGACTGCTGATACCACAGCTCCCACAGGCGCGTGGTGTCCTGCGCTTCGATCCCGCTCGCCGTGTTCAGCGTGCCGAGGTTGAATTCACTCAGGTTGCGGCCATGAATTTGCAGCGCGCTCGCGTTGAATGTTCCGCCCGGCAGACCGAAGGCCTTTTGTGTATCGAGACCGAGGATGACGGTCGTCAGTCCGTCGTAGGTGCCGCCGGTTTTCAGGCCGCCGCGCGTGTTGTCCAGATATTCCGATACTTCCGTCGCTTGCAACGTCACGCCGTACTGGCCGAGGAATGAGCGGGTGCCGCCCATGTCGCCGAGCAGGGTCGAGCGTGACCAGACGCCGGTCCATTGACCCGCCTGTTGCGCCTGGATGTTCAAATCAGCTTCGGGGACGTCAGAAGGGGTTGCGTCCGGGTTGGCCGGTGCGCCCGCAGCGAATGCCGCCGAAAATGTCGCCGATGAAGCCAGCGCGAACAATGCGAGGCTGGTACCGAGCACCGCCCGGCGGAGACTGAGGGGCGCACTGCGGCGCTTGATGGCAGCGCGAAGAGTCGCGGCGGGGCGTGAATCGTGTCGCGATTCAACGCGCGATTCGCGCGGGGCGAGCTGGACGGGTTGCATCGAAATCCTCTGTCTTGTTGCGACGGCTGCTAACACGTCGCGTTGATTGTTCTAATGACGTTCCTACGACACGCGCCATAAGCCGCGTCCTCCGGGCCGCCATCCAGAAAGCACCGGCGAAGCGAATCGTACCCACGCCAAGTTTGAACGTCAATATAAATGAGAACGATTCTCATTATAATTACACCGAAGTGAAACCCTCCTTACAAAAGCCATTTCTTACGGCTTTCTGAGTTCCTTATTCGAAATCGTTCGGTAATGCCTTTGATATATATGAATGATGCGGAAATCAGGGTTGTCGTCATCCACCCCTGTTTCATCTTGTGCCGCAATCTTCAGGGTCAAACCGGATAGTTGAACGCTTGCATCAGGGTATTGCCGGAGTGGCTCAATAACGGCGGCAGCGCCAGCTTGGCGAACTTCGGCAATCCGCTAAAACCCGCTATGCCGAAATCCGCATTGCCGATGCGATGAACTGCCAAGACGCCACTAATTTGGCTTCCTAAATTGCATCTGCTGCTGTTCGCCAGCGAGTGAGTTCAACAAGCCCAACCGGCTTTTTCGTCCACACGATAATGGCGGCGCACGCGGGCAAGTCCCGTCTTGCTC
>DASYLW010000074.1:0-5840 GCA_036009385.1 Caballeronia sp.
TGCCGGCTTCATAACTTCAGGGTATAAGGTTTTCCTCCATTGAGAAAAATTTTCGTTGCGCCCGCATCGTCCTTTCTCACTCGATAGCCGATAGCCTCCTTCTCAGACCATTTCGATCATTGTGTCAAACGGCCGAAGCACATCGCGGAGGGTTTCGACATGCACATCGACCGCGCGTTCCTTGGCATCGGTTTGTTCCGCCCAGGTTGCTTTCAAAATCGTGTCACGTGAAAGCTTCTAAGCGAACGAAGTGCGCTCAACAGCGACAGGCCCGTCATGTCGGGCAACGTCCATTCAAGGATCACAACTTCTGGCAACCGATCATCAATTAATTCCTTCTTTTTTTCCGTAAATGCAATCACAGATTGATGCCCTGCTTGCTGTGCATGCAGCCATAGTAGTTCGGCTGTTGAGGGGTTGTCTCGAGGGTTGTCTCGAACGATCAGGATTGCAAACATATTTCCGCCCGAGTATGGGCGTCGGGGAGGCAGGCTGGTGGAGCAGTAAACAAAGTCTGCCTACGTTCTTATTTGCGACTGAGGCGTGATCATGACCGGCTGCCTACACCCGTGTCTGAGAACTTCAGCGGTTTATCTCAACATCGATTTGTCACATTTTTATGGTAGCGAATTTCGTCGATCCAAGGGGCGACTGATCGTGAAACATTTACGCCCGTTAATCACTTCGAAAGCAAACGTTCAGGTTTCTGACCCCAAGATTTCATTTGGCAGTGTTCCAATCCGGCCAGATTCAAAAATAGTAAGAGAACGAAATAGTAAGTAAGGGAACGAGAAACTAGTACACCCAACCAACCGGGGACCCCCACACATGTCGGTCATTTCAACAAGTCGCACTGGTTTTCTTCTAACCTCAATCGCGGCAGCCTGCGTGCTGACCGCCTGCGGAGGCAATGACAACAATTCGCCGGCATCGGTCAGCAATAGCGGCGTGGTAGCCGCAGCCGGCTTCATGCCTGGCAGCACGACCGGAAATCCAACCCTCAAGGCGGGCTACTATGCCGGCGCCACCGTGTGCGTGGACGTGAACGGCAACGGCAAGTGCGATACATCGGAAGCGAGCACGACAACCGACACCACTGGCCACTTCACGCTGCAGTCCGCCGCCAGCGGCCCGTTGATCGCCGACGTGAGCACCAAGGCCATCAACACGGCAACCGGTGCGGCTGCTCCAAGCCATCTGATCCTGCGCGCCTCGGCTGCGCAGATCGCCGACCAAGGTGCGACGAATGTCGTGATCAGCCCGATGTCGAGCGAAGTCCAGCGTCTCGTCGAAGCGAACGGCACGGTCTACGCGACCGAGAAGAGCAACCTGGTCAACCGCCTGAGCGCACCGGTCCTGGGTGCGGCGTCGGTGTCGGTGCCAGCTGCGGACGTACTCAGCGATGTGAACAAGCTCTCGGGTCCTGCGCAGCAGGCTGTGCTGTTCGAAGACAACCAGCTCGCGAACCGCTACACCTACGCCACGACCAAGCTCGATCGCGGCGACCTGTACCCCGACAACCTCGCCGTGCCCGGCGGCGACCCGTCGCTGGTCGGTGTCGCGGGAGTAAGCGCCGCAACGATCGTGAAGCCGACGCAGACGCAGGCGCCCATCACGTTCGCGCAAGCCCAGCAAGCCGCGTTCAACGTCGAAGGCATCCCGCGCTACGACAACGTCTTCATCATCATGCTCGAGAACCACAGCGTGGCCCCGGTTACGGGTACCCCGGGGATTCTCGGTGCGACGCAAGCTCCGAACATCAACGCGTTCCTGAGTGCCAACAACCAGTTCACGACCTATTACTCGACGGGTAACCCGAGCGAGCCGAACTACACGGCACTCGGCGGCGGGGACGACTGGGGTATCGTGGACGACAACTGGTGGGGCTGCGCCGCCTCGGCCGCGCCGACGGACGTGGCGTTCACCGGTGGCAAGGCCTCGGACGGCCAGCCGCTCGTCGCGACCACCGCGTTGCCGCCGCAAGACTCCAGTCACCTGTCGGGCTTTGGGAGTTCGTCTTGCAACGTCTCCGCCAGCGCCAACCACAACATCACGGCGCCGTCCATTTTCAACCTGATTTCGCAAGCGGGCCTGACGTGGCGCTCGTATAGCGAATCGATGAACCCGGGCCAGGACCCGCGCGCCGACAGTATCGCCGACGCCTCAATATCGGACACCTACACGGGTCCGGGCGCAGCCGGTGGGCCATTCAAGGTTCCGGGGGCGCTGTATAAGACCAAGCACCATCCTGGCATGGCCTATCAGCAGACGCGCAGCCTGCCTGAGTTCTTCGCCGACAACCGCACTATCTTCGGCACGCAATACTCCGCCGCCGACTGGTCGAAAGCGACGGCGTACCCTGTCCCGGCCGGCTACAACACCGACCAGTTCAGCACCGACCTCGCGAGCGGTGATGTGGGCAATCTGAACTTCATCATGCCCGATCAGTGCGACGACATGCACGGCACCGGCTCCGATCCTTCGTGCCTCGGCGGAAGGGAGAATATCGTCCAGCGTGGCGATGACTACGTACGTCAGGTGGTCGCGAAGATCCAGGCATCGCCGCTCTGGTCCAACAAGCAACGCAAGGTGGCCATCGTCGTGATGTTTGACGAAGGCGAAGGCAGCTCCACCTCGTGCTGCGGCTGGAACCCGGTGACGTCGAACGTCGGTCAGCAACCGCTCACATTCGCGAACGGCAAGTTCACGCAGACGACAACGACGGCTTACAGCGCGGGCAACCACGGTCATGGCAACTCGATCTTCGGTGTGGCAACGAATCAGGCCAACCCGAAGGTGATCGACAGCGACGAGTACAGTCACTTCGCACTGGTGCGTACGCTGCAGGACATGTTCCAGGTCGCTGACCCGGCGCAGCCGCAGACGTACCTCGCTCGCGCGAAGTACACCGAGTCGTTCATCGCGAGCAACATCGTGAACCTGCCGGAACTCGCGGCCAGCGCGGATACGCACTTCGACTCCGTGCGTCCGATGAACCATGCCTACATCACACCGGCAGGCTACACGCAGAAGCTGAACCCGGTCGATGTGACGGGTACGTCGCTGGCATCACGCGCTCCGGGCCCGGACGCAACCCAGACCAACGTCTGGGCACTCGCCAAGTAAGCACGCGGCTCGCGGGAGGCGGCTCACTGCCTGCCCGCGGCGGCAAATGTGATGACCCTGCCAGGCCGCGTTTTTTGCTGCCTGGCAGTTTCCGTTCTATCCGTCCCATCGCCAAGCGGCCTTCGGCCCTGTCAGGACCGCCCGGCGATTGGAGTCAGGGTTCCAAAGACTTGATATGCCAAAACTCTCCCTCGGCGTGATTTGCGCGCTCTCACTGATCTTGGCCGCCTGCGGCGGCGGTGGCAGCGGCGACTCCACCCAGACGTCGTCGGGCAGCCCGCCGGGCGTCGTCGCGCCCCCGGCGCCGGTCACGCTTAGCGTGGCTGCACAAGTCGGCCAGAAATTGTTCTTCGACCAGAATCTGTCAGGCAACAAGAACATGGCCTGCGCCACCTGCCACAACCCTCAGTTCGCGTACGGGCCGCCCAACAGCCTGTCCGTGCAGCTCGGCTCGGATCCGTCGCAGGCGGGTCAGCGCGCCGTACCTTCGCTGCGCTACAAATCCATGACGCCGCCCTACAATGACATCGCCGAGAACCCGGACGGCATCACGCAGAACGCGCCTGGCGGCGGTTTCATGCTGGACGGCCGCGCCGCGACGCTCGCCACTCAACCGGCACTGCCGCTGCTCAATCCGATCGAAATGAACAACCCGTCGCCAGCCGCCGTGGTGCAGGCCGTACAGCAAGCGTCCTACGCGGCGCTGTTCCAGCAGGCATTCGGCTCAGGCGTGTTCTCCGACGCCAACGCCACGTTCAACGATATCGGTCTCGCCCTCCAGGCCTATCAGCAGGAAGACCCGAGCTTCGCGCCCTACGCGAGCAAGTTCGACCTGTATGTCTCCAACAAGCTCGGTGGCACGTTGACAGCGGCGGAAATGCGCGGCCTCCAACTCTTCAATGACACGGGTACGGGTGCCGGATGCGTAGCCTGCCACTATGCCGGAGCGAACTTCAACGGCTCGGTCGCGCTCATGACCGACTTCACCTATCAGGCGATCGGCGCGCCGCGCAACGACACACAGATCCCGGGCAACCCCGACCCGATCCCGAGCAACGCCGCTGCGTCGTACGTCGACATGGGTCTGTGCGGCCCGCTCAACAACCTGCACACGCCCGGCACAGCCAGCAGCGGCGCAGGCCCCGATCCGATCACCGGAGTCAACGTCCCCGACCCATATTGCGGCCGCTTCAAAGTGCCGACGCTGCGCAATGTCGCGACGCGCTCCGTGTTCTTTCACAACGGCGTGTTCCACTCGCTCGTGCAGGTGCTGAATTTCTATAACACGCGCGACACGAACCCGGAATACTGGTACCCAAGCACGGGCGGCAACCTCGGCCAGCCGGTGCAGAACCCGTCCTACGCGCTGTTCCCGACGTCCGCCTCGGGTGCGATGGCCCAGTCGTTCAACGATCTGCCCGTGGCCTACCAGGGCAATGTCGACGAGGAATTGCCGATGGGCCAGGGCCAGACTGCGGCTGGCGGCACGACAGCGGCCGACGGTGCGCAGGCGCGCGTGGTCCACTCGGCGCCGCAGCTGACGCAGCAAAACATCGCGGACCTGACCTGCTTCCTGAGCACGCTTACCGACGGCTATCAAGTGCCCGCCACGCCGCCCACCAGCGGCAGTTGCGTGAACTGACTACACCATGATCCATGGCGCGCGGCCTGCCGTTTCGGGCGGCCGTGCGCCGAAAAAATTCACCCGTACTTTAGCAATCCAACCTGAGCAACAAACACCATGACGCGACGTTCCACCGCCGGCCGCATTGCTTGTGGCGCATTCGCCCTGAGCGCCCTGACCCTGTTCGCCGGCTGCCATGACAATAGCCAAGACGTCAGCCGGGAGAATTTCACGGCCACCATCAACACTTTTCTCGCCCAGCGTGGCCACCTGTGCCTCGCTAAATACGACTGGCCGATCTATGTGACAACGGACGATATGGCCGCCGGTACCCGCGACGCGTTACAAATGCCGGTACTCGAGAAACTCGGTCTGGTCGCAGGCAAGGACGTGGTGGTCGAACGCACCGATGAGAACAGCAAGAAGATCCGCGCGAACGCGCGCCAGTTCCAGTTGACGGCCGACGGTCAAAAATACTATCTGCATATTCCGGAAGTGGTTGCGACCGCCACCTCGCGCGTCACGCATCCGGCTGATTTCTGCGCGGCCACGCTTTCGCTCGACAAGGTAGTGGGCTGGGAGCGGCCGGCGCAAGTGAACGGCCAGACCGCCACCTCGGTCATCTATACCTACAAGATCGATCCTGCGCCGTGGGCCAAGAGTGCCGACGCACAGCGCGTGTTCCCGATGGTCAAGCGCGTGATCGAAGGCGCGGGCACGATGCAGTTGCGCGAGGGGGTGTATTTGACGTCCAAGGGCTGGGTTGCCGACGAGGTCTTCGTACGCTGAAATCCTGCGGGCCGGCGGGGCGCTCAGCCGTCCCGCGGGTCACGCCACGCCGGACACGCGTGGCGCGAAGCGGCTCGTGCGGATCCATTTGGTGGCCACCCACTTCTCGCCCGTCCGCAAGGGCGTGCTTGCGTGCAGGGAGCTCGGGTCGGCGAGCCCAAAACGGTTGCCGTATTCGAAGTAAAGTGCCTGGCCGCGCCGCGGCACCACCGACCATCCGATCTGGGGGAACACGGTTTCCCCTCCGCCATCCACGTCGTTCAGGTACATCAGCAGTGTGCCCACGCGCTGTCCGCTGCGC
>DASYLW010000075.1:0-17063 GCA_036009385.1 Caballeronia sp.
ACCGCATGAGCGCTCGCGCCGACAGCCCCGGACCGAACGGGCCGTCATCCGGAGATGAATTTTGTGACGCCCGCTCTCGCCCTATCGACATGCGACGCGCTGACATCGGCGGCGTCTGAAGTTAAGCGCCATGTGCTGCCGCTTTCTGGATCATGTTCATCGCGAACTACATCGACCGGGCGGATATCGGCCTCGGATTGCTTCGATCATGGCGGCCGTTATCGCGTTTTTTGCGAAGGACCGATTGACCGGCCGATCCGACCACGCCGATGAACCGAATCCGGCCCGCGCCGCATAAGCGCCCTTCACGAGCCTCAATCAACTCACTCTGAGCACGTCCATGTCCACGAACCCGAGCGTTTCAACCGCTGCGAACGCCACGCCCACCGTCACTGAACTACGTGTGATCCCGGTTGCCGGCCGCGACAGCATGTTGCTGAACTTGAGCGGCGCGCACGGCCCGTTCTTCACGCGCAATATCGTGATCCTGCGGGACAGCGCGGGCCATACCGGCGTGGGCGAAGTGCCGGGCGGCGAGAGCATCCGCAAGACGATCGATGACGCGCGTCCGCTCGTCGTCGGCCAGTCGATCGGCAATCTGCACGCCGTGCTCAACACCACGCGCAAGCAATTCGCGGATCGCGATGCAGGCGGACGCGGTACGCAAACCTTCGACCTGCGTACGGCCATCCATGCCGTGACGGGGCTCGAAGCCGCGTTGCTCGACTTGCTCGGCCAGCATCTGGGTGTGCCCGTCGCCGCGCTACTCGGCGAAGGGCAGCAACGCGATGAAGTGGAGATGCTCGGCTACCTGTTTTATATCGGCGATAGAAACAAGACCGGCCTGCCCTACTCTGCCGGGGCGGACGCCACCGACGACTGGACCCGCGTGCGCAACGAAGAGGCGATGACGCCGGAAGCAATCGTACGGCTGGCGGAAGCCGCGCACGCGCGCTATGGCTTCAACGATTTCAAGCTGAAGGGCGGCGTGCTCTCGGGCGATGCCGAAATCGAAGCGGTCACGGCACTCGCCGGACGCTTCCCGAAAGCCCGCGTGACGCTCGACCCGAACGGCGCGTGGTCGCTGTCCGAAGCGGTGCGTCTGTGCCGCGACCAGCATCACGTGCTCGCGTACGCCGAAGACCCGTGTGGTGCGGAAAACGGCTATTCCGGCCGCGAGGTCATGGCTGAATTCCGCCGCGCCACGGGGTTGCCGACCGCGACCAATATGATCGCGACCGACTGGCGCCAGATGGGCCACGCGATCCAGTTGCAATCGGTGGATATTCCCCTCGCCGATCCGCATTTCTGGACGATGCAAGGCTCGGTGCGCGTGGCGCAAATGTGCAACGAGTGGGGCCTGACGTGGGGCTCGCACTCGAACAATCACTTCGACATTTCGCTCGCCATGTTCACGCACGTCGCGGCGGCGGCGCCGGGCAAGATCACTGCCATCGATACCCACTGGATCTGGCAGGACGGCCAGCGTCTCACGCGCGAGCCGTTGCAGATTGTCGGCGGCAAAGTAAAAGTGCCGGCGCGGCCGGGACTGGGCGTGGATATCGATATGGACGAACTCGACAAAGCCCACGCGCTGTATCGGGAGCACGGTCTCGGCGCCCGCGACGACGCCATCGCGATGCAGTACCTGATCCCGAACTGGACTTTCGACAACAAGCGCCCCTGCCTCGTGCGCTGATTCCTTCAACAGCTGATGCAGCGACTCATTTAGCGACTCATTTAGCGACTCATTAGCGACTTACCCAAAAACCAATTCACGACCCACCATGACAACACCTCAAGAGCTCAAGCAAATCGTTTCCGAAGGGCTGCTGTCCTTTCCGCTGACCGACTTCGACGAACAAGGCGACTTCCGCGCCGACACCTATGCTGCGCGTCTGGAATGGCTTGCGCCGTATGGCGCGACGGCATTATTCGCGGCCGGCGGCACAGGCGAATTCTTCTCGCTGACGCACAGCGAATATTCGAACGTGATTCGCACGGCGACAGAAACGTGTAAAGGGAAGGTGCCGATCCTCGCCGGTGCAGGCGGTGCGACGCGGGCGGCGATTGCTTATGCGCAAGAGGCCGAACGGCTTGGCGCAAACGGCATTTTGCTGATGCCGCATTACCTGACCGAAGCCAGCCAGGAAGGTATTGCCGCGCACGTCGAACAGGTGTGTAAAGCGGTGAAGAATATTGGTGTGATCGTGTACAACCGCGCCAATTCGAAGCTCAACGCCGACATGCTCGAACGCCTCGCCGATACTTGCCCGAACCTGATCGGCTTCAAGGACGGTGTGGGCGAGATCGAAAACATGGTGACGATCCGTCGCCGGCTGGGCGACCGGTTTTCGTATCTCGGCGGCTTGCCGACGGCTGAGGTTTATGCCGAAGCGTACAAGGCGCTGGGCGTGCCCGTGTATTCATCGGCGGTATTCAACTTCATTCCGAAAACGGCAATGGAGTTTTATAAGGCGGTGACATCGCAGGATCACGCGACGACTGGCCGTCTGCTCGACGAGTTCTTCATGCCCTATCTGGCGATTCGTAACCGAAAGGCCGGTTACGCAGTGAGTATCGTGAAGGCGGGGGCGAAGCTGATCGGCCGCAGTGCCGGTCCCGTGCGCGCACCGCTGACTGATCTGACCGAAGACGAAATGGCTCAGCTCGATGTGCTGATCAAGAAGCTCGGCGCCCAGTAAAGTCGAGGGCAGTTAAAAAGCCGTTCCAACGCGAGTTGGAACGGCTTTTTTGCGTTTGGCGTCACGCATGAACGCACCGGAGAGCTAAGCCGCGAGCAACACCACCGTCAGTGACCGCACGCCCTGCGCGCCGCGAATCAACACGCCTTCGATATCCGCCGTCGCCGATGGCCCCGTCACCAGCACGGCATAACGCGCGGCCTTGAAGTCATCGCGCCGATACACATCCTGCAGACCATCCACGATCTGCGCAGGATCGAGCAGCACGACCAGATGCTGCACCAGATAACCAATCGAATTGACGATGTATTCGTCCTCGCTGAACCAGACCGAGCCCGTTTCCGCCACGCCGAAGCGCGCCCGCACCACGCCGGCATCGACGTCCTGAAGCAGCGCAGGGGACATATCGGCGGTGAGCGCCCGATTTCCCTCGATACCCGGCACGGCCGACGCGACTATCGCGCTCGCGCCAAAACGCTCGGCGAGCAGCGCACGCACCGTATCGAGCGATTCGCCTTCGACCACCGTCCCGCCCATTGCAGCCAGCGCGGTGCGAAAGCGTTCGAGGCGCTCACCGGGCGGGGTATCGAAGAGCGGCACGTCGGGACGCGGCCTTGCAGCCGGTTGCGCCGCGCGGATCTTGGCGAGAAAAGTGTCACGCGTTGTCACCGTCGTTGTCATTCTTTAGCCGCCTTGCGATTCTTCTTGTACCACTCGTGGAATGTTTCCGCGGGCGTTTCGGGCAGGTCGCGCTGCCGGCCCCAAATGTTCAACGGGTTATAAAGCACGAAGTTCGGCAGCCGCTTGAGCGCACCGCCCAGCGACGCAACCGTGCCTCTGTACAACGTCGGACTGCCAAGCAGACGCCCGGCCATCTTCAGCACTTCCTGCTTCACGAACGGCACTTCATGATTCGCCGCGATCACTTCGCGCCACTTGTAGATCTGCTCGTGAATGTTGACCTTCGTCGGACAGACATTCGTGCAACTGCCGTTAAGCGTCGATGCAAACGGCAGGCTGCTGAAGCGTTTCATATCGTAAGTAGGATTGATGATCGCGCCGATCGGCCCGGAGTACGTAAAGCCGTATGACAAGCCGCCGCTCCTGCGATACACCGGGCACGTATTCATGCACGCGCCGCAGCGGATGCATTTGAGCGAATACCAGAAATCCTCCATCGCGAGGCGTTCGGAACGGCCGTGGTCGACGAGGATGTAATGCATCTCCGAGCCCGGCCGGGGCGCGCGAAAATGCGACGTGTATTGCGTGATCGGTGAGCCGAGCGCGCTGCGCGACAGCATGCGGATGAATACGCCGAGATCGGAGATTCTGGGAATCAGCTTTTCGATACCAATCGAAGCGATGTGCAGCGGTGGCACATTCGCCGACAAATCCGCGTTGCCCTCGTTCGTGCAGACAACGACCGTTCCCGTCTCCGCGACCGCGAAATTGCAGCCCGTCATGCCCGCCGTCTTTTCGCGTACGAAGTACGGCCGCGTGTTCATGCGCTGGCTTTCGGCGAGATAGTGGATGTCGCTGTTCTCTGGATCGGTGCCGATCGTCCGGCCGAACAGTTCTGCCACATCCGCGCGCAGTTTATGCACGGCGGGCACGACCATGTGGCTCGGGTCCTGCTTATCCAGTTGCTGGATTCGTTCGCCAAGATCCGTTTCCATTACCGTGATGCCACGCGGCTCGATGTATTCGCGCATCTTGCACTCGTCGGTGAGCATGGATTTGCTTTTGACGAGCGTGGTCAGGCCGCGCTCGGACATCAGCTTATAGACAATCTCGTTATGCTCTTCCGCGGTTGCCGCGTAATGCACGATCACGCCGTGCGACTCGGCTTGAGTCACGAACTGGTCGAGGTAATCGGCGAGATTTGAAAGCGTGTGCTCCTTGATCCCCGACGCCAGGTCGCGCAACGTCTCCCATTCGGGCATGCCGTGCGCTTGCGCGTCGCGTTTGCTGCGCAGGTCCCAGAGGCGTTTATCGTGGAAAGCGACGTGGTCTTCCTTCGCGATGAACGCACCCGCCGCCTTCGCGTGATCGAGTCGCTTGCTTTTTCCCTTCACGACGTCGCTCATGAATGTGCTCCGTTCAGGATCTGGGCGATATGGATAAAACGCGCATCGAGCTTCAGGCGTTCTGCGCAGCCTTGCTGATGCATGAGGCACGACATATCGCCAGAGACAATATATTGCGCGCCCGCGCCGAGGTGATCGCGGACCTTGTCCTGTCCCATCCTCACCGATACGGCTTCCTCGGTCACTGAAAACGTGCCGCCGAAGCCGCAGCATTCGTCGGGGCGTGCAGGCGTGACGAACTCGATGCCTTTGACGCCTTCCAGCAGTGCGCGGGGTTTGGAGAATGGCGTTCCATTGATCTCCGATGCGGACACTTCCTTCAGATGCCGGATGGCGCTGCAGCTATTGTGCAATCCCACGCGATGCGGGAATTCGGCCCACGGGAACTCCCGCACCTTCAGGACATCGTGGAGAAATTCGACTAGCTCGTAGGCGCTCGTGCGGACCTTGCGCACGGACGCGGTCTGCTCGATGGCGCTCAGATGCTCTCGCACGTGATGGATGCAACTCGCCGATGGACCGACCACGTAGTCGTAATCGGCGAAATTGCGGGCGAACACGCGTTCCGCGCCAGCGGCTTCTTTTTGCGCACCGCTGTTCGCCATTGGCTGGCCGCAGCAGGTTTGTTCCTCTGGGTAATCGACTTCCACGCCCAGACGTTCGAGCAATTCGAGTGTCGCGATGCCAACTTCGGGATAGAACGCATCGATAAAACAGGGAACGAACAGGGCGACTTTCATTGGACGGAAGAATATGGGGAGCCAAAAAACGTTTTTGCTGCTCTTGGTCAGCTTGGTCTGACCAAGACTTTAAAGTTTGCAATCTTTCATGTCAAACTAAGCAAAATATCGAGCCGTTCTTACCCACCTTTCAGCGCACTCATGCCTTTTCAGCCCGTCCATTCGTACACCCGCACACGCATCGCCGATGTCGTCTCCGGCCAGATCCGCGCGCTGATCACAAGCGGCGCGTTACTCCCCGGACAACGTCTGCCGGCCGAACGCGATCTCGCGGAGCAACTCAACGTCTCGCGCCCATCGCTACGTGAGGCGCTGATCCGGCTGGAATCGGATGGATTTATCGAGGCAGCCGCGCGCAGCGGCTTCGTGGTATCGGATGTCACCGCACCGCTCGTATCCGCGCCGCTCGCCGCGTTGCTGAGCCAGCATCCGACCGCCAGCGCCGACGTCCTCGAACTCCGCCACGGCCTCGAATCCCTCGCGACGGGCTACGCGGCCGAGCGCGCCACTCCGGCCGATCTGGCGCGTATCACCGACGCGTTCAATGCACTTAAAACGGCCGCCATCGAACCAAAACGCGCCCGCATAGCAGAACACGACGCCGCGTTTCATCTCGCTATCGCCGATGCCACCCACAACCTCGCCCTCGCTCACGTCATGCACGGCCTGCAGGAACTCGTGCGTGAATCGATGCTGACATCGCATCGGCTGGTGGACTACGACGATCAGGTCGAAGCGAATTTGCTGGCTCAACACCAGGCCATCTTCGATGCCATCCTCGCCCGCGACCCGCTGCGCGCCCGGGAAGCCGCAGGCACCCATCTTGACTACGTCAGCACGCTTTATCGTGACCGCCTGCCCCGCTTACCAAAACCAGAAGCGCCCCGCCACCCTGCCAAAAATCAGAATCCGGAGACCACACCATGACCCTTTCCAGCGCCCACTGGGGCGATCTCGCGGACGGCACACCCGTCGATCTTCACACGCTGAGCCATGACAACGGCTCGAAGGTGACGGTCACGAATCTGGGCGCGGCCCTCGTCTCGTGGTTCGCGCCGGATCGCGACGGCCATCTGGCGGATATGCTGCTCGGCCACGACGCCCCCAACGCGTACACCACCGGTCCTGCCTACATGGGCGCGACCGTCGGACGCTGGGCGAACCGCATTGCGAACGCTCGCTTTTCCCTCGATGGCGTGGAGTACCCGCTCGAAGCCAATCAGCCGCCGAACTCGCTGCACGGCGGCTTCCACGGCTTCAGCTTCAAACTTTGGCAAGCGCAGCATAGGGAAGACGCGTTGGTACTCACGCTGGAATCGCCCGCCGGCGACAGCGGTTTTCCCGGCGCGCTCACTGTCCAGGTGACGTACACGTTCAACGACGCGGGCGAACTGACGATCACCTACGACGCCTTCACGGACGCCCCCACGCCGCTCAATCTCACGAACCACGCGTACTTCAACTTGTCGGGCGTGGACTCGACGACGATCCACGACCACGAGATCGAGATCGCCGCCGATCAGTTTTTCGCCATCGATGAGCATACGATTCCGACCCGGCTCGAAGATGTCGCCAATACCCCGTTTGACTTCCGCACTGCTGCGCTTCTCGGCCCGCGTCTCGACACCCGTGACAACGAGCAGGTCACGCTGGCGGGCGGCGGTATCGACCATTGTTATGTGTTGCACAACGCGGCGCCGGTCACCGAACTGCCGGAAATGCGGCGTGTCGCGGCTGTCTATCATCCGGCTAGCGGACGCGAGCTGATCGTCTCGACCACCGAACGCGGGTTGGTGTTCTACACCAGCAACAGTCTTGAAGGCGTCCCGGGCAAGCGCGGCGTGACCTGTCACAAGCACGGCGCGCTCTGTCTCGAAGCAGGCGGGTTTCCAAACCAGATCAATATGGACGACGCGGAAGACGTCGTGTTGCGCCCCAACGAGCGATATCGGCAAGTCACGCGCTACGCCATCCGTGTGAGGTAAAAACGTGGCCGCCCAGCATTGCCGTCGATCGTCGATAGGAACCCGCCTACAGTCGAATAGGACACGCGCGGGTATCGGCGGGCTCGCCTCTCATCGATACTGGATTCATTGAATCAGAGATCGAAGGGAGGAAGACAATGCCTTATCTACTGGGTTGGCTGCTTGGTGTGCCGGTGATCGTGTTGGTGATCCTGTATCTGATTTTTCACTGATCGCTGAATTGCGTACACGATGGACGCGAAAGCGCGGGGTGCGGTTTCATGCGGCTTCACGTGGATTGAATCAAGGCGTCGTTACAATACGACGCCTTTTTCAATTCCTCATTCCTCGAAGGATTCCGATGAAACGCGCTCTCTTCGCCTTGACGTCCTTCATGTCATGTTCGTCGTTCGTTGCGTTGCTTGCTGCCGCGCCTGCCCTGCATGCAGAGGAGATAGCCAGCGTCAACACGAATTTCCGCTTTACCGGCTCGGATCGCGTCACGGTCGACGCGTACGACGATCCGGCGGTCGCGGGCGTCACGTGTTACGTCTCTCGCGCACGCACGGGCGGCGTTAAAGGAACGCTGGGAATAGCCGAAGACCCATCTGAGGCCTCAATAGCTTGCCGCCAGGTCGCGCCGATCAAGATCGATGCGCCACTCAAGCAGAAAGCCGATGTGTTCTCGGAGCGTATGTCGTTTATCTTCAAGACGCTGCATGTGGTGCGTATAGTCGATGCCAAGCGTAATACGCTGGTCTACCTGACCTACAGCGATCGGATTACGACCGGCAGCGCGAAGAACAGCGTGACAGCCGTGCCGGTGCCAGCAGGCACCACCATTCCCGTCAAGTAAGACAGCCGGGCCGGTTGATCAACCTTGACCGAATAATTGAAAGCTGGTCTAAAGTTTCCCCTCCCCGCGCCGATATAAAGACGAACGGCCGTCGCCCTCATGGCGACGCCGACTGTCTTCCCGCGCCGGCTGAAACCGGTCGACGGGATCGGGAACCGGGAAACATCATGGGTCAGATTACCCTTTCATTTAAAGACGAGACGATCGCTGCGTTGCGCCGCGACTTCGAGACGTTGATTCGCCTGTCGCTCAAATTCGACCCGCAATTCGTTACGCCCACGTTCGAGGATTTCCTGCGCGCAAAATTGCTTGACAACCCCACGCCGCTCACCGAACTGGCAGTCCAGCGCATGCTGCAAAACGGTCAGTACGCATGGGCGAAACGGGCGCTCGACAAGGAGTTTCCTGACGTCGTCGAAATGATGATGCGTCAAGCCGCGGAACACGGTTTCGGCTTCGCGGTCCGCTCTGACTGGAAACCAGACGATCTCGTGAAGGCATCACGCTCCTGGGCCACGGCTATCGTGACCGAGGCAAACGGGGACCCGTCGCAGATCGACACGCTCGCGTCGCAGATCAAGGCGGCAGCGTCGGACATCCAGGAGCTGGAGATGAAAATGCAGACGCCCGCGTGGCGTCTCGCCGATTCATTGCGTCAACGCGTGTACGAAACCAAGATTGCGACCGAACATAGTGCGGGATCGACAGCGCGCGAAAAGCTCGGTGAACTGCGCTGCCTGCTGCGCCTCGGCATGTTTCATGGCTCGGTTTCAAAGCAGGAAGCACAGCAAGTGCTCGAGCAGTTACGCATGATCAAACCGGAAATTTTTATTGAAGAGCCGTACGACGGGTTCACGCGCTTCGGTAACTGGCTGCGTACGATCTTCACGCCGGAGCGCAAAGCGCCGAGGCCTTCGCGCGCGGAACGTTGAGTGAGGTTGAGTTGAATCCATACTGAGCTCAACTGAAGCCCGCACGAAGCCTTTCACTCCCACATCTTCTTGAGCCGCGCTGCGATATCGACTTTCGCCTTTGCCGCAGCGGCCAGTCCGGCCGCCGTGGGCACAGCGGGCTCAGGGACCGGCGGCCACGCGCACGCTTCGAACTGCGGCATCAGATGCGCGGGGATGAAACGTGTACGCGCCGCCCAGACATGCCGGTCACCCATGTGCGTCTGGTTGTGCACGTAGAAACGCTGCGGCGTGACAATGTGCAGATCCTCTTTCGCACGCGTCATGGCGACGTACAACAGCCGCCTTTCTTCATCAATTTCTTCATCGCTGCCCGTGCCCATATCGGATGGAATGCAGCCATCCACGCCATTCAGCACGAACACGTTCTTCCACTCCTGGCCCTTGGCCGAATGGATGGTGGAGAGAATCAGATAATCCTCGTCGATAAGCGGAACACCCGATTCGTCGCTGGTGGCATCGGGTGGATCCAGCGTCAGTTCGGTGAGAAAACGCTCGCGCGTCGGATAAGTGGACGCGATGCTTTCCATCTGCAACACGTCACCATGGCGAATTGACGCGTCTTCATGATTGCGTTCCAGATGCGGTTCGTACCAGCGCCGGATCATCTCGAACTCAGCGGGCCAGCCGCTTTCGCGCGCGCAAACCTTCGACATCATCGCGACAAGCGCCGGCCAGTCTTCGCTCGCGCGCAACGGCGCGGTGAATGCCGCTAACGCAGCGGGCGTCTCGCCGCGCTCGCCCACCTGGTCGAGCACACGCCCGGCGATGGCAGGCCCCACTCCTGACAGCAATTGCAGCACGCGAAACCCGGCCACGCGGTCGCGCGGATTCTCGCCCCAACGCAGGACTGCCAGCACATCCTTCACGTGAACGGAATCGAGAAACTTCAGCCCGCCGAACTTCACGAACGGAATATTGCGCCGTGTGAGCTCGATTTCGAGCGCGGCGCTGTGATGCGCGGCGCGAAACAGCACCGCTTGCTGCTTCAGCGTCATGCCGCCTTCACGCGCCTCCAGTACCTGCTCGACGATATAACGCGCCTGATCGGCTTCATCTGCCACCGAGACAATGCGCGGCCGTTGCGCCGATGCCTTGTCGGTCCACAAGTTCTTCGTATAACGCTCGGCGGCAAGTCCGATCACCGCATTCGATGCCGCCAGAATGGGCTGCGTCGAGCGGTAATTGCGCTCGAGCGTCACGCATTTCGCGGGCGGATTGAAGTGGTTCGGGAAGTCGAGGATATTGCGCACCGTCGCGCCGCGAAACGAATAGATGGACTGGGCGTCGTCGCCGACTACGGTCAGGCCGCGGCCATCGGGTTTCATCGACAGCAGGATGGACGCCTGCAGCTTGTTCGTGTCCTGGTATTCATCGACGAGCACGTGGTCGAAACGGCTCGACAAATCCGCGGCGATGGACGGCTCGGCGGCGAGATGCGACCAGTAGAGCAGCAAGTCGTCGTAGTCGAGCACGCTTTGCTGCTGCTTCGCGTGAACATACGCGGCGAACAACCGGCGCAGGTCGTCCTCCCATTCGCGGCACCACGGGAATGCTTGGCCGAGCACCGTGGCAAGCGACACGCCGGTATTGACCACGCGCGAGTAGATGGCGAAGCACGTGGATTTGGCCGGAAAGCGCTTTTCTTTCGCCGATAACCCGAGCTCATGCCGCACAAGGTTCATGAGGTCGGCGGAATCCTCGCGGTCGTTGATGGTGAACGACGACGATAACCCCACGAGATCGGCGTAATCGCGCAACAACCGCGCGCCCACGCTGTGGAAGGTTCCGGACCATGTGAGGCCCTGCGCGATCACGCTGCGATTACCCAAGGCGTTCACGGCGATACGCGTCACGCGCCGCGTCATCTCGCTGGCCGCGCGCCGCGAAAACGTCAGCAAGAGGATCCTGTGCGGGTCTGCGCCTTTCACCAGCAAATGCGCCACGCGATGCGCCAACGTATTTGTCTTGCCCGATCCTGCCCCGGCGATGACCAGCAGCGCGCCGGCCGGGTCGCCCGCGTTCGACGCTTGCGTGCCGTACTCGACCGCCTCACGTTGCGCGTCGTTCAGTTTGGTCAGGTACGACGCGATTTCTTCCCGCCCCGGCTTGGGCGCGAGATCGTCGTCGGTGGCGGAGTTAAGCGTGAGCACGTCGATGGGCTTTAAAAACGGGTGACGCATACTGTATATCCATACAACTCTTCGACGCAAGCAACCGATGCGGCAGGCTTTTGGCCCCAAAAAGAAAATGGCCCGGCGCGCTTGCACGCGCCGGGCCGTTGTTGTTTCCCTACATCGAGACCTTTCAAATCAGTCTGCTTTCTTCGCGTTTTTCAGGTTCGCATCGGCGGCGGCTTCATTCGCCTTTGACTGCGATTCCGTCTTTTTCTTGTCGGCCTTGGCCTGCGCCAGATTCGCGTCTTTATCGGCTTCAGCTTGCTTCTTCGCTGCTTTCTTGTCAGCGTGCGTCGGTTCGGCTGTACTTTGAGTCTGCGTCTGCGCGACCGATACCGTGGCAGCCGTCGCGAACGCTCCCGCGAGCAATGCTGCGAACAAGCGCTTCGTAGTCGTGGTCATGAATTTCTCCTTACCGGCGGCCCCGCTGAAAAAGGGCCGCGTTGCATTCATCAAGCATTCATCAAGCTGAAAATTTAGTGCTGCAGGCCCGTGTCCTTCGGTCCATCCGGCTCGGCGGACTTCAGTTCGTCGTTGGCGGTCTGGTTGTCGGCCTTCTTGTTGATCTTTGCGTTGCGCACTTGCTCCTTGTATTGCGCCTTCGCTTCCTTGTTCGTCGCCTTCAAGTCCTGCTTCGATGCCTTCTTCGATGCCTTGTACTCGGCACTGGCCTGCGCGTTGGCATTGCGCTTCACGACCAGCGGATCGGTCGGCGCCGGTGCGACGATATTCTGCGGCGGCGGCGCGGTTTGCGCGGACGGTGCGGCCATCTGGCCGGCGTCGGAAGGCTGCGCGGTCTGCGCGAACGCGGACGCGGACAAACTCATGGCGACAAAAGCGGTACCCAACAGCATTGTCTTGACTTGAGACATATTCATTTCCTCTCTGGCAGTTTTTATTCCGGGTGGTCGATTGCAATGGAGCAACGCGCCGCAAATACCCGTCTACACTTCCGATGACCGATACGAACGCTAAAAAGCGCACCGATCAGTACGACAGACCCGGGGCCAGACGCTGGAGTTCGCTGAAACGTGTCATTGTTACCGAAGGTTTCACTTCCTGACATATTGCAAACAACCGAACGCCCGATATCCGGCAGTCTGGCCTGTAGACGCACGTGGCGTGCCCGGCTGGTTTATGATGGGCGCCCTTTCCGCCTCAACCTTGCGAAGACTGCTCACATGCCGCGCCTCGAATTCACGCTCACAGGCGACTACGTCGAACTGCACAACCTGCTCAAGCTGATGGGCCTGGCCGACAGCGGCGGCTCGGCGAAAGCACGCGTCGCCGAAGGCGAGGTGAAGGTCAACGGCAAGATCGAGCTGCGCAAGACGTGCAAGATCCGCGCGGGCCAGACGGTGGTCATCGAAGACACCACGATCAAGATTCTCAAGCCGAGCGGATCAGCATGAAAATCGACATGAGGATCGGCATGAGCGCGATCTGAATGACGTTAGATACCGCGTCGTGATCGACATAATCACCATCAAGCAATAAGCTAGACGGCTTTCGTTCCCTTTCGCCGCTTTCAGCTTGTTGACGGTTGAAGCCAGTTTTTCACGTTCACGTGCTTCAAAACCGGGATTCATAGCTGGAATTCGAAGCCGGATTTCAAAGCCGAAATTCAAAGCGGAGCTTCAGCCCAATCAAGCTGAAGCGCGGCCGGAACGAGCGGGCGATGCAGGACCAGTAACGGTCTGCTGCATCGCCCGCTGCCGTTTTTGCACGGTTTTTGCCGTGCAGCAAAGCATTCAGATAACCCGTCATGCCATCCAGAATGATCCGCGCGAACGCGCCGCCAAGCCTTTCCCGTCATGCCGTCGATACCGCCAGGCTCGCCGCGCCGCTCGCCATCTCGCAACTGTCGCAAATGGCGATGGGCGTCACCGACACCATCCTGCTCGGCTCGCTCGGCCCCGATTCCCTCGCGGCCGGCGGCCTGGGCGCAAACCTGTTCTTCGTGGTCGTGGTGCTGCTGCAAGGCGTCCTGACGTCGGTGAGCGTTTCCGTTTCGCACGCGCGCGGCGCGAACAACGATCACCTCGTGCCGAATATCTACTGGACCGGGCTGGTGCTGTCCCTGCTGCTCGCGATTCCCGCTTTCACGCTGCTGAGCTTCGCCGAACCGATCCTGCTCGCGTTCCACGAACCCGCCATGCTGGCTAAAAACGTCGGCGAATATTGCGCGATCCTGCGCTGGGGCGCACCAGGCAGCCTGCTCGGGATCGGCATGATGCGTGCGTTCCTGCCGGCCATTGGTGCGGCGAAGCGGCTGCTGTGGGTATCGATTGGCGGCGTGTTCGTGAACGCATTCCTCAACTATGGCCTGATCCACGGTGCCTACGGCCTGCCCAGACTCGGTTTTCTCGGCTCGGCAGTCGCCACCACGATTACTGTCTGGGCGACAGCGCTGGTGCTGATCGCGTTCCTGCATTTGCGGGCACGCTACCGGCATTTTGTCGTCGCATCGCGGCCACGCCTGCCGCTGATGGGCGAATTGTTCGGCATCGGCTGGCCGGTCGCGATCACCTACGGCGTCGAATCCACGTTGTTCCTTGCCACTGGGATGACCGTCGGCACGCTCGGCGAAGCGCCGCTCGCCGCGCACCAGATCGCGCTGAACGTGGCGTCTGTGGCGTTCATGGTGCCGCTCGCCATCGGTCAGGCGGCAAACGTGCGCGTCGGGTACTGGATCGGCGCGGGGCAGCCGCTGGCGGCACGCCACGCCGGCTTCGTGGCGATCGCGCTGGGCGTGGCGTTCATGGCAATGTCGGGCTGCGTGCTGGTGCTGGCGCCCCACGCTATCGTCGGGCTGTATCTCCATCTCAACGACCCGAAGAACGCCCAGACCGTTGCGCTGGCCGCGTCGCTGCTGGGCGTGGCGGCTGTGTTCCAGATCGTCGACGGCATGCAGACAGTCGCCTCGGGCGTGCTGCGCGGACTCAAGGACACGCGCGTCCCCATGCTCGCGGCGGCGCTCGGTTATTGGGGCATCGGCTTTCCAACGGGCTACATGCTGGCGTTTCACTTCGACGGTGGCACGAAGGGTTTGTGGTGGGGGTTGGCTGCGGGACTCGCGAGCGTCGCGGTGCTGATGACCCTTCGCTTCGACCGCATGAGCCGCCGTCTGGTCACGCGCGGCGCGCTTGAACCCGGCCAATCGGGACCGGCGCCCCGGCATACGGCTTGAAGCGCTTGCCAAGAGCGCTCTGCCATAAGTTAAGCAGACATTGTTGGTTGGAATCGGAGCTGCGCACAGATACGATCAAGCCGTCTCCTTGAGATTTCATCCAGTAGCAGGGGTATTAGGCCCGCTTCGTCGAAGCGGGCTTTTTTTCGTCCACGCATGGGTAAAAACGCGGTTCCTCGTGGCCGTCAATCCAGCGTTCAATGATTCGATGCCCGCCGCCAGAAAGGACTCGAGCAAGCGTCGCAGACCTCGCGCGTTCCCGCTTCGCCGCCCCCTCCGCTTTTGCGCAAATCGACCCTTCCGCCGTGTCCGTAGCCGATTTCCCATAAAATAACCGCGCATGATCCTTAGGTGCGCTCCCGCAAGATCCGGCTCCGCACACGGCCACTGCGTGCGCAACAACCGCAAGCAGTTCAGAAAAATCGCTCGGGCAAACAAGAGGAATGGACGTGTCGGAAAGCAGCAGGCAGTTCTCTCGCTCATGTATATCTCAAACCGCACAAGGCCAGCACCCCGGCGGGCGCACAGAGCGCACGCGAGCAGGACAGGTTTCATCCTGGCCGGCGACCTCCGCGAAGGCCAGGCGCGCCCAACCGCTGTCGCGCGGCCTGTCGTTCGTCGCCGCCGCGCTCACGGCGCTGGCGCTCGCCGCCTGCGCCACGCGTCCGCCTGCAACCGCGTTCGACCGTCCCGCCACGTACGCGCTCTCCGCCACCGCCGACACCCCCTTGCGTACCGCGCTCGTGCCGAAAGAAGCCGCGCATCCGGATGCATCCGGCGTGCGGCTGCTTCCCACCGGCACCGAGGCGCTGCAGGCCCGCATCGCGCTCGCCCGCGCGGCGACCAAGACGCTCGACATGCAGTACTACATTGCGAACGAGGACAACACGGGCAAGCTGCTGCTCGGCGCGGCGCTTTACGCGGCGGATCGCGGAGTCAAGGTGCGCATGCTCGTCGATGACCTGAATTTCAAGGACATCGACCAGATCATGGCTGCGCTCAATTCGCATGACAACATCGATATCCGCGTGTTCAACCCGTTCGGCAGCGCGACCCGGAGTTTCGGCGAACGTACGCGCAACCTGTTCACGAACGTCGACCATTTCACGCGCCGGATGCACAACAAGGCGATGATCGCGGACAACCAGATCGCGATCGTGGGCGGCCGCAACCTTGGCGATGAATACTTCAGCGCGAGCCCGACCCTGCAGTTCCGCGATCTCGATGTGTTCGTGGCGGGGCCCGTGACGCAAGAGATATCGGCGAGTTTCGACGACTACTGGAATAGCTCGATTGCGTATCCGCTGCGCGCGCTGAACAAGCAAAAATTCGATCCCGCCGATCTCGACAAAACCCGCGACGACCTGCGTCAGCACTGGAAAGAACAGGCCGATCCGCTGAACGCCAAGCCGCTCAACGCCACGCCGATTGCGCAGCAGATAGCCCGGGGCGACCTGGGTTTGACCTGGACGCGCACGGAGTTCGTTGCCGATTCGCCGGTGAAGATCGAGCATCCCGACAAGGACTACAAAAGCCCGCCCATGCAGCGCCTGATTGAGCTGGCCAACCAGGCGAGCAGCGAGGTGCTGATCATCTCGCCGTATTTCGTGCCGCACGACGCCGGCGTGAAGGCGCTTGCCGCCATCACGGGGCGTGGCGTGAAGGTCAAAGTGCTGACCAATTCGCTGGCTGCCACCGACGCCGTTGCGGTGCAGGCGGGCTATGCGCCGTATCGCGTGCCAATGCTCAAGGCCGGCGTAGAGTTATACGAGTTCAAGCCAGTGCAGGCCGACGGCGACGGACGGCCGCGCGCCGGGCTGTTCGGCTCGCAATCGCGCGCAAGCCTGCATGCCAAGGCTTATATGATCGATCGCAGTATCCTCGTGATCGGGTCGATGAACCTGGACCCGCGCTCGGCGTCGCTCAATACGGAACTCGCGCTGGTGATCTACAACCGGCAAATCGCGGGCGAAGGAGCACGACTGTTCGATGCCGGCATTGCGCCGGCGAGGGCGTACCAGGTGGAGCTCGCTTCGCCCGCGGTGCTCGCGGGCCTGAAGAACACCGGCTCGCCGATGTCCCCGCTCGTCTGGACCACCGAGGACGATGGTCAAGCGCGGACCTACAATTTCGACCCGCAAGCGGGCCTTTATCGCAACGTGTTGACGGGTCTGTTCATGTTGCTGCCCGTCGACTCGCAGCTTTGAGTTTTAGATTCTGAAACGTGCAGGGCCCGATTCAACCCCGAACCTGAAGCAAGCCGAAGGAGCATGAAGCCATGACGGACGACGTAAGACTCGAGAAGGACACTTTCGGCGAAATCGCCGTGCCGAACGCAAAACTCTGGGGCGCGCAAACGCAGCGTTCCTTGCA
>DASYLW010000076.1:0-12564 GCA_036009385.1 Caballeronia sp.
GGGGTGGCGGCGATCAGGCCAAATTCGGTATCGGAGAGACCCAGTTGGGTCTTCAGCGGAATGCCCAGAATCGCGAACATCATCCAGATCGCGAAGCAGATGGTGAACGCGAAGGTGCTCGTCCACAGCACGCGCCAGGCGCGCGGGTCGGCGGTCGATGCATCGTGGACGGCTTGGGTGGCTTGCGATTTGCGTGCGGCAGTCATCGTGCTTGTCTGTCGATTAAAATTTGCGTTTAGTGAAGAATCGACTGCAAGATTAGGGACTGCGCGCTGTGCCGCCCATTCGCCGTTGGGAGGACGCGACTCCGTGCCGCTCCTCCGGCGGGACTACTCCGAAAGGTGTAATTTGGGTGGAATGCGGCCGGCGAGGCGCGCTCCGGCATTCCGGTGCAACGCAACAATCCGCTGGACACAAGGACAGGACATGGCTGAAGACGACTTGAAGATCACCGTTTCACCGCAGCAGTTTTCCATCGACGTCATGCTGGAAAAGTATGCGAAGGGTGATGAAACGCGCATTGACGATATTTACCGGCGGGTCGCGCGAGGCGTGGCGCTCGCCGAACCCGAGGCGCGGCGAAAGCAAGTCGAGAACGAATTCTTCGAGAATTTCCAGCGTGGCGCCCTCGGAGCCGGCCGGATCATGAGCGCCGCCGGCACGGGTATCCAGGCAACGCTCATCAACTGCTTCGTGCAACCGGTAGGGGACGCCATCCAGGGCGTGGACGAGGACGGCTTGCCCGGCATATACGTGGCCTTGCTTCAGGCAGCCGAAACCATGCGGCGCGGCGGCGGTGTGGGTTACAACTTTTCCGCCATCCGTCCGAAGGGTGCACGCGTGCATTCCACGGGATCGTCGGCTTCGGGGCCGTGCAGTTACATGGATGTGTTCGACGCGTCATGCCGGACCGTTGAAAGCGCCGGGTCGCGGCGCGGCGCGCAGATGGGCATTCTGGATTGCTCGCATCCTGACCTGCTTGAATTTATCGCGGCAAAGCATGTGAAAGGGCGCTGGAATAACTTCAACGTGTCGGTGGCGGTGACCGATGAATTCATGCAGGCCGTTGCTGACGATACCCCGTGGCAACTTGTGCATCGCGCTGAACCGTCGCCTTCGTTCAAGGCATCGGCGGATGCACGGCAGCGTGACGACGGCCTGTGGATCTATCGGGAAGTGCGGGCGCGGGAAGTGTGGGACACCATCATGCGCTCGACCTATGACGTCGCGGAGCCAGGGGTGGTGTTCGTATCGCGCATGAACGACGACAACAACCTGCGTGCCGTGGAGACCATTCGCGCAACGAACCCCTGCGGCGAGCAACCGTTGCCCGCGTACGGCTGCTGCAACCTCGGACCGTTGAACCTGACACGTTTCGTGCGTGAACCGTTCGCGCAGCGTCACGGAGGAACGCCGGTATTCGACTGGGACGGCTTGGCGAAAAGCACCCGCACGCAGGTCCGTTTTCTTGACGATGTGCTCGACGTAACGCTCTGGCCGCTACCCGAGCAAGACCAGGAAGCGCAGGCGAAACGGCGCATAGGCGTAGGTTTTACGGGTCTCGGCGACACGCTCGTCATGCTCGGCGTGCGCTACAACTCGCAGGAGGGCCGCGACTTTGCGACACGCGTGGCGCGGACCATGCGCGACGAAGCGTATCGCGCGTCGGTTGAACTGGCTCGCGAGCGGGGTGCGTTCCCCTTGTTCGATGCGCAAAAGTACCTCGAAACAGGCACTTTCGCGTCGCGCCTGCCGGATGACATCAAGGAGGAGATTCATCGCGACGGCATTCGCAACAGCCACCTGCTTTCCATTGCGCCAACGGGCACCGTGAGCCTGGCGTTTGCGGACAACGCGTCGAACGGCATCGAACCGGCGTTCTCGTGGACCTATCAGCGGACCAAGCGTATGGCCGACGGCAGCCGGCAATCATTCACGGTGGAAGACCATGCCTACCGCTTGTATCGCGAGCTGGGCGGGAACGTAAAGGCGTTGCCGGAGTATTTCGTTAGCGCACTCGATATGTCCGCTAACGACCATCTGGAAATGATGGCGTCGGTGCAGCCTTTCGTCGATACCTCCATTTCGAAGACGGTCAATGTACCGGCCGATTATCCGTTCGATAAGTTCAAGGACCTTTACTTCGACGCGTGGCACCGGGGCCTGAAAGGACTGGCCACCTACAGGCCTAACGATACGCTCGGGGCTGTGCTGTCGGTGACGCCGGAGGCGCCCGCGAGCGACGCATCCGATCCTTCGGACGCGTCGGATGCCGAGGTTCGGCTGGACCCGTTGCGCATTGCGGTCGATCATCGTCCGCGCGGCGAGTTGCCGGCGATCATCGAGAAGGTGGAGTACCTCACCCAGGCCGGCAAGAAGTCGCTTTACGTGGCGGTGTCGTTCATGGAGATTACCGGGCGGCTGGGCGGCGAAGATGTCACCATCGAGCGGCCCATCGAGTTCTTCATCCCGACAGGGCAGCGCGACGAGTCGCAGCAGTGGATCACGGCGACGATGCGGTCGTTGTCGCTGGCGGCGCGGGGTGGTTTTGTCGCGCGCAACCTGCAGGATATGCGCAAGGTATCGTGGGATCGCGGACAGGTGCGGCTGGGCGACGTCGAACGGCCCGGCGGGCACAAAGCACCGCGCTGGCACGATTCGGAGGTCGCGGCGCTTGCGTATGCGATCCAGCAGATCCTGCACCGGCGAGGTTTCCTCGATATCGAGGGCGGTCAGGTTCCATCGCGCGTACTGGCGCAGCGCCGGCATGACAGCGCGCAGGCGACTCTTGGATCGGCCCCGCCCGATTCCGGCGATGACGATATCACCGCGGTTGTGGAGGACAACGCAGATGCCGCCAACCCGCATGCTTTGCTACCCATTCCTGGCCGCAAGTGCCCGACGTGCGGCGCGAATGCCATGATCCGCAAGGACGGTTGCGACTTCTGTACCGCATGCGGCGAAGTGGGCGCGTGTGGTTGAAGCATAAGCGGCTGGTCGCTTACATCCGAGATCAGCCGCTCAAACGCATTGCTGCACGCTTACGTGAATAGCGCTGGCGCGGACATGATGGTCCGCGCGAATCCAGCGCTGAATCGTTCAAATTGCCGCCTAGTCCGCCCATTCCATCGTCTGGCGCTCGCGCATTGCTTGCGGGCGGTATGGTTGCCATTGCACTGCTTCCGGAAGCCAGTCGTCGAGCGCGGAGAAATTTTCAAGGGGTACTGATTCATTCATGATGGACTCCTTTATTTACTGGACGTGGGCGTTGCCGCTTTGCGTCACGGACCCGTTCGCGAACTCGACGATTCCACGGTTGCGCTGTTCTGCCGCTGCGGCGTCGCGTGCGCGTTGTTCCTGCTGCTCAGCAATTGCGATCCCCGCCATGCTGCGCTCGGGGTAGGTGTTGCGGTTGAGCGCGGGCAGCGTGCCGTTTGCGTAGGATGCCGCCAACTCGGCGCGGACTTGCGCGCGTGTCATGGTGCTTTTGGTAGCTACCGCTGTTTGATACGTGCCTGCGTGCCCAATGCCGCCGTCAGCGAACGCGGTCGTGGAAACGATGGCTGAGATAGCGGTAAGCGAGAGAGTTGCGATTGCGGTTTTCATGCGTGCTGCTCCTGTCGGTTCATTTCGACAAGCACCGAACGTGGTCGATGCTATCGGACTGATAGCGGGGCAGCGGGCCTTGACCTAAGCAATGAATCTAGGCAATGAATCTAGGCGATGAGTCTAGGCAATGACATTGACTAACCGACAAGCCGCGCTGCGACACGACGAAATGTAGCCAAGCAAGCGCCGCGGATAAATGGCCGTTAAGCGAAAAGATTTGTCGCGCTACGCGAATAATCGCGAAAGCCCTTATGGAAAGGGCTTTTGCGACGAAACCGGTATTGGCGAAAGGGACCTAAGCCCTTACCCGCATGAGGGTCGAAAAGGACTGGAAGGCTTTGAAGAGAGGCCCGATCGCACGAGCCTCAAGCAAAACTAAACGACTACCTCGGCGGTGCCGGCAACATCCGGCGTGCCATGTTTGACGATAGATTTCGCCGGTGCGGCCGTCGGCAGGCAGCGCTGCTCGGCGTCTTCCTGGCCGGAAAGCAGAGGACACCGTTCAAATAACTCAGCAGCCCAGTCGACAAAAACCCGCACCTTGGGCGACAAATGCCGGTTATGCGGATAAACCACCGAAATGGGCATGGGCAACGGTTTCCACTGCGGCAGAACCTCGATCAGTTCTCCGGAGCGCAAATGCGGAAGGGCCATGAAGCGGGGAATCTGGACAATTCCTACTCCTTTGACACCGCACGCAATATAAGCCTCGGCGTCGTTCACGGCGATCTTCCCGCGCATTTTCACGTCGATGGACTTTCCATCGACGACAAAATCCATGTCCATCACACGGCCAGTGCGGCTGGAAAAATAATTCACGGCAGTGTGCTGCTGCAGATCGTCGATGGTATGCGGCACGCCATGAAGTTCGAGATACTCGGGACTTGCCGCGGTCAGGCCCTGAAACACGCCGATCCGCCGCGCCACCAGGCTCGAATCCTGCAAGGTTCCCACGCGAATGACACAGTCCACGCCTTCCTGAATCAGGTCGACCGGTTTGTCGCCGAAACCGATCATCAACTCGATATCCGGATAACGCGTGTGGAATTCGCAAAGCTGGGGCATGACGATCATGCGCCCGATGGAACCCGGCATATCGATTCGCAATTTACCGCGCGGGCCCTTGCCGGTGTTGGCGAACGAACTCTCGGTTTCCTCTATGTCCGCGAGAATCCGTACGCAGCGCTCGTAATACGCGGCGCCGTCCGGTGTGAGGTTCAGGCGCCGTGTCGTGCGTTGCAGGAGACGCACGTTGAGGAACGCTTCGAGGTTCTGAATAATCGTTGTCACCGAGGCGCGCGGCATGTCCAGCGTGTCTGCTGCGCGTGAAAAACTATTGGTGTCGACGACTCTTGTAAACACCTGCATAGCTTGTAGCCGGTCCATTTTTCTCTCACCGTCAGTGCTTTGCAGCTCCTGGAATAAGGATGCCGCTCAGACAGGAATGGGCAGTTTCAATCGCGATTGTTCGGTACGACCGAATTGTGTTGCCGGATTATAGGCATTTATTTCAAATGTCGTTGCCCCCAAAATTCGTTCCATCGCAACTCGGGTGGGATGGCGCGGACGCGCTGAAATAACCATGGCATCGACGCTGGATCTGGGCCTCTGCATAGAGGATGTTCGAATCGCGGGACATGCGCAACCTATAACCCTGCGCAGTTATCGCCCCGCCTCGGACGGTACTGTCCTGCCCGTCGTGCTTTATTTTCACGGCGGCGGCTTCGTGCGCGGCACGCTGGATGATGCCGACGTCACCGCCAGCACCATTGCCCGGGATACGGCAGCGTGGGTCATTTCGGTGGGCTATTCACTGGCACCGGCTTTCCCGTTTCCTGCGGCGCTCGAAGATGCTTATCGGGCGGCGCAATGGGCAGTGGCGAATGCTCGTGCGCAACGAGCCGATGCAAACCGCATCGGAGTCGCGGGGCACGATGCGGGCGGCAACCTGGCTACGTGTGTGGCGGCCATCGCGCGGGACCGCGGCGACATCGTGATCCTGGCGCAAGCGCTGCTCGCACCGTTGCTGGACCCAAGCATGACGCGCATGGCCGACGAGAACAAGGTGCGCTCGCCGGACATCTGCATGACGGAGTGCGCGCAGTGCTATCGCGCGTATTTGCCGAACGCATCACAACGGCTTCATCCGTATGCAGCGCCGCTGGAATCGCGGCGTCTTGCCGGTCTGCCGCCTGCGCTGATCGCGAGCGCCCAGCATGACCTGTTGCATATCGAGGCAGAGAAATATGCGGGCGAACTAATCGCGGCAGGTGTGCCAACGGAAGTCACGCGGCACGTCAATGCCTCGCATAACGCGCTTGCAGCGGACCCGGCGGCACTCGCCGACCTCGTCGCGTTCTTCAAGAAACGGCTTCGTGTGCAGACCGCCGCGCCGGTTGCGCCAGTTCGCGACACTCAAAAAATTCAAACAATCTCAACGACTTAACCGGAGCAACGCATGTCCATCACTCGCAAACGTCTTACCGTCGCGCTAGGCGCCGCGCTGGTCGTCGCAGGCATCGGAACATTCACTGCAATGCATGGTTTCGGCCGCGGCGATCTGCCGGTGAACGGTGCTGAAGCTGCCGTGAAGCCGTCGGCGCCCGCCATGGAAGTGGACGTCGCCACGGTGGTGTCGAAGACCATCACCGACTACCAGAACTATTCGGGCCGCATGGAAGCGGTCGACAAGGTCGAGATCCGTCCGCTCGTGCCGGGGACTATCGTAGCCGTGCATTTTGCCGATGGCGCGCTGGTGAAGAAGGGGGATGCGCTCTTTACCATCGACCCGCGGCCGTACGTGGCAGCCGTTGATCAAGCTGCTGCGCAACTCGCGGCAGCGCAAGCTCGCAACGGTTATACATCGACCGACGCCGCGCGCGCGGAGCGCTTGCTGGCGGATAACGCTATTGCCAAGCGTGATTACGACGAGAAGCAAAACGCTTCGCACGAAGCTGCAGCGAACCTGAAGGCTGCGCAAGCGGCGCTTGAGACGGCGAAGATCAACCTGACCTACACGCAGATCACGGCGCCGGTGTCGGGGCGTGTGTCGCGTGCGGAAATGACGGTCGGCAACATCGTGTCGACGGGCTCCAGCGCGCCGCTGCTGACCACGCTGGTGTCGGTGTCGCCCATCTACGCCTCGTTCGACGTCGATGAACAAACCTACCTGCGCTACCTGAGCCGCGACTCGCGTGCCAGCGTGCCGGTCTCGCTCGGTCTCGCGAATGAAGAGGGTTTCTCGCGCGAAGGCAAGGTCGCGTCCGTCGATAACCAGCTTAATACGGGTTCAGGCACGATCCGCGTGCGGGCACGTTTCGATAACGCCGACGCTTCGCTGGTGCCAGGTCTCTATGCACGCATCAAGGTGGGCGGAGGCACGCCGCATCCCGCTGTGCTGATCGACGATGCCGCGATCGGGACCGACCAGGACAAGAAGTTCGTGATGGTCGTCGACGCGGACAACCGCGTGCAGTATCGCGAAATCACGCCCGGCACCTTGAGTGAAGGGATGCGTGTGATTGTGAAGGGCTTGCAGCCGGGCGAGCGGATCGTAGTGAACGGTCTGCAGCGCGTACGTCCGAACGATGTGGTGAAGGCCAACTCCGTAGCAATGGCGAGTGCGTTGCCGGCCAAAGACGCTTCATAAGACGCGCTTTGCAAGACGGGTTTATAAGCGCTTAACAGCGGCTCCTCGTGTGCGTGGTACGTGGCGGGTTCGTTCCTGACAGAACAGACCGGCCGGTGCTTACGCGCGCCCAGCCTCTCATGCAGATAAAGAAAACGTCATGAACATTTCCAAGTTTTTCATCGACCGCCCGATCTTTGCCGGTGTGATGTCGGTGCTCATCCTGCTGGCGGGCATCATCGCCATGTTCAAGCTGCCGATCTCCGAATATCCGGAAGTCGTGCCGCCGTCCGTGGTCGTCCATGCGCAATATCCGGGTGCCAATCCGAAGGTGATCGCCGAAACCGTGGCGTCGCCACTGGAAGAGCAGATCAACGGCGTGGAAGACATGCTGTACATGCAGTCGCAGGCCAACAGCGACGGCAACCTGAACATCACGGTGACGTTCAAGCTCGGCACGGACCCGGACAAGGCGCAGGAACTGGTGCAGAACCGCGTGGCGCAAGCGCTGCCGCGCCTGCCGGAAGACGTGACGCGGCTCGGCGTGACGACCATCAAGTCGTCGCCTACGCTCACCATGGTGGTTCACTTGAACTCGCCCAATGACCGCTACGACATGACGTATCTGCGCAACTATGCGTTGATCAACGTGAAGGACCGGCTTGAGCGCATCCAGGGCGTGGGGCAGGTGCAGCTGTGGGGCTCGGGCGATTACTCGATGCGCATCTGGCTCGATCCGCAAAAGGTCGCTCAGCGTGGCATGACGGCAACCGACGTGGTCAATGCAATCCGCGAGCAGAACGTGCAGGTCGCCGCCGGCGTGATTGGTGCGTCGCCGACGTCGTCGAACGTGCCGTTGCAACTGAACGTGAATGCGCAAGGCCGTCTGCAGACCGAAGCGGAGTTCCGGGACATTGTGCTCAAGACCTCGCCTGACGGCGCAGTCACGCATCTGAGCGATGTGGCGCGGGTCGAGTTGGCGGCATCGGAATATGGCTTGCGTTCGCTGCTCGACAACAAGTCGGCGGTCGCGATGGCGATCAACCAGCAACCGGGTGCGAACTCGCTGCAGATCTCCGATCAGGTCCGCCAGACCATGAAGGAACTGAAGGCTGATATGCCGGCGGGCGTGGACTATGAGATCGTCTATGACCCGACGCAGTTCGTGCGCTCGAGTATTGAAGCGGTGATCCATACGCTGATTGAAGCCATCGCGCTGGTCGTGCTGGTGGTGATCGTGTTCCTGCAAACCTGGCGCGCGTCGATTATTCCGTTGCTGGCTGTGCCGGTGTCGATCATCGGTACGTTCTCGCTGCTGCTGGCTTTCGGCTTCTCGATCAACGCGTTGTCATTGTTCGGGATGGTGCTGGCAATCGGGATCGTGGTGGACGATGCGATCGTGGTCGTGGAGAACGTTGAACGGAATATCGAGGCGGGGTTATCGGCGCGAGAGGCGACCTATCAGGCCATGCGCGAAGTGAGCGGGCCGATTATCGCCATTGCATTAACGCTGACGGCTGTGTTCGTGCCGCTCGCGTTCATGTCTGGATTGACGGGTCAATTCTACAAGCAGTTCGCCATGACCATCGCCATTTCCACGGTGATCTCGGCCTTCAATTCGCTGACCTTGTCGCCGGCGCTGGCTGCCTTGTTGCTGAAGGGCCATAACGAACCGAAGGACTGGCTGACGCGCGGCATGGATCGTGTGTTCGGTGGTTTCTTCCGCCAGTTCAACAAGGTCTTCAAGCGTGGTTCGGAGAACTACGGCAAAGGCGTGACGGGCGTCATCAACCGCAAAGCGCTGATGATGGGCGTGTATATCGTGCTGCTGTGCGGCGCTGTGCTGATGAGCAAGGTCGTGCCCGGCGGTTTCGTGCCGGCGCAGGACAAAGAGTATTTGATCAGCTTTGCGCAGTTGCCCAACGGCGCGTCGCTCGATCGTACGGAGGCCGTGATTCGCCAGATGACGGACATCGCGAGAAAGACGCCGGGCGTTCAAAGCGCGGTGGAATTTCCGGGCTTGTCGGTGAATGGTTTCACGAATTCGTCGAGCGCCGGCATTGTGTTCGTCACGCTCAAGCCGTTCGGCGAGCGTAAGGGCGCAGCACTTTCGGCGGGTGCCATTGCGGGCTCGCTGAACCAGAAATACGCGGCAATCAAGGGTTCGTTCATCGCTGTGTTCCCGCCGCCACCGGTGCTGGGACTCGGGACGCTGGGTGGCTTCAAGCTGCAACTGGAAGACCGTGGTGCACTCGGCTACGCCGCACTGAACGACGCTACGCAGGCGTTCATCAAGCGTGCATCGCAGGCGCCTGAACTGGGACCGACGTTCTCGAGCTATCAGATCAACGTGCCGCAACTGAACGTGGATCTGGACCGGGTGAAAGCGAAGCAACTGGGTGTATCCGTCACCGATGTATTCAGCACGATGCAGGTGTATCTCGGCTCGTTGTATGTGAACGACTTTAACCGCTTCGGCCGCGTGTATCAGGTTCGGGTGCAGGCGGATGCGCCGTTCCGTTCGAGTTCGGAGGACATCGGTCTGCTCAAGACGCGTAACGCGAATGGCGAGATGGTGCCGTTGTCGTCGCTCGTCAAGGTGACGCCGACCTATGGTCCCGAAATGGTGGTGCGCTACAACGGCTACACCTCTGCCGACATCAACGGTGGTCCGGCTCCGGGGTACTCGTCGGGCCAGGCACAGGCTGCGGTAGAACGCATTGCGGCTGAAACGCTGCCGCGCGGCATCAAGTTCGAATGGACCGATTTGACGTATCAGCAGATCCTCGCGGGCAATGCGGCCATGTGGGTGTTCCCGATCAGCGTGCTGCTCGTGTTCCTCGTGCTGGCTGCGTTGTATGAAAGCCTGACGCTGCCGCTCGCTGTGATCCTGATTGTGCCCATGAGCATTCTTTCTGCGCTGGTCGGCGTGTGGCTCACGAAGGGCGACAACAACATCTTTACGCAGATCGGCTTGATGGTGCTGGTGGGGCTGTCGGCGAAGAACGCCATCCTGATCGTGGAATTTGCGCGAGAGCTGGAAATGCAGGGACGTTCCATTGTGGAGGCAGCAATTGAAGCCAGCCGTCTGCGTCTGCGGCCGATCCTGATGACGTCGATCGCTTTCATCATGGGCGTGGTGCCGCTCGTGCTGTCGTCGGGCGCGGGTTCGGAAATGCGTCATGCAATGGGCGTGGCGGTGTTCTTCGGCATGCTCGGCGTGACGCTGTTCGGCCTGATGCTCACGCCGGTGTTTTATGTGCTGTTGAGAAAGCTGGCTGGCGGCGAACATCTCGTCGACAAGCATGGCCACAATCCGCACATGCGCGGTGTCAATGCTTCAGTTGAAGCATGAGAGAGATTGAAATGAAAATGTTGAATACAAAGCGATGGCTGGGGTTGTCGGCGTTACTTGGATCGTTGCTGGTCGTCGCGGGCTGCTCGCTCGCACCGACCTACACGAAGCCCGACGTAAGCGCACCGGCAGCCTTCAAGGAAACGCCGCACGAACCAACGCAAGACGCGGCGTTGTCGCCCTCTGAACAAGGCACGTGGAAGACGGCGCAGCCGTCGGAGCAGGTGCTGCGCGGCGAATGGTGGACAGTCTTCAACGACCCCACGCTCAACGACCTGGAGCATCAGGCGCTGGAGGCGAACCAGAACCTGAAAGCAGCGGCTGCACGCGTGAAGGAATCGCGCGCGATCAACCAGACGGCGAGAGCAGGCTTGTTCCCGACGCTGGACGCAGGCTTTGGTCCGACGCGCGAGAAGCTTTCGCCGGCGTCGCAGTTCCTTCCCGCCAACGGGAACGTACAGGCACAGACTTTGTGGCGTGCGCAGGCTAGTGCGTCGTATGAAGTGGATCTGTTCGGCCGCGTGTCGGACTCGGTGAAGGCCGCGAACGCCGACACCGAGCAAAGCGAAGCGCTGTTCCTGTCCGTGCAACTCGCGTTGCAGGCGGACGTGGCGCAGAACTACTTCAACCTGCGTGAGCTCGATTCGGAAAGCGATGTCTTTACGCGCACCGTCACGCTGCGCGAGCAGGCTTTGAAGCTCGTGCAAAACCGCTTTAACGAAGGCGAGATCAGCGAGCTGGACGTGGCGCAGGCCAGGTCAGAACTTGCCACTGCGAAGTCTGACGCCATGACGGTTCAGCGCTTGCGTGCTGCGTCCGAGCATAGTCTTGCGGTGCTGCTCGGTAAGTCAGCGTCGCAGTTCTCGATGGCGGCCAACCCGCTGACGCCGGTCGATATCAAGATTCCGCCGGGCTTGCCTTCATCGCTGCTCGAACGCCGTCCGGATATCTCGGCGGCCGAGCGTGCAATGGCAGCGGCGAATTCGCGTATCGGCGTGGCGAAGGCGGCGTTTTTCCCGTCGCTCAACATAACGGGTTCGGGTGGATTCGAATCGGCGACGCTGGGCGATCTCTTCAACTGGTCGAGCCGTACGTTCCTGCTTGGACCGTTCGCGGGCACGGCGCTCAATTTGCCGATCTTCGATGGCGGCCGGCGCAAGGGCAATCTTGCGAACGCACGCGCGATCTATGAAGAGGATGTCGCGAATTATCGGCAGCAGGTGCTGGTGGCGTTCCAGGAAGTGGAGGACAACCTCTCGGACCTGCGCATCCTCCAGGACCAGACGCGCACGCAAGCTGAAGCGGTGAGCGCGTCGAACCGGGCAGCCCAGCTCTCCCGTTCGCAGTACACCGAAGGTGCGGTCAATTACCTCGATGTGATCGATGCCGAGCGTACCGTGCTGCAGTCGCAGCGCGCAGCGGTGCAACTGGCGGGCGTGCAGGCAACGTCGACGGTGAACCTGATCCGCGCATTGGGTGGTGGCTGGGGAGACATGCCGGCTGCGCCTGCCGCACCGGTGGCGTCCGCTTCAGATGCTAGCGTAGCGTCGCGCTAAAGCCGCGCTGAGCAGCAATCGCAGCACCGTCAGCGCGATTGTTCAAAACGCGCGACAAGTGTCTTCGACTACAGAGGGTTTATCCGGGGGCTCCCGGTCCGTAGAATAAAACTATGGATACGGGAGCCGTCATGAAAGCCTTAATCGAACGACAACTCTACCGACCCGCCGTCGTACTACCGCTGTTGGTTTTGATGCGCCTGATGGTGACGCTCGATTTCAACCTGATGCAAGTGACGTTCGTCGTGGTCATGAAGAGTTCGCAATACATGTTTCAAGCGGTCTTCAGGCATCGCCACGATCAAGTGGATCGTAGCGATGTCAACCCGCCGCAAGTCCATGCCATGGCTGACAAGACCTGCCACTGCTAGCACCCTCAAGGCTTAATATATTTCCGGCACGACAATGCTTTCGGG
>DASYLW010000077.1:0-24446 GCA_036009385.1 Caballeronia sp.
GTTGCAAGCCGATTACGTTCTCACCCGGCCCGCGCGGGTCACCCCGCCGCCTCTACCCACGTATCACGCACCACGCCCCGCGCACGTCCATGTCCCGTTCCTCGATCACCCGCACATTAGAGCGAAATCCCGAGCGAAACCGCGAACGCAGCCCCGAGCGTACCGCCGAGCGCGCGCCAAAAGTCCGCGAAGCCGCGCCGTCGCGCGGCGGCAAGGCGCATTCCATCCGGATCATCGGTGGCGAGTGGAAACGCACGCCACTGCCGGTTCTGAGCCTGGACGGCCTGCGTCCGACGCCGGACCGGGTTCGTGAGACGCTGTTCAACTGGCTGGGCCAGTCGCTCGATGGCAAGCGTTGCCTCGATCTATTTGCCGGCAGCGGCGCATTGGGCTTCGAAGCGGCCTCGCGCGGCGCGCTACGCGTGCTGATGGTCGAACGCAGCGGCCGCGCGGTGGCGCAACTGAAGGCGAATCAGACGCGCCTGGCCGCGAAAAACATCGAAATTGTGGAAGCGGATGCGCTGCGGCTCGCTGCGGGTCTCGCACCGAATTCCTTCGATGCCGTTTTCCTCGATCCCCCATTTGGAGACACCACGATGCTCCAGCGCGCCATTGAACTGGCCGTGCCGCTGGTGTCGCCGGGCGGCGCGCTGTACATCGAATCGGGTGAACCCGTCGATCCCGCGCATACGCCGGCGTTGTCGGGATGGGCGGTTACTCGCGAAGGCAAGGCTGGCGCGGTCCGCTATCATTTGCTGCGACGCGAAAATGAGGAATAATGCGCGTTCCCAAATGCTTGGCCGGGTTATATCCGCCAACTGTGAACGGGGCTCAATGCACGTAGCGGACTTAGCGGACTTGGCGGACGATGCGGTATCGGAAGAGTCTTTTGGTCTTGTCGATGCCGGCAGTGGCCCAATCTGCAGCGAAAGACGTACCGGAAGAAGGTTCAGAAGAGGAGATGCCCCATGGTTGTAGCCGTTTATCCCGGAACGTTCGACCCGCTCACGCGCGGTCACGAAGACCTCGTGCGACGTGCATCGAGTATTTTCGATACGCTGGTGGTTGGCGTCGCCGATAGTCGCAACAAGAAGCCGTTTTTCAGTTTGGCGGAACGGCTCGATATAGCGCATGAGGTGCTGGGCCATTATCCGAACGTACAGGTGATGAGCTTCAAAGGGCTACTGAAGGATTTCGTGCGCAAGAACAATGCGCGCGTGATCGTGCGGGGCTTGCGTGCGGTTTCCGACTTCGAATACGAATTCCAGATGGCGGGCATGAACCGTTATCTGTTGCCGGACGTCGAAACGATGTTCATGACGCCGTCGGATCAATATCAATTCATCTCGGGCACGATCGTGCGCGAGATCGCGCAACTCGGCGGCGACGTCTCCAAGTTTGTTTTTCCATCAGTGGAAAAGCGCTTGCACGACAAAGTCGGTCCGATTGCGCAAGACCCAACGGTGCCGTGAGCGTTCCAGCCGCCCACCAGGCGCGCTCATTCAGAGCGCGCGGGCACCGAAAAGCCGGCTGAAATGCCGGGCGAAGAGAGTAAAGCATGGCCCTGTTCATTACCGATGAGTGCATCAACTGCGACGTATGCGAGCCCGAGTGCCCGAACGACGCCATCTCGATGGGTATCGACATCTACGTGATCGACCCGAACAAGTGCACCGAATGCGTCGGCCACTACGACGAACCGCAATGCCAGCAAGTGTGCCCGGTGGACTGCATTCCGCGCGATCCGGCGCATGAGGAAAACGCCATCCAGCTGATGGCGAAATATCACGGGTTGATGAAAGCGAAGGGCGCTTGATTTAACGCTTGATTTAACGTCGGGCGCCCTTGCCTGGGCAGTCCCTAGAGCAGCGCGCGCAGCGCTGCCAGCAGAGCGTCGCAGTCGGCATCGGTGCCGACAGTAATCCGCAGATGCTGATCGATTCGCGGCAGCTTGAAATGCCGCACGAAAATCTCCTTTTCCTTCAGACGCGCGGCCAGCGTGGCGGCATCATGATCCGGATGGCGTGCGAACACGAAATTCGCAGCCGACGGCACCACGTCGAAGCCCAACGCTTCCAGGTCCGCCGTCAGCCGCTCGCGGCTAGCGATGACCTTCGCACAGGTTTCGCGAAACCAGTCGTCGTCTTCAACGGCCGCGATCGCTGCGGCTTGCGCCAAGCGGTCGAGCGGATAGGAATTGAAGCTATCCTTCACGCGTGTCAGCGCCTCGATCAATGCTTCGTGCCCGAGTGCGAACCCTACGCGCAATCCCGCCAGTGAACGCGCTTTCGACAATGTCTGCACGACCAGCAAATTCGGATTTTCATCGATAAGCGTCACCGCCGATTCCGCGCCGAAATCCACATACGCCTCGTCGATCACGACAACTGAATCCGGATTCGCCGCGAGTAAAACCTTGATCTCGGCGAGCGGCAACGCGCGGCCCGTCGGCGCGTTCGGATTGGGCAGCAGCACGCCACCGTTAGGCGCGCGGTAATCGTCCACGTCAATACCGAAGTCCGCGTTGAGCGGCACTATGTCGACCGCTACGCCGTATAACTGCGCATACACGGGATAAAAACTGTACGTGATATCGGGAAAACGGATTGGCTTGTCGTGCTTGAGCAGCGCCTGGAACGTGTGCGCGAGAACCTCGTCCGACCCATTGCCAACGAACACCTGGTTCTCACGCAGGCCGTGATGCTGCGCGATAGCCGTGCGCAACGCATGCGCTGTCGGATCGGGATACTTGCGGAGCGAGTCACCGTCGTCGCCGAGTTCGCGCCGGATTGCATCGACTACGCGAGGTGAGGGCGGATAGGGATTCTCGTTCGTGTTGAGCTTTACGGGACGCGCCAGCGCGGGTTGTTCGCCCGGCACATACGGCGTCAGCTTATTGACGATATCGCTCCAGAAACGGCTCAAGATTCGCTCCTTAATTGTCCCTGATTGCCCTCGCGGGACGGGGTGCTGCGAGTACGCTACGGCGCGTTGCGATGCAGGTTCATCATCGCACGCTCCATCCCGTCGTTGATGGCGATCGGCATGACAGCGAGCGCGCGTTCAATCGATGCATCGATTACATCCTGTTCTTCGCGGCGCGGCGGTTTCAGCACGAAATTCGCCACATCGGGTTTTGCGCCCGCCCGCGACGCTTCGGGAATCAGATCACGCGGGTGCCCGATGCCAATTCGCAAGCGCCAATAGTGTTGCACTGACAAATGCGCGGAGATGTCCTTCAGGCCATTGTGCCCGCCACTCCCGCCGCCGAGCTTCAGTTTCACCGTGCCGGGCGGCAAATCGAGTTCATCGTGCGCGACCAGGATCTCGTCCGGCAGGATCTTGAAGAACTGCGCCACGGCCACGACCGATTGCCCCGAGCGGTTCATGAAGGTCTGCGGCTCGAGCAGATGAATCTCTTGACCATTGAGCCGGCCACGCCCGTAGTGACCGTGAAACCGGCGTTCGTCACGCAGCGAAGCACCGGCATCGCGCGCCAGTTGGTCGACGAACCAGAAGCCGGCGTTGTGGCGGGTCGCGGTGTATTCAGCGCCCGGATTGCCGAGCCCGACGATCAGTTTGATCATGTTCAATCCTGGCGGCGTAGCGACTTCAACCGCACCGGAAAAAGGCCAAAAAAAACCCGCCGGAGCAGAGCAACGGCGGGTCACCTCGTCCGCTCTTGCGGGCGGACCCGAGCGGACTCAAGCGGACAGGTTTTAGCCAGACTTATGCAGCCGGCTTGTCGCCTTCGCTCGGAGCAGCAGTGCCCGAAGCAGCTTCGTCGGACACGACGGCAGCCGGGATGGTCGCCGAAGCGATCACCGGATTTTCTGCTTCGAGGTGAGCGATCAGCGCAACGCCCTTCGGCAAAACGATGTCCTTCACGTGCAGCGTGTGACCGGCTTGAATCTTCGCCAGATCGAGTTCGACGAATTCCGGCAGATCGGCCGGAAGGCATTCGATTTCGACTTCGTTCAGAACGTGCGAGATAACCGCGCCGCCGATCTTCACGGCCGGATTCGTTTCCTGGTTCAAGAAGTGGACCGGTACCTTGGTGTGCAGCTTCTTCGATGCATCGACGCGTTGGAAGTCAACGTGCAGAACCATTTGCTTGAACGGATGGTATTGCACATCGCGCAGCAGGACCTGTTGCGTCTTGCCTGCCACTTCCAGCTCGAGAATCGACGAATGGAAAACTTCTTTCTTCAGCGCGTGCCAAAGGGCGTTGTGATCGAGCTCAACAGCCAGAGCTTCAGCGTTCGCGCCATATACGATACCCGGCGTCTTGCCCGAGTTACGCAGGCGGCGGCTCGCACCCGTACCTTGCAGATTGCGCTCAAAAGCGACTACTTTCATGATTCAACTCCATAATCTGCCCGCGACCAGGCAGTGAAAACGGGGCTGTCCGCTTGTTCGCGTTCAGCCCCAGAGCAGCGGTTCAGGCCTTCGTTCGCCCGAACCGATTACGCAGTTCAGCGGAGGTTTGACCCCGCCAAACCGCAAATACTTTTTAACCTTCCGCGAACAGCGACATGACCGAGTCGCCGCGACGGATACGCGAGAATGTCTCAGCCAGCAATCCCGCGCTCGAAAGGACGCGCACTTTCGTACATGCGCGCGCTTCGTCGGAGAGGGGGATCGTGTCAGTGACAACGAGTTCGTCGATTTCCGACGCTGCAATCCGCTCGCCTGCGCCACCGGACAAAACCGGGTGCGTGGCATAGGCGAACACCCTCGTCGCGCCGCGTTCCTTCAAAACCTGTGCTGCTTTGCAGAGCGTGCCGGCGGTGTCGACCATGTCGTCCATGATCACGCACGTGCGGCCTTCCACTTCACCAATGATGTTCATCACTTCAGCGACGTTCGCCTTCGGGCGACGCTTGTCGATGATCGCGAGATCGGTGTTCAGTTGCTTCGCCAAGGCCCGGGCGCGGATCACGCCGCCCACATCGGGAGACACCACCAGCAAGTTCTCGTAGTTCTGCTTGCGCAGATCGCCGAGCAGCACGGGCGTGGCGTAGATGTTGTCGACCGGGATGTCGAAGAAACCTTGAATCTGGTCGGCGTGGAGGTCCATGGTGATGACGCGATCCACACCGGCAATTTCCAGCATGTTCGCCACGACCCTCGCCGAGATGGCGACGCGGGCCGAACGAGGCCGGCGATCCTGACGGGCGTAACCGAAATACGGGATGGCTGCAGTGATCCGGCCAGCAGATGCGCGCTTGAGCGCATCGACCATGATCATGAGTTCCATCAACGTGTCATTGGTCGGGGCGCAGGTGGACTGCAGCACGAACACGTCTTTGCCGCGCACGTTTTCCTGGATCTCGACCATGATTTCGCCGTCTGAAAAACGGCTCACCATTGCCTTGCCAAGAGGAATTCCAAGGATTTTGACGACTTCCTGAGCAAGCGCGGGATTCGCGTTGCCAGTGAATACCATCAGGCCGTCACTGCTCATCGTGCACCTGTTCTTGGCTGGGGCGAGAGGAAAAACGCGGGAAATTATGGCAGGGGAAGAAGGATTCGAACCTTCGCATGCTGGAATCAAAATCCAGTGCCTTAACCAACTTGGCGACTCCCCTACACTAACTTTGAGTCTTGCCGGGCAATGTAAGAAAAACCCGTCAAAACGAAACTTTACGACGCGAAAGTGAAGAGAGGATGCGAATCCAGACTTTCGGTCACCTTGCTTTTCCAGCTTGCCGGGAGTTTGGCTTGCGCCATCTCAGCTTCAGCTTTGCTACGAAAAGCGGCAAACACGCTCGCTCCAGATCCGGTCATTCGCGCAGGTGAAAGATTCGAAAACCACTCAATCACCTTAGCTACTTCCGCGTACTTCTCAACCACAACTGCCTGCATATCATTCCGGCCGAAGCTGTCAGGCCAATCTGTGTCAGAACTATGTTGTGCAAGGAAGTCCGTAATTGTGAGGACTTTTGAGTTCCTCGTCAACCCTTTCTCTGAAAAAATCGCAGCGGTTGGAACATGCACCGCAGGAGTCACCACGAGGAAGAAGCGCTTCGGGAGATTGACGGCCTGCAGCGCCTCGCCCACGCCTTCCGCAAAAGCATTCTCCCCGAAGACAAAAAACGGCACATCGGCACCGAGCTTCAGCGCCAGATCCTGCAACGCCTGTCGCGATAAATCCACGCCCCACAAGCGATTCAGGGCAAGCAGCGTAGTCGCGGCGTCAGAGCTGCCGCCGCCAAGACCAGCGCCCATGGGCAGCATTTTATCAATTTCTATGTCTACGCCAAGGGGGGTGCCTGTCGTCGACTGCAGCAGACGCGCAGCGCGTACAACAAGGTCATCGGCTTCCGGCACGCCGGGAACGTCGGTCTTGCGAGCAATCACGCCATCGTCGCGACGGGTGAAGTGCAGCAGGTCGCCCCAGTCGAGCATCTGGAATACCGTCTGAAGCACGTGATAACCGTCCGGACGACGCCCGGTGATATGCAGGAACAGGTTGAGCTTGGCCGGCGCGAGGCAATTGCGCAGGGAAACGTCGGCCGGCAGGCGCAGCGGCGCCCGCGATGAACCCGATTGAGGTGACGACATGCTTATAAGGTGCGCAAACGTTACTGGTCGAGGACGAGCTTGATGTCGAGCGGCGGTTCGGCGCGCGACAGATTCACGCGCTTGACGCCAGTGGCGGGCGCATCGGCGTAAGCCAGGTAGTCGATGGTCCAGCCGTCCTGCTTGATTTCCTTCAGGCGGCCGTTTTCCGACGATGAATCCATGGTCGTGCGCGCCCGTGAGGTTGGCGCGGGCGATGGCTGCAACCAGTAACGCAAGCCTTCGACCGGCAGCGCAAACCCCAGCGTGTTGCTCATCAGCTGGGAGACGTTATCGGCGGTTTGCGGTTCGCGGTTCGGCAATTCGAGCGTGGCCGACGACGGCGACGACGTCACAATAGCCAGCGTTTGCCCAAGCGGATTACGCAATTGCAGCGTGACGGTGTCTCCGGTTTCCTGCCAGTCGAAGTTGCCGTACGCGTTGCGTTGCTGACCGGTCTGGTCGTTGTACTGGACCGCGAACCGCCCGTGATAAGCGCGGCTGGTCTGCGCAGTCACCGCGGTTGCTGCATTCGATGTACTCGGCACACGCGGTTTGATCGCGCACCCCGACACCACCACCACACCCGCTGCCATCAGCGCCAGCACGCCGCGACGTGCGCGCTGGCCACTCAGGAAATTCGTTGCAATCAAGTTCAAAGGTCGTTCACCTGGAATCGTTTGAGCGTCTTCAACAATGTGTCGTTGCCCGGTTCGAGCTTTTGCGCCTGGCGCCACGTATTGCGCGCCTGGTCCTGCTGCCCTGACTTCCATTGCACTTCGCCAAGATGAGCGCCAATTTCGGCGTTCGGCTGCAGGTCGTAGGCTTTCTTCAGGATGCTGGCCGCTTCCGCCTGATTACCCATCCGATACTTCGCCCATCCAAGACTGTCCATGATGAACGCGTCATTCGGCGCAAGCGACACAGCCTTCTCGATCAACTTCTCTGCCTCATCCAGACGCTCATTGCGATCGACGAGCGAATAGCCGAGCGCGTTATACGCCTGAGCATTGTCCGGCTGCTCTTTCATCAGCTTGCGCAACTGCGTTTCCATGGCGTCGTAATGGCCGTTCTTTTCGGCCGCCATGGCGTAGTCGTAGGCAATGTCCGGGTCATCGGGGAAGGCCGCCGATGCTTTCGCCAAAGCCGCTTCCGCCTCTGGGTATCGCTGCGCCTGGAACAACATGGCGGCGTCGGTACGGGCGAGCAGCGCCAGATCGCGCGGATCCGATGTCTGCAGGCTGCCCAGCAATTGACGCGCTTCGTCGACCTTGCCGTGCGAGGCGAGGATCTGCGCGCGCGTGACTTGTGCCGGCAGATACTGCTGGCTCGCACGCGGAATCTTGTCGAGCCACTGGTTCGCGGCTACGTCGTCCTTCTTCTCCAGCGACAACTGCGCGAGATAGATATAAGCCTGTCCCGGATCGGCGTTCGGCGTGCTTTCAGCTGCGGCCGCGTACTGTTTCAGGTAATCCTGCGCCTTGTCCGGCTGTTTCTTCTGAATGTTGATCAGCGCGAGCGCCATCAGCGGCGTCAGGTCTTTCGAATCGTTCTTGCGCATGTTTTCGAACTGCTTCTGGGCATCGTCGAGACGATCCGCCGACAGATACAGTTGCGCCAGCGCAAGCCGCGCGTCGTGCGACTTGGGATCCTTCTGGAGATACTTCTCGAACGAAGCAATACCTTCGTCGCGTTCGTTCGGCCCCATGCGCGCCAATGTCAACGCGGCGGGCAAGTAGTCCGGCTTCAATTTCAGCGCTTGTTCAAGCGATGCCTTCGCGCCCGGCAGGTCGTCGGCGGCAATTTCCTGCCGGGCGAGCGCCAGTTGCGTTTCCGGCCGGTCCAGATCGTTCTTGACCAGATCCTTCAGCACATTCAACCCGCCTACGCGATTCGGGCCGCGAGAGAGCAGGATTTGCAGCGAAAGGATTGCGTCGCCACGCTGCTCAGCAGGTACTTTCGCGAGCTCGGTGGCGAGGATAGGCTTGGCGTCGTCGGGCTTGCCGGAGAGGATCAGCAGCGACGCGCTCAACTGCGCGGCGCGTTCCGAATTTGGTGAGAACTGCTGCCAGAGCTGGACCGCCGTCAGCGCATCGTTGGGACTTTGTGCGGCGATTGCAATCTCGGTTGCGCGCTGCGCGAAGCGGGGATCGTGCGTATCGCGCGCGAGGGCGAGATACGTCTGATAAGCGGGCGCTGCCTGATTGCGTTGCAACGCGACTTCCGCTGCGAGCACCTGGAACACGATCTGGCTGGACGCACCCACATTCGGCAGGTCCTGAACTTCCTTGCCCGTGGGCGGCGCGGTGATCAGGTCCGCTGCACTGATGGCGGACTGGTCGTCGTCGGGCGTCGGAAGTTGCGCGGGGCTCTGCGCGTAGCCAGGCGCCGCCGCAAATACCGCCACCGCGAACGCTACTGCGGCCGCGAGCTTGCTCGGGGAGACCGGCTTACCGCGTGCGGCGCTCGTTTGAGCGGTTGCTGCACGCTGCTTCGAAAACAACTTTACGAAGGACAAGTTCATGGAAATCCGATCAATGTTTCAGTCGATTGTAACGCGCTCGCTACAATACGCGCACGTCCCACAGCAAGTTACAGACCAGTAAAACATGCCAGAGTTGCCGGAAGTCGAAGTAACCCGACGCGGGATCGAACCGTTTGTTACCGGACGCCGGGTCGAGCGTGTCGATGTCCGTACACCGGCGCTGCGCTGGCCAATTCCGCCGCATCTCGCGAAGACGATGAAGGCGCTGAAAATCGAAAAAGTCGAGCGGCGCGGCAAGTACCTGTTGTTCGAAACCTCCGAAGGCTGGCTGATCGTGCATCTGGGCATGACGGGGACGCTACGGGTATTGCGTAACGTGCCGCGGCCGCCGGATGCGGCGAAGCATGATCATATAGATGTGATCTTCGAAGACTTCATTTTGCGCTTTCGCGATCCGCGGCGTTTTGGCGCGGTGCTCTGGCATGCGCGCGCCGACGGCGATGTCCTCGACCATCCACTGCTGGCAGGCCTGGGCGTAGAGCCATTCACGCCTGAATTTTCCGGTGCGCTGATGTACCGGCAGACGCGCGGACGCAAGGTGTCCGTCAAGCAGGCGTTGCTCGCGGGCACGATGGTCGTCGGCGTAGGCAACATTTATGCGTCCGAGAGCCTGTTTCGCGCGGGTATCCGGCCGACCGTCGCCGCTGGTCGCGTCTCGCTCGTGCGCTACGATCTCCTCGCCGACGCCGTACGCACAACACTGGCCGCGGCCATCGAAAAGGGCGGCAGCACGTTGCGTGATTTCGTGGGCAGCAATGGCGAGTCGGGCTATTTCCAGCTCGATTATTTCGTCTATGATCGCGCGGGATTGCCGTGCCATGTTTGCGGAACGGCCATCAAACAAATCGTGCAAGGCCAGCGATCCACGTACTTTTGCCCGCGCTGCCAGCGCTAGTTCCATGCTCCAGCTCACCGACTTCTCCACGCGCCTGATCGCGTGGCAACGTGTTCATGGCCGTCACGACCTGCCGTGGCAAAACACGCGCGATGCCTATCGGATCTGGTTGTCCGAAATCATGCTGCAGCAGACCCAGGTATCGACGGTGATTCCGTACTACGCGCGTTTTCTCGACCGTTTCCCCAACGTGAACGCGCTCGCTTTCGCTCCGCTCGACGACGTCATGGCGCTCTGGGCCGGCCTCGGCTACTACTCGCGTGCGCGAAATCTGCATCGATGCGCGTTTGTGGTGGCGACAGAGCATGGCAGCGAGTTTCCCCGCAGCGTCGATGAATTGGCTGAACTGCCGGGTATCGGGCGTTCGACGGCGGCGGCCATTGCGTCGTTTGCGTTCGGCGCGCGCGCGACTATTCTCGATGGCAACGTGAAGCGGGTGCTCGCACGCGTGTTCGGTATCGACGGATTTCCGGGCGAAAAGCGCGTGGAAAATACGATGTGGACGCTGGCCGAATCGCTGCTTCCCGATGCCGCGCACAAGGACGAAGTCACCGCGTACACGCAGGGGTTGATGGATTTGGGCGCAACGCTATGCATGCGTGGCAATCCGGATTGCGCGCGCTGCCCGTTTGCCGCCGATTGCGTGGCGAACGTGACCGGACGGCAAAAGGAATTGCCGGCGTCTCGCCCGAAAAAGACAGTCCCGACTCGCAAGACCTGGATGCTGGTGTTGCAGGACGGCGATAGCGTCCTGCTTGAAAAGCGTCCGCCGACAGGCATCTGGGGCGGTCTATGGAGCCTGCCTGAAGCACAGGATGAAGACGCGCTCGCGGCGGTCTCGCATAGCTTCGGCGGCTCGGCCGAGCTTCAGCGGCTCACTCCCTTCACGCACACGTTCACGCATTTCAAACTGGATATTGAGCCGCGTCTCGGGCGGGCGAATGGTGTGCCCGAAGCTGCTGATAACAAGACCGTGTGGGCGCCGCTTGCGAACATCGATGCGTACGGCGTGCCCGCGCCGGTTCGCAAACTGCTCGACGCGCTGCAGGGCTCGCTGATTTGAGATTTCGGCTAAAGCAGCTTCAAAGCAACTGATGCTGCTGCATATAGTGATGCACGACATCGATCCGTGCGGCCGCGTCTTCAAGCTCCATCAGCTTTTGCCGGGCGCGCATGGGGATCGGCAGGATCTCGGATAAACGGTTGGATACCCAGGTTGGATCGTCGAGAAGGAAGGGCTCGGTGAACGGCAGGTCCTTCGGCTCGCGTGCCTTGATTGCATCGATGATCCGCTCCAGCACTTCCGCGCACGCACCGAACTTCGCCAGCGCTTCGGTGCCATCCAGCGGCGTGTCGTCACCAATGGTTTCCGCTACGCCCACGAGCAAATTGCTCGGCTCCACGCGATGCGACAACAGCCGAAAACGCGTCGTGCCGCGCGCCTGGAGCAGCAGCATGCCGAACGTGTCCACGTCGCATTGCGTGATCTCGGCGAGGCAACCGATGTTCTCGGGCACCGACGGGTCCCCCGGCGACGCAATCTCATTACCGCTTTTCAACAGGCACACGCCGAACGGCGTGCCTTCGCGCAAACACGCACGCGCCATGTCGAGATAGCGGGCTTCGAAGATTTTCAGGGGGAGATGGCCGCCCGGAAACAACACGGTATGCAGCGGAAACAGCGGCAGGTCGGCGAGAAGGGGATTGGTGGACATCGCGCGCTTCTTTAAAAAGGCCGCCCGAAGGCGATCAGGTTTGCATGGGCGCGACGTGTCCATCGAGAGCGATGGGCGCGTCGCGATGCCGCACAATCACATTGGCCTTGTCACCGAAGCGCGCGGCGAGCGCCTGGGCGATGAATACCGAGCGATGCTGGCCACCCGTGCAGCCGATTGCCACCGTCAGATAACTACGGTTGTCGTCACGGAATTGCGGCAGCCATTTCGCGATGAACGTGCCCACGTCGTCGATCATCTGATGAACCATCGGCTGGGCGGACAAAAAGTCGATAACCGGTTGGTCGAGGCCCGTCAGCGGCCGCAATTCGTGATCGTAGTAGGGATTCGGGAGCGTACGGACATCGAAGACGAAATCGGCGTCGAGCGGCACGCCGCGCTTGAATCCGAACGATTCGAACATCAGCGTCAGCCCGGCCGTTTCCTGCTCGATAAAACTCTTCACCCACGCGCGCAACACGTTCGCCCGCAGATTGCTGGTGTCGATCTGATGGCCGAATTCAGCGAGTCCCGAAACGAGTTCGCGCTCGCGTTCGATCGCTTCGCCCAACGAAGTGAGCAGCCCCACGTCGGCGTCATGACCCGGCGAACCCGACAACGGATGGCGGCGGCGAGTCTCGGAAAAGCGCTGGATCAGCGACTGCGTACTGGCGTTGAGAAACAGCACGCGCAGGTCGAACGCTTGCGACAGGTCTTTGATGATCGCGGGCACTTCGTCAAGCGAGCGGCTCGAACGTGCGTCGATAGCAACAGCCAGGCGTGCCTGCCCTTGGCTGTTGAGGTACGCCGCGAGCTCGGGCAGGAAGCGCGGGGGCAGGTTGTCGACGCAATAATAGCCGGCGTCTTCGAGAGCGTTCAGGGCAACCGATTTGCCGGAGCCGGAAATACCCGTAATCAGAATAATGCGCATGAATAAGGACTCGTTCGCTCGATGTGAAAGCACGCAAAAATCCGGGTCCGGGCGGCGGCTGAATGCTCGATGCCGCCGGTCTAACCATCTCAACCGGTCAGATCAGCTTGCCGGGGAACTGGCTTTCGGGGTCCTGCATCGCAAGGCGTTGACGATCCATGAAGTCGCGCAAGGTATCGATACCCCGCAATTGCAGAATCGTGTTGCGCACCGCAGCTTCGACCAGCACCGCCAGATTCCGGCCGGCCGCCACCTGGATCGTAACCTTGCTGATCGGCAGGCCGAGCACGTCGACCGCCTGGCTTTCGAGCGGCAAGCGCTGAAATTCACCGTCTGGACGACGCACAAGCTGAACGATCAGCTTGAGCTTCATTTTCCGCCGAACGGCGGTTTCCCCAAAGATGGTCTTGATATCCAGCAGGCCGAGGCCGCGGACTTCCAGCAGGTTTTGCAGCAGCGGCGGGCACCGGCCTTCGACAAAATCCGGACCGAGGCGCACGAAGTCTACGGCGTCGTCAGCGACAAGACCGTGACCGCGGCTGATCAACTCGAGCCCGAGTTCGCTTTTGCCGAGACCGGAGTCGCCGGTCAACAGCACGCCCATGCCGAGGATGTCGAGGAACACGCCGTGCAGCGTGGCGCGCGGCGCAAGAATCCGCGACATATAGAGCCGCAGGCTGTCGATCACGGCTGCCGCGGACATGCGTGTGGTGAAGAGCGGCGTGGACGAGCGGGTGCAGCGCAGGACCAGTTCAGGCGGCGCGCCGACTTCGCCCGCCACCACCAGGAAGGGCGGTTCCAGCGCGATCAGTTCGGCCATGTTGCGCGACCGGTCTTCGTCGGACTGACGCTGGTAGTAGGTGATTTCGGCGTCGCCGAGCACCTGGATACGGTTGGGGTGGATCAGGTTCAAGTGCCCGACGAGATCGGCGCTTGACGTTGCGTTGGCAACTGTTTCGGTCGAAAAGCCGCGCTCCCAGCCTTCGTGACCCGTCAGCCAACTCAGTTTCAGCGCGGCCGCGTTGTCGTCGAAAATACTCTGGGCGTTGATGCTGGACGTATCCATGAGGGCCGGAACTCCGAGAGAGGCCGCGAGCATGGGGCAATTAAAGAGCCGGGTTTGGTCTCTTCAATGCTCCGCTCAATAGGACTGATTGTGCGCTAGAAGGGCCGCCGGCGCGAGAGGGCCATTCGGCCTGGTTCTCCGCACCGATTCGGCTTCAAGTCCAGCACGAGGCCCGGCTTGGGAGAGCTCAGGGCTGCCATTGCGTGAGCACCTGATACAGCGCTTCACGGTTTTCTTCAGTATTCAGGCGTTCGCGTGCATCCCGGTCGGAAAGCAGCTGCGCTATTTCCGAGAGAATTTCGAGGTGCTGTTGCGTGGCCTGTTCGGGAACAAGCAGAAAGATCAGCAACGACACGGGCTGCCCGTCCGGCGATTCGAAAGCGATCGGCTCGGCCAGGCGCACGAAGGCGGCGAGCGGATGCTTCAGGCCCTTGATCCGTCCGTGGGGAATGGCGACACCTTCGCCGAGACCGGTCGAGCCAAGGCGCTCGCGCGCGAAGAGATTGTCGGTGACGGTACTGCGGCCAATGCCGTTCTGGTTCTCGAAGATCAGGCCCGCTTGCTCGAATACACGTTTCTTGCTAGTGACGGACAGTCCGAGGACGACATTTTCGAGGGGAAGAAATTTGGCTAAACGATTCATGTTGGCAGGCAGATGCGTGGCCTGAATTCTCCTCATCGTGGCGGCTGCAGAACCTGCACGAAACGCTCACGGCGATTTTTGGTAAGGAATGCGCGGGAGACCAAAGGTCTCGCTTCACTCCGATTAACAACCCCGGTACCCGGTTCAAACCTCTGACCGGACCATTATAGAACAGCGTAATCAAACGATGGTGCGGCGCGCCATCCACTTGACGCGTTTGTTGCGCATAACGCGACGGTTGCCGCCTCGCTCGAATTCGCTCCTGCCGCCGCGAAAAACCGCCCCAAACCGGTGGCGACAAAAAAGCCGCCTGCTTTCAGGCGGCTCTTTCAGGCGACTTGTGCCGACTATTCGATGGGCTCCGGTCTACATTGCTCCGGAGTCCGGCGCATCGAAAAAACCTTCAGCCGACGCGCCGTTCAAGCCATTTGAATCACTCCTCTAACCGTTCGCGGTTCCTTACGGCGCCGGAACTTCGCTCTCCTGCGGTTCGTGTCCGTACTTCATCGTGGCGTGTGCATGGCCCTGGATCTTGTCCTTGTGGCGAAGCACTTGCCTGTCCAGCTTGTCGACCATCAAGTCGATAGCCGCGTACATATCAACGTCACAACTCTCGATGAAAATGTCCTTGCCCTTCAGGTGCAAGTTGATTTCGACCTTTTGCCGCTTGTCCTTTTCCCTATGATTGTCGACCGAGAGGACCACACTGCCGTCGATCACCTGATCGAAGTGCCGTAGCACTCTATCCAGTTTGGTGATCACATATTCTCGCAACGCAGGCGTCAATTCGAGATGGTGTCCACTGATCTGCAGATTCATAGTTGCTCTCCAAGCTAATGGCCGCCTGGACGCTATCACGCTGCTCAAACCGGTCGCTGCTTGCCCGTACTTGTCCATTCTTTCGAACGGCGGTACGGATCGGGACGCATCGGCCGGTTCGCTCGCGCTTTCGCGACGCGGCCGGTAAAGGCCCGCCGCAACATGCAGCGGGCTACAGAGACTTTCGCAAGTTCACTGCCGGGATTTTCAGAGCTTCGCGATATTTGGCCACCGTGCGGCGCGCCACCACGAATCCCTGTTCTGCCAGCAACTCTGCGATGCGGCTGTCTGAAAGAGGAGATTTTGAGTCTTCGGCTCCTATCAGTTGCTTGATGAGTGCCCGGATCGCCGTGGACGATGCCGCGCCACCCGTGTCGGTTGAAACGTGCGATCCGAAGAAGTACTTAAATTCAAGCGTCCCGAATGGGGTCAGCATGTACTTACCGGTTGTCACACGTGAGACAGTGGATTCGTGTAAACCCAGCGTATCAGCAATCTCCCTCAAAACCAAGGGCCGCATTGCAATTTCGCCGTGCGCAAAAAAGTTCTTTTGACGCTCCACAATGGCTTGTGCAACGCGAAGAATCGTCTCGAATCTTTGTTGAATATTCTTGATCAACCAACGCGCTTCCTGCAGCTGTTGGCGCAACGATCCACTGCCCGGATCGCCGCGATTGTTGCGCAAAATATTCGCGTAGAGGTGATTGATGCGAAGCCTTGGCACAATTTCCGGATTCAATTCCGCCGTCCAGCCACTCGACATTTTGCGCACCAGGATGTCAGGAACCACATAATCCGCTTCGCTTTTTCCGAACGCCGCGCCGGGGAACGGTTCCAGTGAACGGATCAGCAAATGAGCGTCGCGTAACGCGTCATCGGACGCCTTGAGTTGCTTGCGCAAACGCGTGAAATCGCGTGCTGCCAGGAGTTCCAGATGGTGCCTCACAATATCGAGTGCGAGCGTCCGGATGGGCGACGAGTCGAGCCGCAGCAACTGTAGCTTCAGGCACTCGGACGCGGACCGTCCACCCACTCCCGGCGGATCGAAACTCTGCAGTAACGCGAGCGCGGCGCTCAGTTCGTCGACATCGACTTCCAGTTCATCCGGCAGATCCGCCTTCACTTCCTCGAGCGATGATGTGAGGTAACCGTCTTCATCGAGCGATTCGATCAGGAACGTGATCAGCGCGCGATCGCGCTGATTCGCCTTCGTCATGCGCAGTTGCGACGTCAGGTGATCGCGCAACGTAGTGGTGGATTCGTGGATTTGCAGCGGAGGCAGGTCGTCGTCGTCCGAGCCGCTATTGGAGCGGCCGTAATCTTCCAGATTCCACGAGCTGGAATCTGGCCCGTTATCCGACGAACTCATGCCGTTGTATTCGTCTACGCCTTGGGGCTCGCCGTTTTCGGATCGGTCGGTCGTGGTCGTGCTGCTGCTGCTCGACGACGTGCCGTTGCTCATCATGGAGTCGGGCGTATTCCCCGATGCCCCCGACGTGATGAGCGAGCCGTCTGCCGCCACGCGAAGCGGGCTGGTGGTCCAGTCGTCCTCGTTCTCGAGCAGCGGATTTTGCGCGACCGCCATCGCGACCTCCTGCTGCAGTTCGAGCGTCGACAACTGTAGCAGCCGGATGGACTGCTGCAGTTGTGGGGTCAGCGCAAGATGCTGCGACAGGCGGAGTTGGAGGCTGGCTTTCATGGCAAGGTTTTATTCATTGTAGAGAGTTTGCCACGGGCGCGACACCTCGCGGGGATCGACCAAAAACAAGTGCCGCCTCGCGGGCGGCACATAAGATTCGCTGGCGGCGCGGGACGCCGTCTTCAGCGGTGTTGCAAGGGGCGCAGCACGCTGCGCCCCCGCAATCACATGCGGAAATGTTCGCCGAGATAAACGCGCCGCACGCTCTCATTTTCGATGATCTCGCTTGGCGCGCCTGCCGCAAGCACGCTGCCGTCGCTGATGATGTAAGCATGATCGCAGATGCCAAGCGTCTCGCGCACGTTATGGTCCGTGATCAGCACGCCAATGTTGCGCTGCTTCAGGAACTTCACAATTTTCTGGATTTCGAGCACAGCGATCGGGTCGACGCCGGCAAACGGTTCGTCCAGCAGGATAAACGCCGGATTGGTCGCGAGCGCACGGGCGATTTCGACCCGCCGCCGTTCGCCGCCCGAGAGCGACAAAGCCGGGTTTTCACGTAGATGCGCGATCTGCAGTTCGTCCAGCAACGCTTCCGCGCGATCCGTGATCGCTTGCTTGGAGAGCGGCTTTTCGCTTTCGTCCGTCTGCAGTTCGAGCACTGCGCGAATGTTCTGTTCCACAGTCAGCTTGCGGAACACGGACGCTTCCTGCGGCAGATACGAGAGTCCGAGGCGCGCGCGCTTATGAATGGGCAGCAGGCTGATGGAGGTGCCATCGAGCAGGATTTCGCCTGCATCCAGCGGCACCAGCCCGACGATCATATAGAACGACGTGGTCTTGCCCGCGCCGTTCGGCCCGAGCAGCCCGACCACTTCACCGCTTTTCACGTCGAGCGAGACGTCCTTCACGACCGTGCGCGAGCCGTAGCGTTTCTTCAGGTTGCGGACGGTGAGCGAGCTGCTCGTGCCGGCCGGCTTACGATGAGGCATGGCGGGCGAATTCACGGCTGCTGCGTTCCTTGCATCTTGGTGGAGGGCGTCAGGGTGGCCGGTGCGCCGGTCAGCGGCGCGGCGCCGCCGTTGCGCGGGGCGAGCATGGCGCGCACGCGGCCGGTCGGGTTGCCTGGACCGGCGACATCCGGTCCGGCTTTCGCCGTGTAGAAGTCTTTCTGGCCGTCGTAGGTAATCACGCTACCGTGTACTTCGTCCTGAATCTTCGTGAGACCCACGAGGCGGCGCACAACCGCACGCGTGGTCAGCGTGGTGAGGTCCTGCTTGCCGTCGTAGTCAATCCGTACCGCATTGCCTTCAATATATTCGTCGAGGCCGTCGCGTTTCTGGCGGAAATACGAGAGGTTGCCGCCGGCAGACGTGCCGGTTGCGTACTGATACCCCTGCGGATCCTGCGTCACGTCGACACGGTCGGCCTTGATGATGATCGTGCCTTTGGTCGCGACAACGTGGCCCGTGAAAATGTTGACCTGCTTCAGGTCGTCATAGGTCATGTTGTCCGCTTCAATATTCAGCGGCTTGTCGTTGTCGGCGCGTTCGGCGTGCGCGGCCGGGGCAAATGCCGCCAGCTGCAACGCCACGCAGAGTGCCGTGATCCCGAATTGCACGATACGTGCGGCGCGGCGCGAAAATGCAGCACGCGCTGCGCGCAGACGGCCGGATTCAGGTCGGAGAAACGGTTTGTTCATGCAGTCACACTTGAATGGATTAAGCGCAATTCGTCGGAACTGCCGGGGTTATTTGGATGAGGTGCCGAGGGTATCGGAAGCAGCGATCTGGCCGCGTACCGTCCCAAACAGCTTCATTACCCGGGTCGCGTTGTTGTAGTTCATGCCGTCGCCGGTCATCACGGACGGGCCGCGCTGAAGTTTAACCGGCTTTTCCGTTTCGATGACATCGTCGTTCACAAGGATGCGAAAGTGCTCGGAATCCGCCGTCATCTGCGGGTCGCCGTAGCCCGCCACGCGCAAAATGTGAGCATTCTCGTACAGGTTGACGATCGAGACGTCGCCATTCACCGTGCCGCGCTCGGACGTTGCCGTCACGGTCGGACGCAGCGGCTGGAACATGCGCATCGCGGGTTTCGTGAGGTCGCTGACTTCATCGTCCTCGTAATGCACCATCGAAGTCGCGGTCAGCCGATATTGCGTCGTGCCGGTGGTGTCGAGTTCGGAGACCGAGAAGTTCGTCGCGAAGTAGTCGGGCGCGTGTTCCTTTGGGCGCTCGGGTTCCTGGGGCTTCGGCAGCGTAGCCTGCAGCAGCCAGTAGGTGATGCCCGCGAGCACGGCCAGCGCGACCACGGGCAGCCCTGACGTCAGTTTGGTGGGTCGTTGCATGGGATTCAGGTTCCGATAGCCGCGGCAAGCAAGCCGTCGTAGCTATTCTGGGCGCGCAGGATGGCGTCGCATACTTCGCGCACCGCGCCTTCGCCGCCGCGCCTTGTGGTCGCGAAATGCACGCGGTTCAGTACTTCCGCGTGGGCATTCGCGGGCGCTGCGGCAAAGCCGCACAAGCGCATCACGGCGAGATCGGGCCAGTCGTCGCCCATGTAGCCGCATTCGGTCGCCGGGATGCCCGTGGCTTGCAGCAATTCGGCGAGCGCGATGGTTTTGTCGGCGACGCCCTGGTGCAAGTGCGTCACGCCCAGCTCTCGCGCCCGTGCCGCGACTATGCCGGAGTTGCGTCCGGTAATGATGGCGGTTTGCACGCCCGCCGATTGCAGCAATTTCACGCCGTGGCCGTCGAGCGAATTGAAGGACTTCATCGCGTCGCCGCCGACGCTGAAAAACAGGCTGCCGTCGGTGAACACGCCGTCGATGTCGAAAATCATCAGCTTCACGCGGCTCGCGCGGTCGTGCGCGTCTTCCGTTGCAGCAATATCCGGCGTGAAAGACAAGGTCGACATCAGATTACCTTCTTGGAAAAGAGGTCGTGCATGTTCAGGGCGCCGATCAGGATCGCGTTTTCATCCACAACCAGCATCTGATTGATGCGATACCGCTCCATCAGTTCCACTGCTTCCACCGCGAGATGGTCCGGGCCGATCGTACGCGGATTGCGCGTCATGACGTCGATCAGCGGCAACGTGCGGAAATCGCCATCGCGCTGAAGAATCCGGCGCAGGTCGCCGTCGGTGAAGATACCTTCAACATGACGCTTTTCGTTGACCACTGCCGTCATACCCATGCGCTTCGCGGTGATCTGGAAGAGGGCGTCGGACACAGTGGCGTCCAGCGGCACTTCCGGCACTTCCGGCCCGACGCGCATGACGTCGCGCACGTAGGTAAGTAGTCGCCGGCCGAGTGCGCCGCCCGGGTGCGAGCGCGCAAAGTCTTCAGGGCCGAAACCGCGAGCGTCGAGCACGGCCACCGCGAGCGCGTCGCTCAACGCGAGCACCGCCGTTGTACTGGCGGTCGGCGAGAGATTCATCGGGCAGGCTTCTTTATCGACGTGCGCATTCAGGTGCACGTCAGCCAGTTTCGCGAGGCTTGATTCAGGCCGCCCGGTGATGGCGATCAATTTTGCCCCGAGGCGCTTGATGATGGGCAGAATGGCAACGAGTTCCGAGGTTTCGCCCGAGTTCGACAGGGCGATGAACACGTCGTCGGCGGTCACCATGCCGAGGTCGCCGTGGCTCGCTTCGGCCGGATGAACGAAGAAGCCGGGCGTGCCGGTGCTCGCGAGCGTAGCCGCGAATTTGCGGGCGATGTGCCCGGATTTGCCGATACCCGATACCACCACGCGGCCCTTGCATCCGAGCAGGAATTCGACGGCGCCGGTGAAGTTGTCGTCGAGTTGCGCGGACAGGCCGCGCACAGCGTCGGCTTCAATTTCGAGCACGGTGCGAGCCAGTGCGAGTGCCCGGTCGCCATTGATTTTCGCTATCATGCGCGAAGTATAACAAAGGCATCTTTGCGCCGCGCCGGACACGGGGCGGCCTTCAGCCGCTCATCCGCCCCCGCAAGGCCGTGTGTTTTGTTGCGTGCATCGCTTGCACGCGTTAAAAAACACAAGATCCGGATGTGCTCATCGAGCCGCCATCCGCCGACAAACGAGGACGCTAGACGGATGACTTCCCCGCTTGAAATGACGTTGCTGTTGCTGCTGTGTTCAGTGGCAGGGGTCGTCGTATTCCGCTTTTTCAACCTGCCGCCCATGTTGGGTTACCTCGCGGTCGGGATCATTGTCGGCCCGCACGCTGCCGGCATCGCGCCGGATAGCGACCGCGCGCAGCATCTGGCTGAATTCGGTGTTGTGTTCCTGATGTTTTCGATCGGGCTTGAATTCTCGTTATCGAAATTGCGTTCAATGCGGCGGATTGTGTTCGGCCTTGGCGCCAGTCAGGTGGCCGGGACGATTGCGATAGCGCTGCTGATCGGATGGATCGCGAACTTCTGGACGGACATGTCGTGGGAGGCGAGCATCGCGCTGGGCGGCGCGTTGTCGATGTCGTCCACCGCCATCGTTTCAAAAATGCTGGCCGAGCGGCTCGAACTGGAGTCCGAGCATGGCCGGAATATCTTCGGCGTATTGCTGTTCCAGGATCTGGCCGTGGTGCCGCTGCTGATCATCATTGCCGCGTTCGGCAACGGCAATTCGAAGGAGCTGGCGTTCTGGCTCGCACTCGCCGCGATCAAGATTGTGGTGGCGTTGACGGTGCTGCTGTTCCTCGGCCAGAAGTTCATGACGCGCTGGTTCAATATTGTCGCGCGCCGGCGTTCGCAAGAACTCTTCATGCTGAACCTGCTGCTAGTCACGTTGGGCGCGGCGTTCATTACCGATAAATTCGGCCTCTCGCTCGCGCTTGGGGCGTTTATCGCGGGTATGCTGATCGCCGAAACGCCCTACCGGCATCAGGTGGAAGAGGACATCAAGCCGTTCCGGGACGTGCTGCTTGGGCTTTTTTTCGTGACCACGGGCATGCTGCTGAATCCGCGCGTGATCTGGGAACATCCGTTTCTCGTGGCGTCGTTTTTCATCCTCCCGATCCTGCTGAAAGCCGTGATGATCACCGGCCTCGCGCGGCTGTTCGGTTCACCGCCGGGCGTGGCGATGCGCACCGGCCTCAACCTTGCCCAAGCCGGCGAGTTCGGCTTTGTGCTGCTGAACCTGATCCTCGATAAACATCTTGTCGAGCCGGTGCTCCTGCAGGCCATCCTCTCGTCGATGCTGCTTTCCATGCTGGCCGCGCCGTTCATCATCCAGAACGCCGACCGGATCGTGCTGCGGCTTTCATCCACTGAATGGCTGCGGCAGTCGTTGCAGATGACGCGCATTGCGACGCAGAGCATCAAGCAAAGTGGCCACGTGATCATCTGCGGCTACGGCCGGGCGGGGCAAAACCTGGCGCGGATGCTGGAACACGAGGGGTTGTCGTACGTCGCGCTCGACCTGGACCCGGATCGCGTGGCGGCAGCGGCGGCGGCGGGTGAAAGCGTGGTGTACGGCGATGCCGGGCGGCGCGAGGCGCTGGTCGCGGCGGGTATACATCGCGCGGCTACGGTCGCGATCACCTTCGCGAACACGCCGTCCGCCTTGCGCGTGCTGCACAGCATTCATGAGTTGGAACCCACATTGCCGACCATCGTGCGCACTGTCGATGACGCCGATCTGGAAAAGCTGATTGCGTCGGGTGCGACGGAAGTGATCCCGGAGATCGTGGAAGGCAGCTTGATGCTGGCCTCGCATACGCTGGTGCTGATGGGCGTGCCCATGCGGCGCGTGGTCCGGCGGGTGGAAGAAATGCGCGACGAGCGTTACAGCATGCTGCGCGGTTATTTTCACGGCGCGGATGAGGGCGACGATGAACGCCGCGAACAGGTCCGGCTACAATCGGTTCCCGTCGATGAAAACGCCGACGCGGTCGGCCGTACGCTCGACGAGCTTGGGCTGGTGGGGGACGGCGTGGAAGTGACAGCCATTCGCCGGCATGGAATTCGCGGTGTGGAGCCAGACCCTGACACCAAGCTGCGGGCGAGCGACATTGTGGTGCTGCGCGGTTTGCCCGAGGCGTTGCAGCAGGCTGAGGAACGGCTGTCGCGCAATCGCCGTGCGGGCGCGGTAGCCTGACGTTTTCCAGGAGACATCATTCATGTCTGAATTCGCAGTGCCCTTTGTGCACAATCCTGCCGGTTTTATCCGCGAGCGGATTCGCACTGTGCCGGACTGGCCGCAGCCTGGCGTGCAGTTCCGCGATATCACGCCGGTTTTGCAGGATCGGCGCGCGTTGCGTACGCTGATTGACCTGCTGGTGCAGCGCTATATAGATGCACGAATTGACACGATTGCGGGGCTCGATGCGCGTGGTTTTATCATCGGGCCGATTCTCGCTTACGAATTGAGCCTGGGTTTTGTGCCGATCCGCAAGAAGGGCAAGTTGCCGTTCAGGACGTTGTCGCAGTCATATGAACTTGAATATGGCAGCGCGACCGTCGAAATTCACGAAGATGCATGCAAGCCGGGCGAGCGGGTGGTGCTGGTCGATGACTTGATTGCAACTGGCGGCACGATGATGGCCGGCAAGATGTTGCTCGAACGGCTTGGCGCGGTGGTGGTCGAGGGGGCGGCGATTATCGATTTGCCGGAGCTCGGCGGGTCGACACTGCTGCGCAAAGCGGGTTTGCCGCTTTATACGGTCTGCGAATTTAGCGGCCACTAACTTCTCCGAATCTGCATCCCATGCCTGATTTCCTTTTGTTTCTCGCAGCTTCCGTTGCTATTACCGTGGCGCCCGGTCCGGACAATCTCCAGGTGCTCGCCCGCGGTATTTCGCAGGGTCGTGCGGCCGGGCTGGTCGCGGCGCTTGGATTCGCGGCCGGCATTTCGTTTCACACGACGCTTGCCGCACTTGGAGTGGCGGCGTTGCTCAAGTCTTCCCCTATGGCGTTTGAAGCGGTCAAGCTGGCCGGCGCTGCTTACCTGATCTGGATTGGCATCAAGGCGATTCGCAGTAAGGGTTTGTCGACTGCGCACGAGCGGCCCAGCCAGCCGTTGGCGGTGGTGTTTCGGCAAAGTGTGATCGGCAATTTGCTGAATCCGAAAGTGACGCTGTTTTTTATCGTCTTCCTGCCGCAGTTCGTCAATCCACATGGCGGGCAGGGCGTCATGTTGCAGATGTTCGAACTCGGCGGCGTGTTCATGTTGCAGACAGTAGTGGTGTTCTCGGTTTTTGGCATTGCCGCCGGGATGATTGGGGCTTATTTGAAGCGGCGTCCGAAGGTGGGTGTGTGGCTCGACCGGCTGGCTGGCGCGACGTTTATCGGGCTCGGGATGCGCGTGGCGTTGAAGGATTAAGAGGCGTTTCAGTTCTACTCGGGGCGTTTCAGGGGCGAATGTCGGAGTGCTGCTTTCCGGGTTCGTGACCGGCTACTGCAGCAAGCCGCGGCAAGCGGGCGGCAAGCGGCGGCAAGCGGGCGGCAACTTGGGATTGACCCCGCCGGGCAAACTCGAACGCCGGTCTGGGCGCGAGCAAAACCCCCCTGTACAATTTCCGGCTTTCCGTCGTCGCCGGAGCACCTCATGAGCTTGCCTGCCATCGTCGCCGCGCGTCGTTTCGATGCTTCGGCGCACCTGCCGTTTTACATCGGCCATGAACGGGTCGGCTGGATTCGGCGCA
>DASYLW010000078.1:0-2954 GCA_036009385.1 Caballeronia sp.
TCATCGTCGGCGGCGCCCAGCGCACCGAAAATCGGCAGCAAATGTTCGTCGGTGGGATGCATCAGCACGGCGTGCGGCGCCTGTTTCCGATAATCCAGCAAAGCTTCAATGTCCCGTTTTACCAGTCGATCCTCAAACCAGTCGGTGAATTCGACCACGCGCGGATCGGCGTCCTCCGGGCGCGCGCCGAAATCCGCTGTCCGCAGGTTGTGCGTGATCTGGCCGGAGCCCACGATCATCACGCCGTCATCTCTTAGTGCCCGCAGCGCACGGCCCACACGGTAGTGGTGAGCCGGATCGAGATGCGGTTGGATCGATAACTGCGCGACCGGGATCCCCGCATCCGGAAACATCAACAGCAGCGGCACCCACGCGCCGTGATCAAGACCGTGCTCAGTGATCGCCGATGCAATGCCCGCTTGCGTCAGCAGCGTTGCGGCCTGCCTGCCAAGGTCCGGCGCGCCCGGCGCGCGATATTGGATCTCGTAAAGAGCGCGTGGAAAGCCGTAAAAATCGTGAATGGTTTCCGGTTGCTCAGCAACGCTCGCGACCGGCTGGGCCGTGCCCCAGTGTGCGGAAAGCATGAGTATCGAACGCGGACGTTCGAAGCGCGTCGCGAAGGAGGCGAACTCGGCGGAAGGCATCGACGGGTCGATAGGCAGCGTCGGAGCGCCATGGGAAATGAAAACGGTCGGAAGACGGGCCATCGCAGCAACCTCAGAAAAGAGTTATTACCACGAATATATAGACGGTTGAATAGTTGATGAACAGCCGGCGAGGCAATGAATTGTGTCGCAGACGTTGTTAATCACGCGCGTCTTTCAATCCTGGCCAAGCTGCCGCGATGGGGCTTCCGAGCGCGAACATGTCGATCACGCGGTCGACCGTCTGATTGACCATTTCATCGATAGAAGCCGGACGATGGTAGAACGCAGGCAACGGCGGGAAAATGACGCCGCCCATTTCGGTGACGGAGGTCATATTGCGAAGATGCGCGAGATTGAACGGCGTTTCGCGCACCATCAACACCAGGCGGCGACGTTCTTTCAGCACAACGTCGGCGGCGCGGGTGATCAGATTGTCCGATAACCCGAGCGCAATGCTCGCCAGCGTTTTCATCGAACAGGGCGCGACGATCATGCCGTCGGTGGCGAATGACCCGGATGCGATGCTCGCGCCGACATCGCGAACGTTATGCACGACGTCCGCGAGCGCGTGGAGGGTGGTTTTATCGAGATCCAGTTCGTGCTGGATGTTCAGCCAGCCAGCGCTGGAGACGAGTAAATGTGTTTCGACGCCACCCTGGCGGTGCAGCGTCTCCAGGAGCCGGACGCCATAGATCGAACCCGTTGCACCCGTGATGGCCACAATCAGCCGTCGCGGCACGGGCGCTGCGGTCGAAGAGCGCGCGACGGACAATCTCAGGCAGCGGCGAACAATTGTTGCAGTTCACCGGATTCGTACATTTCCATCATGATGTCCGAACCGCCGATGAACTCACCGTTCACGTAAAGCTGGGGAATGGTCGGCCAGTTCGAGAATTCCTTGATGCCTTGACGGACGCCTTCGTCTTCGAGGACGTTGACCGTCTTGATCTCGGTCACGCCGCAGGCCTTCAGTACCTGGATGGCGCGGCCGGAGAAACCGCACATGGGGAACTGCGCGGTGCCCTTCATGAACAGCACGACCGGTGCTCCTTCGACGATTTCCTTGATGCGTTCTTGCGTATCCATGGTCTTTCCTGCGAGGCGTTGTAATGCGGGGTTGATTTTGGGTCCAGCGGTGACGTATGCGCTGCTTGCGCTGCTTCAAGCGAAATTTCACGCGCTAACAAGCTGAAATGATAGCGGATTTCAATCTGGGCGGCTGAACGCGGTTGCGAGGTCTTGTGGCCCGTTTGCAGTCGCTTGGCGCGTGCATCAGGCTGTGAAAAACCCTCCGCTGACACGCTCGATACCTGCCAGGTCGCGCTCCGATCGTACGGCTGAAAAGCCGCGTGCCGTCAGCTGCGCGCGTACGTCTGCGGCCTGATCGTAGCCGTGTTCGAGCCAGAGCGAGCCGCCTGTCGCCAGGAAAAACGGCGCGGCCTGGACGATTGTGCGGATCGCGGCGAGCCCGTCGGCTTCATCTGTGAGTGCTGTGCGAGGTTCGAAGCGCAGATCGCCTTCGGAAAGATGAGGATCGTTTTGCGCGATATACGGCGGATTGCTCACAATCACTTCGAAGCGCAACGCGGCATTGAGCGCGCCGGTCCAGTCGCTTTCAAGTAGCGTCACTTCACCGCCCGGCCGGTCGGCATCAATCAGCTTTACTGCGTTTCGCTCAGCAACCGCCAGCGCTTGTGCGGAGCGATCGACTGCCCAGACCTGAGCGTCGTTGCGTGTGAAAGCAATCGCCACCGCAATCGCGCCGCTGCCCGTGCCGAGATCGAGCACCCGTGGCGCTTCGACCGCGGCCATCTTTTCAAGCGCAATTTCTACCAGGAGCTCCGTTTCCGGCCGCGGAATCAGCACATCGGGGGTGACGTAGAACGAGAGACCAAAAAACTCCCGCGTTCCCACGAGTTGCGCGATCGGTTCGCCTGCCGCGCGCCGTTGGGCCAGCGCATCGAAGCGCCCGACGCTTGCTTCAGTCAGTTCCTCGTCATCGCGCGTGATCAATTCGGTCCGCCGCCAGCCGAGCACGTGCTCGAGCAGGATCCGCGTTTCGAGTGCGGGGAGGAAAGACGCGCGCAATAACCCGGCGACGGTCGTCATTCCGAGTCGCCCAGCGCCGCCAGCAACTCGGCCTGATGTTCGCTGACGAGCGCAGCAACCAGGTCGTCGATATCGCCATCCATGATCGCGTCGAGCTTATACAGCGTCAGGTTGATCCGGTGATCGGTCATCCGCCCTTGCGGAAAGTTATACGTGCGAATCCGTTCCGAACGATCGCCCGAGCCGATCAGGCTCTTG
>DASYLW010000079.1:0-4369 GCA_036009385.1 Caballeronia sp.
TCACGGGCGTCCATCCGTTTAGGTGAGCAAAGAAGGCCGGGCAGCCCGGGGCGGGCGAGCGCACGAGCGCATGACCGTCCTGCACGCAAGATTACCGAATACTTCGGTGGATCGGCTACCGGGTCGACTACGCTTCTTGGCGGAATTTCCGCGCTTTCTTGCAACGGAGTATTGGGACTTTAACCGTGTGATGCTCGCTTCACACACCATCAGGAGTGTTACATGAGGCGTTTGCAGGCTGTCGTCGTTGTGATTGCGTGTGCGTTGGCGCTGCTGTCAGCATCCGCCCTCCGCCGCGATGTCCGGTTTCCCGCCGAAAACGCCTGCCCCGAGGTAGCGCACCGGCCCGACCCGAATCTCGCGTTGCGCCAGCAGATCGGGCACACGGCGAGCGGCGATATCGCGTATTACCGCTTCGGGCATGGGAGTCCGGTCGTGCTGCAGACGGGCTATCGGGCGACAGTCGCCGAATGGGACGTCGCATTTCTTGCGGCGCTTGGCGAAAAACATGAGGTGATTGCCTTCGATAACCGCGGCGTCGGGCGCTCGTAACCCCGCTCGTGTCATTCGCCGTGGAGAACATGGCGGGAGACGCCGCCGCACTGATCGACGCGCTGCATCTGCGCGACGTGACGGTGATCGGATGGTCGATGGGCGGCGCATCGTGCAGCAGCTTGCCATCGACAGGCCGGCCGCGCTGCGCCGGATCGTGTTGATGAACGCACCCGCGCCGGGACGGTTCGGCGTGCCGGTTCCGGCCGACATTGCCGCAGTACTTTCCGGTGCGCCTGGCACCACCTTCGCGAGCGTGATGCGCGTGCTGTTTCTCCGGTCGCGCTCGACGCGGCGCAGCAGTGCTTCCGGGCGAACATGTTAGTCCTGCCGATTACAGTTCGCCCAAAATCAATGCCACGGTGACCCACGGCCAGTCGGCGCTGCCGCGCGACCGGGCCGGCGACGACGCCACAGAAGTCTCACTGAAGGCCGTGCGGGCCGACACGCTGATCGTGGCCGGCGCTGACGACGTGGTCCTGCCCAGGCAGAACCCGGACGCGCTGGCACGATTGATTGCCGGGGCTCGGCGGTGGATGGTGGCATCGGCGGGACACGCGATGAAGTAACAGTATCCCGATGCGCTCGCCGCATGATAGACGGTTTTATCGAGCAAACGGGGCGCACTTCGGGCGGCAACTCGGGCGGCAATTCAATACCCGGCGCCGCACTGATGAAAATGCGCGCGCCGCCCTGAGCCGCCGATGCGCGCGGACATCAACGCGCCCAGTAAGCGTATCCGCAATTCCAGCAGCCATAGTGCTGCGGGTAAGCGTAGCCGTATTCATAGGGACGCCCGTAATAGCCGGCCAGGACCGGAGGTGGGGCTTAGTACACGGGCGGCGGTGCAGCATAAACAGGCGCTGCGGCGATCATAGGCACGGCCGGCATGACCGGATACGCGGGGGGCCGAAAAGCCCGTGCCGACGAACACATGTGCCTGCGCACAGGTAACGAAGCCACACCCGAGCACGGCGGCGACTAACAAGTAACGAATGGTTTTCCTTTTTGCTCTCCTGTCGTGCGATGCAAGCGGTTCGCTGTATCGGATGAAGGCGGTCTGAGCTGCAAGAATGAGCAGAAAACGAGGACGCAGCGCTGTCGGAACGGGTGCGAAATGATCTGATGATGTCCTGCTCGCTATGGGCAAGTTGCCGCTCGGTTGCGTCCGGCGACCATCCTAATAGATTGGAGATAAAGCCCCGTGCGGCAAGAATTATTGCTTTCCTTGTGCTCTTAAGTCGGCGTTGGGAAGATGGGGCAAAACGATATGGAGATGGCTGGACTTGGAATCAGTTTGTCCCCGGCCAGTCCCCAAAAGAAACGTGCGGCGGGCAAATAATTGATAATGCGAAGAATTTCTGGTGGGCCGGGTGGGATTCGAACCCACTATCGGTCGATTATGAGTCGACAGCTTATACCAATTAAGCTTCCGGCCCTTTTGCAGCAAAACGCCCTGCCGCGAGTCAACGAGCTACTAAGGGAAAGACGTCGAGCGACGCTTCCAACGCCCGTCGAATTCAATCCGGCTGCACTCGCGAAGGTCTGCGAGTTTGCCTTGAAACGCTCTATAAAACAAGCGCGGCGAGCCCATTCGGCCCGCCGCGCTTGGCTCTCAACAACCCAATATCAATTCCCTTCCAGGAACGACTTCAGCTTGTCCGAACGGCTCGGATGCCGAAGCTTGCGCAACGCCTTCGCCTCGATCTGGCGAATCCGCTCCCGCGTCACGTCGAACTGCTTGCCCACTTCCTCGAGCGTATGATCCGTGCTCATCTCAATACCGAAGCGCATCCGCAACACCTTCGCCTCGCGCGGCGTCAGCGAATCGAGCACGTCCTTCACCACGTCGCGCATGCTGGCGTGCAGCGCGGCGTCGGCCGGCGCCACCGTGTTCGTATCTTCGATAAAGTCGCCAAGATGCGAATCGTCGTCGTCGCCGATCGGCGTTTCCATGGAGATCGGCTCCTTCGCGATCTTCATGATCTTGCGGATCTTGTCTTCCGGCATTTCCATCTTTTCGGCGAGCGTTGCAGGATCCGGCTCAAGCCCGGTTTCCTGCAGGATCTGCCGCGAAATACGGTTCATCTTGTTGATCGTTTCGATCATGTGAACCGGTATCCGGATAGTGCGCGCCTGGTCGGCGATCGACCGCGTGATGGCTTGGCGAATCCACCACGTGGCGTACGTCGAGAACTTGTAACCACGCCGATATTCGAACTTGTCCACCGCCTTCATCAAGCCAATGTTGCCTTCCTGGATCAGATCCAGGAATTGCAGACCGCGGTTCGTGTACTTCTTGGCAATCGAAATTACGAGACGCAAGTTCGCTTCCGTCATTTCGCGCTTCGCCTGACGCGCCTTCAGTTCGCCGGCCGCCATCTGACGGTTCGTTTCTTTCAGATCCTTCAGCGGCAACACAACCCGCGCCTGCAAGTCGAGCAAACGTTGCTGCTGTTCGCGAATCGCCGGAACGTTACGCGCCAGGATCACGCTATAGCCGTGGTTCTCGGCAACGACCTTCTCCGACCACTCCAGATCCGTCTCACTACCCGGGAAACGGGCGATAAATTCGGCGCGCGGCATACCGCATTTATCGACCACCGTATGCAGGATCTGACGTTCCACCTGACGGACTTCATCCACCTGCGCGCGCAGCGTGTCGCACAGGCGCTCAACGGTCCGCGCGGTGAAGCGGATGGTCATCAGCTCACTCTGAATAGCTTCCTGCGCTTTCAGATAAGCCTTCGACTTATAACCTTCCTTCTCATACGCGCGACGCATCTTGTCGAACCACTCGCTGATTAGCGAGAACTTCTCGAGCGACGCACGCTTGAGCGCTTCCAGTTGCGCGGCGTTGGCGTTGGCCTGAGCAGTGGTTTCGTCAACTTCTTCCTCATCCTCGCTCGGCTCTTCCTCTTCTTCCTCTTCGCTTTCGATAGCTTCCGCTTCCTGCTCGGAAAAACCGTCGGCATCGGCGGCGTTCGGGTCGATCAGGCCGTCGACCAGTTCATCCACGCGCGTTTCTTCGTTCTGCACACGCTCGGCCATGGCCAGGATGTCAGCGATGGTCGTCGGGCAAGCAGAAATGGCCATGACCATGTGCTTGAGGCCGTCTTCAATCCGCTTCGCGATCTCGATTTCGCCTTCGCGCGTCAGCAGTTCGACCGTACCCATTTCACGCATGTACATGCGCACCGGATCGGTCGTACGGCCGAATTCAGAGTCGACCGTGGAAAGCGCGACTTCAGCTTCTTCTTCAACTTCATCGTCCGATGAAGCCGCCGGCGCGTTGTCATTGAGCAGCAGCGTTTCTGCGTCGGGCGCTTGTTCGTAGACCGCCACGCCCATGTCGTTGAACGTGCTGATGATCCCTTCAATAGCTTCCGTTTCCGTGAAGTTGTCGGGCAGGTGGTCGTTGATTTCGGCGTAGGTCAGGAAGCCGCGCTCCTTGCCCGACTTGATCAGGGCCTTGAGCTTCTGGCGGCGGATCTCGAGTTCTTCCTCGCTCGCCTCGGTATCGGACGAGAACGCATCTTTCAGCAGTGCCTTTTCCTTGGCCTTGCGGTCCTTGGCCTTGGCCTTGTCGACCGCCTTCAGCTCGGCGCGCTCGACCGCGTTCAGTGCGGCGACTTCGTCGTTTTCGGGCTGGAACTCTTTTGGCTTGCGGCCGCGGCGGCCAGGCACCTTGACGGCCGGCAGCACGTAGCCCGACGTGTCGATCGCGGCGAGTGCTTCCGCGTCGGTCGTCTGGCTTACAGGCGCAACACCCGCGACGCGGGCTTCCGCCTTGTCTTGAGAATTGTCCGCCTTGGCG
>DASYLW010000080.1:0-2866 GCA_036009385.1 Caballeronia sp.
CGCATCCAGTCGACGGCAAAGCCGTAGTCGAACTTGCCGCCGATCATGGTTTTGCCGCGATTGTCCATCTGCCAGCTTGCTGCGGCGCCCTTGCCGATTACATCGAGTACGAGCGGCATGTCGAGGCCTGACAACTGGCCGGAATTAACCGCTTCAGACAAACCCTGAACCAGTCCCGCGATGCAGATCTGGTTGACCATCTTCGCGAGTTGCCCGGCACCGGCCGGGCCGATTAACGTAACGGCCGTCGCATAGTTACCCCAGCGATGCGAGGCGCGCGCTGGACACGACCTGCGTAGAACGCGAGCCGACATGCATCAATCCATCGTCAATCCACATTTAAAATAAACGGCATGGTTTGGATCTATGGATGACGTATTTCGTGTCGACGCGGGGGCTGAGACCTCGCATCGGACGACGGGCGGTTAAAATGTCGTCATGCGCCGAGGACCTTGGCGGACGTGAACGCGTCGCAGCCTGCCAATCAAACGCGCCATACACTCACCACTCTTCGTGCAGCCTTTAAACGCCACACATCGATACTGGACACCCTTCCCATGAATCAATCCGCGGTCCTCAAACCAGCTGCCACCGAAACGGGTGATCCCTTTCTCCTGACGCCGGGACCGCTGACTACCTCGCGCACCGTCAAGGCTTCGATGGCACACGACTGGGGCTCGCGCGATGCAAGTTTTGTCGCCATCAACAAAGCGGTGCTTGCGCGACTTGCCGAGATCGTTCACGGCGAAGGAGACTATGTCACGGTGCCCATGCAAGGTTCTGGCACCTTTGCAGTCGAAGCCATGCTGACCAGTTTCGTGCCGCCAGCGGGCAAGGTTCTCTTGCTCATCAATGGCGCTTACGGTCAGCGCGCGAAACGTATTCTCGACATCGCCCGGCGCAAGTCCGTCATTCATGAAACGGCCGAAGATGCGCCGCCTGACCTGAAGAAGGTCGAGACAATCTTGAAGCGCACGCCTTCGATCACGCATATCTTCGTGGTCCATTGCGAGACGACCTCGGGAATCCTGAATCCAATTGCCGAGATCGGCGCGCTCGCGGCCAAGTACAAAAAGGGCTATCTTATCGATTCGATGAGCGCGTTCGGCGCACTGCCAATCGATGCACCCGCGATCCACGCAGATGCGGTGGCGGCTTCGTCGAACAAGTGCATTGAAGGCGTGCCGGGTCTGGGTTTTGTCGTGTGCCGTCGCGACGTACTGGCAGAGACAAAGGGCAATGCCACCACGCTGGTTCTCGATCTCCACGATCAGTGGACGAATTTCGAAAAGACCGGGCAGTACCGGTTCACGCCTCCTACGCATGTGATCGTGGCGTTTCACCAGGCGCTTCAGGAATTTGATGCAGACGGTGGCGTGGCTGGCCGGGGAGGGCGGTATCGGAACAATTGCCGCGTTCTGGTCGATGGCATGAAGGCGCTCGGTTTTGAGCTTCTGTTGAAAGCGGATCTGCAGGCGCCGATCATCGTGACCTTCCGGATGCCCGCGCATCCGGGCTTTGTCTTCGAACGTTTCTACGACGGCCTGAAAGCACGCGGTTATGTGATCTATCCCGGCAAGCTGACGATCGCGGAATCGTTTCGTATCGGCTGCATCGGCAGGCTCTACGAAAAGGAGATGCACGGTTTGATCGCCGCGGTGCGCGATGTACTGGATGAAATGGGTGTAAATAGCGTGAGCGCCACAACGGCTTGAGCAGCAAAGGAACTGTGAGTGCGGCAACGCCCCGTGTCTAGCCAACAGCCCAATTGGCCGTAGACAACGCGCCGCCATGTCTCTCTCGCGCCGGCAACTGTGCAACATGCAAATCGATTGCCGGCGTAAAGGGCGCTTGATCAGCTGACCGCGTAGCGTTCTAGCCAATGCGCGTAAGGCGCGGGCAGCGTCCACGAAGGACGTGCAATGCCGAGCTTTTTCGCGGCGTAGTACGTCCAGTGAGGATTCGCCAGATTTGCCCGGCCGACCATCACGAGATCGAGCTGGCCTTCGCGGACGGCGTTATCGGCGAGTTCCGGTGTATCGATTCCCCATGCCGAGGCAACGGGCAGTTGCGCCTCACGCCGCACGCGATGTGCTATAGGCGCGAGGAACGCGGGCGCCCACGGGATGTTCGCGGCAGGCGTAGAGAACCCCACGCTGACGCTGAGCAGGTCCAGCCCGCCGCGCTTGAAATTTTTCGCCAGCTCGATGGACTCCGCGAGCGTTTCCTCATCGCGGCTGTCATATTCGATCACGCCAAAGCGCGCCGTCAGCGGCAGGTGTTCGGGCCAGACTTCGCGCACTGCAGCCAGCGTCTCCAGCATGAAGCGGCTGCGGTTGTCGAGGCTCCCGCCATAGGCATCGTCGCGTTGATTGGAATGCGCCGAGAAAAAGCTCTGACCGAGATAGCCGTGGGCGAAGTGCAGTTCCAGCCATTCAAAACCCGCATCGCGCGCTCGTTTTGCAGCATCGACGAAATCCTGGCGCACGCGGGCGATATCGCCGAGGGTCATCGCCTTGGGCACCTTCGGCAGGGCGGCCCCGAAGGCAACAGCCGAGGGCGCGATGGTGTCCCAGCCGCGCGGATCGTCTGCGCCGATATGGTCGTCGCCTTCCCACGGCCGGTTGGCGCTGGCTTTGCGACCCGCGTGGGCGATCTGGATCCCCGGCACCGAGCCTGCTGCCTTGATCGATGCAACGACGGGCACGAACGCCTGCGCTTGCTCATCATTCCAGATGCCCGTGCAGCCCGGGGTGATGCGGCCTTCAGGCGACACGGCCGTCGCCTCGACGATAACCAGTCCGGCCCCACCGTGTGCGAGACCCGCCAGATGCACACGGTGCCAGTCGTTGATCAGGCCATCGAC
>DASYLW010000081.1:0-3924 GCA_036009385.1 Caballeronia sp.
GCTGTTAAAAGCCAGGACGCCGACGCCGCCAAGTACGTGCATTGGGGCGCGACGAGCCAGGACATTATCGATACCGGTACTGTCTTGCAACTGCGTTCCACGTTCGACTTACTGGAAGCGGGTTTGCATGAGGCTTGCGACGCGCTCGCACTTCAGGCGCAGACATATCGGTCGACGCCGGCAATCGGCCGGACCTGGCTTCAGCAGGCGTTGCCGATTACGCTCGGTCTTAAATTCGCTCAATGGCTGGATGCGCTGACACGGCATCGCGAGCGTCTTGCGCAGTGTCGTTTGCGGGTGCTGGCGCTGCAATTCGGCGGCGCGGCGGGCACGTTGGCGAGCTTGAGGGACAAGGCGCCGTCGGTCGCCCAATCGCTTGCCAATGTCCTCGGCCTGCAACTTCCTTCGTTGCCGTGGCACACCCAACGCGATCGCGCAGCCGAAGCAGCGGCCTGTTTCGGCATGCTGACCGGTACGCTGGGAAAAATCGCCCGCGATATCTCTTTGCAGATGCAGACAGAAGTCGGCGAACTGGCAGAGCCGGCTGCAGCCGGCAAGGGCGGTTCATCAACGATGCCGCACAAGCGTAATCCCGTGGGATGCGCTTCTGTTCTAACGGCCGCCATGCGCGCGCCGAATCTGGTCGCGACTGTGTTCAGCGGCATGGTTCAGGAACATGAACGCGCGCTCGGCGGCTGGCAGGCCGAATGGGAAGCGCTGCCAGATCTTGCCCGCCTGACGGGCGGCGCACTCGCACAGATCTCGGCGATTGTCTCGAACATCGAAGTGAATGCCGGGCGGCTCACAGCCAACCTGGATCTCACGCACGGACTGATTCTCGGCGAAGCGGTGATGCTCGCGCTTGGTGACCGGATTGGCAGGCTCGACGCGCACACGCTCGTGGAACAGGCATCGAAACAAGCCGTGGCGACCGGCGCAACGCTTTATGACGTGCTCTCGAACGACGATCGCGTCACGCAACACCTCTCTCTTATTCAACTGCAAGCCTTGCTCGACCCGGCGAACTACGTAGGCCAGGCGCACGCTTTTGTCGATGCCGCGCTGCTTTTGCATCGAGTCCCTACTTCCAGGAGTTTTTCGTAATGCCTTTAGCCGCCGTCAACGGTATTCAACTCTTTTATCGCATCGATGCCACCGCCGGCAGCGACGCACCCTGGCTCGTGTTGTCGAATTCACTCGGCGCCGACGTCTCGATGTGGACGCCGCAAGTCGAAACGCTCGCGGCGAAATATCGCGTGTTGCGTTATGACACGCGCGGTCATGGCCGTTCGGACGCGCCCAAGGGTCCGTACACACTCGCCCAGCTAGTGGGAGACGTAATCGGTTTGCTCGACACACTCGGCATCAAGCGCGCGCACTATTGCGGCCTTTCGATGGGCGGGCTGACCGGCATCGCGCTCGCTGCACGCCACCCGGAGCGTTTGGAGCGCGTGGTGTTGTCGAATACGGCGGCGCTGATCGGCTCGGACGCCATCTGGACGCCGCGCGCGGCGAAAGCCCGCGAGGAGGGCGGCATGCCGGCATTGGCCGATGCCGTCCTGGCGCGCTGGTTCACGGCTGGCTTCATGACCGCACAGCCGCTGCTGTTGTCCGGTATCCGCGACGTGTTCCGCCACACGTCGGGCGAAGGTTATGCGTCGAATTGCGAAGCGATTCGCGACGCCGATGCGCGTGAGGAAGCGAAGACCATCAAGGCGCCGGTGCTGGTTATTTCGGGCACGCATGACCAGTCCACGACCGCTGCGCAAGGGCAGGAACTGGCCGGATACATTGCGGGCTCGCGTTACGTCGAACTCGACGCCGCGCATTTGTCGAATATCGAGCAAGCGGACGTCTACACGAAAACCTTGCTCGAGTTCCTGGGAGTCTGACATGACCGAAGACGAACGTTATGAAGCGGGATTAGGCGTACGCCGTGAGGTGCTTGGCGATGCGCACGTCACGCGCTCGCTTGAGAACCGCACGGATCTCACGACCGAATTCCAGAACCTGATCACGCGCTACGCATGGGGCGATATCTGGACGCGCCCGGGTTTGCCGCGCCATACCCGCAGCCTGCTGACCATTTCAATGATGGTCGCGCTCAACCGCAGCGAAGAACTCGCGCTGCATTTGCGGGCGGCGAAAAACAACGGCGTAACACGCGACGAGATCAAGGAAGTGCTGCTGCAGACCGCCATTTATTGCGGCGTGCCGGCAGCAAACTCGGCGTTTCATCTGGCACAAAAAATCTTTGATGAAGATGATCGCGCAGCGTAGCAATCGTCCCGGCAGTCAAACGAAATCCTGGAACAAGGCACAGACAAGCGTGGCCTGACAAGATGCGAAGCTAAATATTTGTTTGATCTGGGCGGCGGCGTGGTGAACCACGCCGCCGTCTTTGCATTTTGCATAACAGGTTTGGCCTCCGGGCGTTGCTTGTCGGGAATACGTGCTCCATATTTTAGCTCGACCAGGATACAAGATGTGGCTCGTCCAGGGATATCTCATCCTGGTCACTGCTGCCAAATAAACACAAAAGGCGCGCATAAAGCGCTCCGAACCTCGACCGAATGGCCTATCCCCCATCATTTTAAGAGTTTACTGATAGGGGAAATTTATCTTGACCTGTCACAGTGGCACACGAGCGTGCTATCGGCTTTCTGCCTGACAGGAACCACTATGACCGTCTGCTGGCTCCCGAAGTAATTCGGTGGCTGTGTGCATTCCTGCGCACGCTCAAGTCGTCGGTCCGGATCGATCGACCATCCGGCCCGATGCCAATGATTCCGAGGGCGCGTCCGCGTGTCTGAGACCTGAGTGAGCAACAGAAATGAATAAGACGCAGCGCGTGGTATTGAGGAAGCAGAACGAGGAGTCCGCCAGCTTGTGTGAGGCTCGCTCGCGCGGTGTTGTGAAAGCAGCGTGTTCCGTCCGGCGATCCCGCATGGGCGCTGCGCTATTTGTCGCGCTCGCTCCAGTCTCGTTGCTGGCCGTGTCGCCGGCATCCAGTGCGGCCCTTGTCGACAACCTGGCGAACGTTTCGAGCGACCGCGCTCAAGTCTATTCGTCTCAAGTACGCGAAGCATTGAGCGCTGTCACGCCGTCCGCGGCGGCATCGTCCACGGAAGGCGTACGCCGTCTTGCGGCGGCAGCTTTGTCCGGCCCCATTCTTACACCGGATCAGATGATCGTATCCGGACCAACGGATAGTTCAAATCAGACCTCCGCGGTCGGCACGAACGCGGTTGCAATGGGTGTGAACGTTCATGCGACCGGGGAGTATTCCGTCGCGGCAGGCTCGTACGTCAGTGCGGAGTCCGGTTCGGTGGCGCTGGGATCGGGGGTGTTGGCAGCAGGTAATGAATCCACTGCACTCGGCGTGCGCTCGCGGGCTGACGCGGACCATGGTCTCGCTGTGGGCTGGCGTACGAGTGTTGAATCGAATGCCACGGATTCACTTGCAATTGGCTCCGGTACGCGGGTTTATTCGGCAGCTGCCGGAGCGATTGGCAAGGATAACTCCGTGGGCGGAGCGGGGAGCTACGTGATTGGAAACAGTAACAGTGCATCAGGCGCGGATTCGTTCGTCCTGGGTAGCAACGTAACCGCGAGAGGGCAGAACAGCATCGTGCTTGGCGCGCGCAGCGACGGTTCGCTGAACAACGTGGTATCCGTGGGTAACGTCGGAACCGAGAGGAGGATTGTGCACGTGGCGCCGGGACTGAATCCCATGGACGCAGTCAACATGAGTCAATTCAATGCTCTGGACGAGAGAGCCAGCGGGTCAGTCGCGTATGACACCGCGAGTAAGAACGTGATCACGCTCGGCGGCCAGGCCGGCGCACCCGCGGTCGTGCTGACGAACCTGAAGGCCGGCGTGTTGAGTGCGCAAAGCACCGACGCGGTCAATGGCGCCCAACT
>DASYLW010000082.1:0-14011 GCA_036009385.1 Caballeronia sp.
AAACGCTTTCACCGCTCTACCCTAAGTGTCCACAGCGTGCAGTTTTCATTCATAGGTGCCCCAAAAGCACGGTGCTCGCCAGAGCCACGGATGTGTGAAACCCTCCTTCTCGCGAATCCTGACACGAACACGCTTCGCCCCATACGCTCTCGGGCAAGCACCATTGCCAAAGAACACGCTCGGCCCCACGCGTATGTACGGCGCCATTTCGTTTGATCGGTTAGCGGCCCGATTTGGGCAGCCATATTCGTGAATCACGGCTTGATGCGCACTTCTGCTTCGTTTTTCCGAGTTGGCTACGCGACGACCACGGTAATTCGTCAGTCACGACCTTACCCGTCTCGCGGCCTTGTTTCCAGGAGGGTTGGCGGTGTGGTTCGAAGTGCGTACAAATTCGATGGGTGGTGTACGCGGATAGCGCGGGGTGTTCCTTGGGCAGCTTCAATCACTGGTGGCGAAGCGTGTGGGTATCCGTGTTCGGAGAAGGAGGGTTTCACACATCCGCCGCTCTGGCGAGCACCGTGCTTTTGGGGCACCCATGAATGAAAACTGCACGCTGTGGACACTTAGGGTAGAGCGGTGAAAGCGTTTTCTTTGCTTCGTTTCTTTTTCGCTTTGGAAAAAGAAATGACGCGCCGCCACGCGCAGTGGCTAATAGTGATAAAGAAATTAGTCAACCTAAGAAAACCACCAACCTAAAAAGCAGCAACCCGGCAATGACTCAGACCGCTAACCCCAGAACCCAGCTACCCGGCACCAAACCCCACAGCTAACCCCACGCCCACCCCCGAGTGCGAACGAAAACCACCGCCAGTTCAAAATCGCGAGACCACACTTCGCAATCGCGTAACCCGACTAAAAATCGCATAACAAGCGCACGCGACAATAATCGAATCGAGCGAAGGGATGCTCGTGAAGGAGAACATGCCCTTCACCGTCATGAACCCGACCAGCGATCCGATGATCCACGCAACGAACGTCAACACCTTCACCTGAGGATCGGATACAAGCACCCGATCGTCATACCCACCTCGCCGATAAAGCAAAAAATCCGCTATATAAATCCCGGCCACCGGCGGCGTCGCAATGCCCAGAAACAGCAGAAACGGGATAAACCACGCCATGATGTCCATACTGCCGACAATCACCCCGAGCACGCCCAGCGCAACGGTAATCTGCCATTTCGGAAACCGCGTGAACAAGATTGAAACGACCAGCGTGCCTTGAAACATGTTCCCGGCATTCCCCGTCACGGTCGCAAAAATGAGCAGTAAAGCGGCCGGCAGCACGGCCCCGAACACGGCCATGGCGCCGAGTAACGACCCTTTGCCTGAGATTCCGCTCGGCGTTGCACCCGCCCAATACAACAACGGATAGGCGATCAGGAACGTCAGCACCGCGCCAATCAACGCGTGCTTGCGGTCGTGAACGAAACTGCCGAAATCGGGCAGCGTAGCCACCAGCACAATGATCGTCCCGACAACAGTGGAAACGGCCACGCCGGTATTCATATCGGTGAACCCGGCTGGCACCGGGACCATTCCGTGAGCCGCAACATACACGCAATAACAGAGCATCAACGCAATAACCGGGACGGCAAACTGCGCCACCTTCCCGAGCAGTTCGAAACCAAATGCCGTAGCAACCACAAAGATCGCGCAACCCGCGGCAACCAGCACGGGCACCGGTATGTCGAGTCCCTGTTGCGCCAGCAGATCGTGAACTGAATGCCCGAACATATTCGCGGTCACCGCAATCCAGCCGAACAAACTGACCGCGAGCAGGACGTTGATCGCGATCGCCCCTTTCTCGCCGAACGGATATTTAACGATGCCGTACGTTGGCAGCCGCGCCTTCTCACCAACACAAATGGTGATAGCAGAAAGGATGGTCAGGATGATGCCGCCAATGACCACCACTTTGATCAACGCCAGACTCGATAACTGACTCCCCAGACTCGAGGAGGAGAGTAAAACCGGCGTAACGGCAATGCCGAGCAAAATCATGGCAATGCGATACCCAGGCGCCGTATTGGGGCCTTCGTCAGTGTCGCGCATACAAATGTCCCCCGAAGTTTCGCGCGGTCACGCGGAATAGAAATGACCGGTATAAGCGCGCCAGCTTCCGTGCGCGGTGATGTCCTTCTGGTTTTCAACCAGCCAGGGTTCAGCGAGTACGCCCAACACCTGATTGCCGTCGCGAAGCGTCACCTTGCCGATCGCGAGACCCGCCGGTTCGCTCAACAACAATGCGGCGAACGACGCGAGCGGCAATTCCCAGATCTCGAGCGCGACAGACGTGCCGCCCGTTGCCACGCGGATCATTCCCGGATGACGATCGCCAATGCTCCAAAGCCTGTAATGCGCATCGGTGTGGTCTTCGCGCAGGAACACGCCGCCCGCCGCGGTCATGTTGCCGTTCAGTTCGAGCCCACGCATGAGCGTGCCGTTGACGGCCAGCAACGTAGTCTTGTTCATTTTTTCGCCTTCGCTCTTCGATTAAATTGGTATTGCTAATTAAAATTTATACGACCAGAAGCACTATTGCGTGATCCACGTTCCTGTCTTGCGATCGAGTGCGCGCTTGATCGACTCCGGGCTTGTAATCAAGCCTTTGCCGTGTCTCCCATGCGCCCGGCTATGGGTAACGAATCGCATGATGGCTTCCACTTTGGGCAGCATGCTTCCCGCGCCGAACTGATTCTGCGCGATCAGTTCCTGCGCTTCGGCGAGGCTCAGCGTGTCGAGCCAGCGCTGATCCGGCTTGCCGAAATTGATCGCCACCTGTTCCACGCCGGTAGGAATCAGCAGGAGGTCGGCGCCCAGTTGCTCGGCGAGAAGCGCCGACGCCAGGTCTTTATCGATGACCGCTTCCACGCCGAAAATCTGCTGGTGCTCATCGACCAGAACCGGAATGCCGCCGCCACCACACGCGATCACCACGCATCCTTGTGCGAGCAACGTCGCGATCACTTCCCGCTCCAGGATCTCCAGCGGCTGGGGCGACGCCACCGTCCGGCGCCAGCCCCGCCCGGCGTCTTCCATCAGCGTCCATCCGAGCGTGCGTTCCCGTTGCCGCGCGGTGGCTTCATCGAAGAACGCGCCTATCGGTTTGCCGGGTCTGAGGAACGCGGGATCGTCGCGGCTGACACGTGTCTGGGTCACAACCGTGACCACGTGCCGTTGAATTCCCCGACGCCGCAGCGCGTTGCTCAACGCCTTCTGGAACATGTAGCCAATCGCGCCCTGCGTATCGCCGACCGCGTAGTCGAGCGGAACCGGACGGACTTCATCGGCGGCGAGTTCCGAGCGGCGCAGGATAAAACCGACTTGCGGTCCGTTGCCGTGCGTCAGCACCAGATCCCATCCGGCCTCGATCATGTCGGCAATGTGCCGCGCACTTTCGACGACGGCATCGTATTGATCAGGAATACTATCGTGTTGATCGTCGCGGATCAGCGCGTTGCCGCCGACTGCGACAATAGCCAAAGGCTTGCTCATGATGCGTGTCCCGTGTGGTTTAAACGAATTCGGCGAGTGCGCGAATCGCTTCGATGAAACCCGGCATCGGCGCCGTGGTAATGCCCGCGCCGATCTGCCCGACGCCCGCTTCCTTGTGCGCAATCCCGGTATTGATGATCGGCAGGATGCCGCGATCAACCACCTTGCGGGCATCAATACCCGCGGCCGTCGGCGCGAAGTTCAAGGCCGGAAGCGTGAACGCAGGATTGCCGCCCAGCGTGATGGCCTGCATGCGACGGCTGTTGCTTGTGGCGTCCGCCGGCGTGCCGCCCACGAACTTGACAATGGCCGGTGACGACGCCATGGCGAAGCCGCCCACGCCTGCCGTCTCGGTGATTGCACTATCGCCAAGATCCGCCGCGGCATCTTCCACGCCGTAGCCTGGAAAGAACAAGCCCTCCACCGGATTGGCGGGCGCCTGGAACCACCGGTCGCCCGTGCCGGACATGCGGATGCCAAAGTTCACGCCGTTGCGCGCCATGACCGTGATCATTGAACTGAAGGGCACGTTGTGGGCTGCATCGGTCATCGCCTTGCACGCGGCCATCGAAAGATTGAGGAAGAAGTGATCGTTACCGACGATGAACTGCGTTACGCGCTGAATCCGCTCGATCGGCAATCCAGTTAATAGCAACGCAGGAATCAGGCGCTTGATCAGGAGTCCTGTGGCGGCTGCGTTGCGGTTATGGACTTCGTCGCCCATATGCAGCGCTTGCGCCATCATCGGCTTCAACTCCACGTCGCCCAGTATCTTTAATGCAGCCTTTAATGCCGGCGCGAGTTCTTGCGTCATCCAGTGCAGGCGGTCCAGCACTTCGTGGTTATTGGCGCCGAAACGCAGCACCTTGCCGAGCCCTTCGTTGAAGTTGCTGAACGCCCGCCGGCCGTTTGTTTTGTTCTCGATCACCCACAACGGCATGGACGGGCTGATGATGCCCGCCATCGGGCCAACCGCCTGATAGTGGTGACATGGCTCGAAGTCGATCGCGCCGTCCGCCGCCAGCCGCTCGGCGGCTTCGTGAGTCGTCGCCCATCCTTCAAACAGGATCGCGCCGACAATCGCACCCTTCACGGGGCCGCACATATCGGCCCAGTCGATGGGCGGACCCGCATGGAGGATCAGCTTTCGATGCGCCATTGCACTGATCGCATGCGATGCGCTCATGACATCGACGAGTACCGGCTGCGCGGCCAGATACTGCTGGAACGCCTGTTCGTTAGCGTGATCGACCAGCGGATGGCGAATCAGCGATGCCAGCGCGAGTCCCGCGCCTGCGTCGCCGAGAGCGGGCGGCTGCCAGTGCAGATTGGTGACGTCGCCGCCGGCGAGGGCGAGGTTATCGGCAAAACTGCTCAAGCCTGCGTTCACCACATTCAGTGGCTGGGTAAATAGCGTGTTCATCATGGTCCCGTTATTTTTGCGCCTGAAGGTGGGCAACGTGGCTCGCCCAGAGCGCCGCCTGCGCGTTGCAACCGGCAACCAGTACGCCGGCTTCGCGCAATGTATCGACCTGACGGCTTCGGACTTGTGGATCCGCTTCCGTGCCGCAGACGTGGGAGATCAGGACCGGCAAGTCGGTGCCGGCCGCCTGAAGGCGCGCGTGTTCGATCAGCTGCAGTAACTCGCGGGCGGGTTCCGTCGATGCGCCGTAACCCAGCACGAGGTCGAACAGCACGACGGCGGTCTGCGGGTCGTTCAGCTCCGCGAGGATTCGCTGGTTGCGCAGCGTGGGATCGATCATGGGGTGGGGACGGCCGCGCGTGAAATCGTCATCGCCCATGTCGACGAGTGTGTGACCCGTGCTGTGCCAGATATCTTCGAGCTTGCTGTTCGACGCAACCGGCGTATTCGACGACGCGGCGAAACCGCGTTGCTGCAATAACAACTGACTCTCGTAGCAAAATGTGCCGCCCGCGAACACGCCGCGGATAAAGCGCCGCATGGGCCGCAAGATACGGCTGTAATCGTGGAGACGACCGGCGTCCGGTGTGCTGACCTCGGCTACCGTTGGCGGCAGTCCGCTGCCTGAGAGCAACGCGACGGCGAAGCCGGCGGCATCGGCCAGCGTATAGGCCGGCGTGATTCCCGGCACGTTCATGTCTTCCGGCCGCGCGCCCAGGAAGTTGACGACGACCGGCTTGCCCGCCGCGCGCGCCCGCGCCAGGATTTTTTCCGCGACTGCCGGAGCGGGCGGTTTGGAGATCAGCACGATTACGCGGGTGTCGGGGTCCGCGCTCAGCGCATCGAGACCGTACAGCATGGAGATCCCGCCAATCGATTCGTGCAGATCATGCCCGCCCGTGCCGAGCGCCTGCGAAATTCCGGCGCCCAACTGGTCGATACGGCATGTCACTTCCTGCAATCCGGTGCCCGATGCCGCCACTACGCCAATCGCCCCGCGCCTCACCACATTGGCAAACCCCAACGGCATGCCATTGATAATGGCCGTCCCGCAATCGGGTCCCATGACCAACAGGTTTTTTTCGCGTGCGAGCGTCTTGATTTCGCGCTCGTGGGCGAGGCTGACGTTATCGCTGAAAAGCATTACCGACATTCCTAACCGGAGCGCCTTGACCGCCTCGGCGGCGGCGTAATCGCCCGGGACCGAAATCAAGGCGAGATTCGATGCCGCCTGCTGTTCCACCGCCATTTCGAGGCTGGCAAGCGGCGGCGGGCGCACGCCGTCGCCGCTCGACTCCTCCGGTTTGCTGTTCAACCGCTCTTCCGCAATGACGAGCGCGCCGTCGCATGCTGCAATCTCCCCGCGCACCGCGATCACAAGGTCGTTCGGACCGGCTGTGCAACCGTCGTCCAGCCCGGCGTCGCGCAGTTGCGCCAGATTGGTGCTCGTTCCCATCACCACCGAGGCCTGTTCGATGCCATCGAGCCTTGAGATATGCGCGGATATCTGCATCAGGGAAACAGAGTCTTGATACATGTTCTTGAAGACCTTGGTTCTTATGCTCATTTCAGCTTCCGGTAATCGTTACACTTGCCCGGTCCAGATTCAGCCCCGTGCCCACCTGGCGAACCCGGCGTTGCACACGCCGGATGCCATCAATCTGATTAACGCAATAATTGTTTTTTGCTAATCCGTATAAAGGATCAGTTCATTTCTTTCTGCTCCACCCTTCCAAGCACTCTTATTCCGTGCAGAAAGCCTCCAAGACAATCCGCGCCCGATGAGGAACCGAATTTCATGACGTTAATTGCCGCAAGTTTCATGTCCACCGGTGTGCTTCCGCGAATCAGGACGGTCGTGAAATGATCGATTGACTGTGAATAGTGTCCCTGCAACGCAAGCGCCAGATAATGCCGGCTGATAGCGGTCGTCCGGTGAAGCTGACTCTTGATTGCCGGACGCAACAGTTTCAAATGGGCGGATATGGCGCCAAGGTGCTGCCACGGCCATAACGACGCCAGATAACCCAGCAGGTAGTCGTCGCCATCCGGCGTCAACCCTGCGCCATACCCAATCAGTTCCGAGACGCCGCTTTCCAACTCCGCCCTCGTGTCCTCGGGGCTCAGGCGAGGGTTGCGCCCGCCCGGTGGCCAGCCCGGCAGTAGTTGCAGGCTGCTGCGGACCTCGCGCTCCATGCAGTACTCCAACAACTGGCTTGCCAGCAACGGATAAGCCGCCAGCAGTGCACGCGGCGATTGGCCACTCTGCACGCGATCCGCTCCAGGGCGCCAGCACGGCGCCAGATTCAGGTTCGCGCGCCAGAGCGTGCCGCGCAACTCGTTGTTTTCGAGCGTGATGGGCTGGCGGGAGTGCGCCTGATGGCGCCAATCCCAGCCAGGCGGCGTTGCAAGCCTGATAGCCGTGGGCAGGTTCTGATACCGCGGACTCAGCAGGGTTAGCAACTCGCCACTCGCTGACGACATGTTCATCGCGTGCTCGAAGCAGCTATGAACCCAGAACCGCAGCGTCTCGTGCGGCCCGTGCTCCGCCATATAACCGACCGAACACACGGGAAACGTGAGGAGGCGCGCCATGGCTGTCCGGCTAGTGTCAGCCACGCAAGCCGTCGACAATGGCTGCTGCGTCGCTGACCCAGCCGAAGATTGCGCCCTGCGCCTTGATCATTTCCAGTGCGGATTTCTGGAATTCCGGGAAATACGACCCGACGCAGTCCGCCGGAATAATGCACTCGTATCCGCGGTCGTTGGCTTCGCGAACGGTTGTTGTTACGCAGACTTCAGTCGTCACCCCACACACGATCAGCGTCTTGATAGCGTGGTTTTGCAAGATCAGTTGCAGGTCGGTTTCATAGAACGCACCCTTGCCCGGCTTGTCGATGATCGGTTCGCCCAGCGCCGGATACAGCTCTGGAATGATGTCGTGCCCTGCCTCGCCGCGAACCAGGATGCGGCCCATGGGGCCGTCGGTGCCAATGAACGTCTTGCCGCCGCGCGTCAGTTTCGCAGGCGGGCAATCGGCCAGGTCGCTGCGGTGGCCCTCACGCGTGTGGACCACCAGCAGCTTCGAATCACGCGCCGCCTTCAGCACTTTCCCACACGGGACAATCGCGCTGCGCACTAGAGAGACGTCGTTTCCCAACGCTTCGCCAAAGCCTCCCGGTTCAACAAAATCACGCTGCATGTCGATCACGATCAATGCAGTTGTTTTTGTATCGAACGGGAGTGCGAATGGTTGTGCATGAAATAGTTTTTGCGCCATTTTTATATTCCTTGATTAATGTCAGGACGTGAAATGCTTGCTCCGCTATTGCAATTTATTTGAATAGTCCTTCGATTTATTATAGGTAGGTTCGCCTTAGCGGACGATAGAAATTTTGTCGAGTTAACGATTGTTCATTGATTTTCAGACTTGATTAAAGTCGTTTCAGAAACGTAATAAAATCATTATCACGTGCTGTCCGGCATTGTGTTGCGCAAGAATAAAGCGAGGGGCGAAATAATCATCGCGGCCCTGCGGCGGAATAACACAACGGATAATGAAACGATCCCTGAAGTCTTTTATCGCCACTGCCGCAAACATCACGGAAATCGTCTGATGTTTGATCCGGCACGCGTTTCCCCGATGCAACCCGTGCGCCGCTCCCATCATCGATCTCCCGAATTACCCCGCTTTCCCGGCTCTTATCAGCCGATGGCCCGCCACCCACCCTTGCAATAATTCATTCACAGGAAAACGGTACGTCGCTCAAAACGTGGCGCACTGGTCAACCGCAACAGATCAGCGTGAGCGCGAGCTCATCGGGGGGTAAATGAACATCCGCAAATTCATCGGTGCCACGAGTCGCGAAGCGTTCCGGCTCGTCCGTGAAGCGTTGGGCCCCGATGCGGTGGTGTTGTCGAACCGGGTAACCGAGGACGGCAGCGTCGAGATCGTTGCGGTCGCGGACGGCGACCTTGCGAAGATCTCCCCGAAAGCAGCCGCTCAGCACCGCGAGATGAAGTTGCGGGAATCGGCCGGAAATCATCAGTTGCTTATGCAGCCGCAATCGCAGCCGCAATCGCAGCCACAGCCGCGGTCGAATTCGAACGCAAGTCCAAATCCTTACGCGAGCGGCGATGTCTTTTCGTCGGTGTTCGGCGCGAATCCCGAACCGCTGGATGATCTTGAGCCCGAAGCGCAAGCGGACGACGCGTCGCGCACGATGGCCGAATCGAATCCCTGGCTCATCGAGCATGCCCGCCGGGTGGCGCAGTCGGCCGCTGAAAGTGCGCCGCAACGCGCGCTGAGCGCTTCGTCGGCGATTGCGAAGGGATTGGGCAGTCCCGTGACCGTCACGCCGCAGGATTCCTCGCAAGCCCCCGGTTGGACCCGGGAAGCGGCGCAGCTCGCCGCCCGCCGTGCGGAACAAAAAACCGCGCAGGCGCAATTCCAGCAGGAACCCCATACGTCCGCCGCCCAAACCGCCAGTTCGATGCAGGAAGGCGCGTTCGCGGGCCTGCCGGCATCGGCGGCGGCTGCCGTGACTGAAGCCATCCGCACCCGCATGGAGCAAGTCGTGAACGACACCGTCATGAATGAACTTTCGTCGATGCGCGGCATGATGGAAGAGCACTTCGCCGGCTTGCTGTGGGGCGATCGCCAGCGTCGCAGCCCGAATCACGCCGCGCTGACCAAGCGCCTGTTCGCCGCCGGTTTCTCCGCGCAACTGGTCCGTTTGCTGATCGACAACATGCCGGAGATCGAACAAGCCGAAGCGTCGATGCAATGGGTTCAGCAAGTGCTCGAAAACAACCTGCCTGTCATGGACAGCGAAGAATCGATGATGAACCGTGGCGGCGTTTTCGCGCTAATGGGCCCCACGGGCGTGGGCAAGACCACCACCACCGCCAAGCTCGCCGCGCGTTGCGTGATGCGCTTCGGCGCCAGCAAGGTTGCGCTGCTCACCACCGACAGCTACCGGATCGGCGCGCACGAACAACTGCGTATTTTCGGCAAGATCCTCGGAGTATCGGTGCATGCGGTGAAAGACGCGGGTGACCTTCAACTCGCGCTCTCCGAACTGCGCAACAAGCACATCGTGTTGATCGACACCATTGGCATGAGCCAGCGTGACCGTACTGTTGCCGATCACATCGCCATGTTGTGCGGCGCCGGCCGTCCGGTGCAACGCCTGCTGCTGCTGAACGCAACCAGCCACGGCGATACGTTGAACGAAGTAGTGCAGGCCTACCAGAGCACGCCGGACCAGCCGCCGCTCGCCGGCTGCATCCTGACCAAGCTCGACGAAGCCACGAACCTGGGTGGCGTGCTCGACACCGTGATCCGCTACAAGCTGCCGGTGCATTACGTATCGACGGGTCAGAAAGTGCCGGAAAACCTGTATGTCGCGACCAGGCGCTTCCTGATTAAAAGCGCCTTCTGCATTCCGCGCGACGGCTCGCCGTTCGTGCCGCAAGACGACGACGTGCCGCCGCTCCTGTCTGCGCTGTCCGCGCGCGCTTCCACCGAACTGCATGAGGTGCACTTTGGATAAGTTCGAGTCCGATCAGGCTGAAGGCTTGCGCCGCCTGCTGACGCGCAACGGCTCGCGGGTCGTCGCCGTGTGCGGCGGCCCGGCGGGCGGAATGGGTGGAACCGGCAACACGTCGACGGTCGTCAACCTCGCATCCGCGCTGGCGGCGCAGGGCAAGGACGTGCTCGTGATCGATGAACGCCATAACGCGTTATCGGTAAGCCGGCTGGCAAAGGTGCCGGACAACGGTGCACTGGGCGCGGTCATGTCCGGCAAGCGTTTTTTGCAGGATGCCGTCACGCGCACGCCGTTCGGCTTTTCGGTGATCGCCGCGCCTCGCGACGAACGCATCAGCCAGGACGCCGCGCATAGCCGGGTGCTGCTTGACGGACCCGCCGATATCGTCCTGATCGATACCCAGCTCGATCGCAGCGGCGCGCTTTCAAATCTGGCCGTGCAAGCGCACGACTTCGTGATCGTGACCCGCGTGGCGCCTGCCGCGATCACCGAGGCGTACGCCTGCATCAAGCGCCTGCACTACGCGCACGCCATCGGCCGGTTCCGGGTTGTCGTGAATCACGTGAGGAACGGCGCCGACGCGCAGATCGCCTTCGATAACCTCGCCGGCGTCGCCAACCGGTATCTCGCGGTGCAACTCATGCCGGCGGGTTGCGTGGCTGAAGATCCGCGCGTGGCGCGGGCGCATGAGCTATCGCGTTGCGCGGTGGAAGCATTTCCGGCAACGGCCGCCGCCCGGGATTATCGGCAGATTGCCGCTGAATTGCAGTACTGGCCGATGCCACAAGCGTCGCAGTTTGAATGGCCCGTGCAGTCCTTGCGAGCGGAAACGCCGTACGGGTTGGAGCACTCGATCAACTCCGGCGCGGTACGCCGCACGGAAACGCCATTGATGCAGCTTGCGATGAGCAGCGCCGCGTCCGTGTGATGCCGCAAGAGAAGGAACAAGGTGAATGCGATGTATAACGCCCAGGGAAAACTGTCACAGTCCGAGGTCCTGACCCGCTACGCACCGCTGGTGCGCCGGCTTGGCCTGCAGCTCGTGGCAAAAATGCCGGCTAGCGTCGATCTGGACGACTTGATCCAGGCCGGCATGATCGGTTTGCTCGATGCCGCCAGCCGCTATAAAGAAGATCAGGGCGCTCAGTTCGAGACCTACGCCAGCCAGCGGATTCGCGGCGCGATGCTCGACGAGTTGCGTGCCAACGACTGGCTGCCGCGCAGCATGCGCAAGACTTCGCGTGAAGTGGAATCGGCGGTGCACAAGGTCGAACAGCATCTCGGCCGGTCGGCGAGCGAACAGGAAGTGGCGGAGCATCTGAACATGCCGCTGATCGAATACCAGGCCATGCTGCAGGATCTGCATGGCAGCCAGTTGATCTATTACGAAGACTTCGACCGTTCTTCCGATGACGAGCCGTTCCTCGACCGTTATTGCGTCGATAAAGCCGACCCGCTCTCCGCGCTGCTCGACGGCAGCTTGCGCTCGGCGCTGGTTGAGGCAATCGATAAATTGCCTGAACGCGAAAAGCTGTTGATGAGCCTGTATTACGAGAAGGGGCTGAATTTGCGTGAAATTGGCGCCGTGATGGAAGTCAGCGAATCGCGTGTATGCCAGTTGCATAGCCAGGCCGTCGCGCGGCTGCGGGCGAAGTTGCGGGAACAGGCGTGGTCGGGCGTGGAGGCTTGAGCTCCCGCGATTGAAAGGCCGATGAAGAGCGATCAGGTTTCGAAATCCGCTGCCTTCGCGAACTCCGTCTGACCTTTGCCCAACGCCTTGGCGCGATACATTGCGCGATCGGCGGCGCGCATCAGCACGGCAATATCCCTGTAGCCGGGGCTCAACTCCGGCGAAATCAGGCAAGCTCCGATACTCGCCGATACATTCACCACCCGGTCCTGCACCGACTTCATTTCCGCCAGCACCGCGTGCACGCCGTTTGCCACCGTCAGCACGGCGTGGTTGCCGGTTATGTGCCGCGCCAACACGACGAATTCATCGCCGCCGAGCCGCGCGACTGTATCGGTGGTTCTTACCCTTCTTGCCAGCAGCGCCGCGAAAGTTTGCAGCACGACGTCGCCGACTTCGTGGCCGTAGGTATCGTTGACCTCCTTGAAGCCGTCGAGATCGATCAGCAGCAACGCGGTCGCGCCTTCCTGTCCCGTCGATATCGCCATCACCGCCCGGCCGATGGTCTGTTCCAGCATGTAGCGGTTGCTCAAACCCGTGAGCGGGTCGGTGCCGGCCTTGAGCGCGAGGTCGCGGTTCGCACTGCCGAGGCGGCCGACCAGCACCGCGAGGTAGACCGATGCGCCGAACACACTCAAGCCAATCCCGAGCGCCGCGGACCGATTGATCATCCACCACGGCTGCAGCACGGACAACGCGACGATTCCCACCAGCGCCGTCCCACACGACAACGCCAGCGCGCGCTTGCCGTAACGCCCGCCCGCGCCGATCAAAAAGAGGAAAACCGCCCACAGCATGGGCAAGGTGAGTGCTCCTCCGGCACCGAGGACCACGGTGAGCAACGCCTGATCGGCGACAGTGGTGAATGCGAGGCGCAGATTTGACTGCCGTTGCATTCTGCCGATGATTAGCCGGGTCGCTACCCCGTAGATCAGATAAAGCGCGAGCGCATGGAAGCTGGCAATGGCGGCATGGGTCGGCGCAGACCAGGCGTTTGCGCCGTACACGACCGCTGCGAGGCCGCCCAGTATCACTCGTAGCGTTGCCTGCTCCTTTTCCGGATCGAGATAGGGCGACCACACGTAACCGCGGTGCCGATGCAAGGGGTCATTCGGCTGCCCCATTCTGAGTCTCCCTGATGTGATGTCGAAGGTGATTCCCAAAGTGCTGACCGATTCCGCGTTTTCTGCAGTGCCCGCTTAGTGCAGAACGCAATCGTACTGCGTCGTTGTAAAGTGGCCGAAAACCGCATGATTCGGCCAGCTTTGTGGCGGAAAAATGCCGACTTGCAGCGATTGATCTGGAACGAGTAGTACGCATTCAGCGCGCCTGGGTGCTTTGTTTTGGCGAGTTGCGTTTCCGGGCGTTTCCGCGTCGCTCGTTTTCGGATTGATGGTTGAATCCTTATTCGAGTTGTATCTACTAAGCAGGTTTTTCGACGCCCGATGCAACCCTTCGAATCTGCTTCTTCCACCGGCGGCATGAGCGCTGCCGATGATGCTCACTCCGCGCCCGATGCCGCGTTGCTCGGCGAGTGGCTGCCTGTTTGTAATAGCGCGGATGTGCCCGCCGGGGAATTGCGCGGGTTCGTGGTGGCAGGCGAGCGGCTGGTGGTCTGGCGCAGCGCGTCGGAGGCTGACGTTCCGCCGGCACAGCCCGACATTTCCACCGATGCCCACGTCTGGCGCGATCACTGTCCGCATCGCGGGGCGCAGTTATCGTTGGGCTCGGTGACGGGCGGCTTGATTGCGTGCCCGTATCACGGCTGGCGATATGACGTCGACGGCCAGTGCATCCACATTCCCTCCAATCCGTCGATACGCACCGCGAAGCGTGCTTGCGCGCG
>DASYLW010000083.1:0-19566 GCA_036009385.1 Caballeronia sp.
CGCCTATTCTAACTCGTCCAGTTTTTGGATGCTTGTAAGAGGGTGTTTCCGTTTCTCCCGGCAGGGTTGAATTACTGCACGGACGCGGAAGCCGGTAAAATAGCGCTTCGCCGCGTTTCCAGCCGCAGCTTCCGCGAAACGGCCTTGATTGAAGCCGCCATGGCGGCGTGATCCGGCTTTTAGGCGGTTGCGGCACGCGCGGACTGTAGCCTGTCCAGCGCTGCAAGGCACAATGCAAAGCCCGGTTAAATGGCCTGCCGGGCAGTATCGGCGGGGACCAGCGGCAGTTGAAGCATTGCTCCGGGATGCACGGTTTGAACCGGAGCTGACGGGGGTTTAAGCCATACCCGCTTTGGGGCGAATCCCGCATAAGCCGGATGAGCAGGTCGCCGGGGCGCCTGCATAAAGCATGGGACGCACCGGAAGCAGCGGATTCACCTGGTTCGCGCCTGGTTCTCCAACAGATTTTCGGGCAGCGCAGGACAAGAATTCATCCCGTGTTGAGTCGTTGCGCCTAACCAACATTCACGTCGTATTGAAACGGAATGTCGTTATGCGTCAGCGATCCGGCACGCACGACCTGCGTGCGTCGATGTCCATTTTGGCATCCGCGCGCCGTGTCGAATACCTGGACCGCCTTATGGAAGTCGATCACTACGAAAATTTCCCGGTAGCCAGCATATTGCTGCCCAAACGGCTGCGTGCGCCGGTCGGCGTGATTTATCACGTCGCGCGCACGGCAGACGACATCGCCGACGAAGGCGTCTTCGATCCGGCCGAACGCCACGCCCGCCTCGCCGATTTCCGCGCCGGACTGGATGCGGTCGCCGCCGGTGAGCCGGCGCCGGTTCATCCGATGCTGTTCGAGAAACTAGCCGGCACCGTCGCGCAATATGGGTTGCCGCTCGGGCCCTTCTACGATCTCGTCTCGGCGTTCGATCAGGACATTGACACTACACGTTACGCTGACTGGCCCGCGCTGATGGACTATTGCCGGCGCTCGGCGAATCCGGTCGGGCGGCTGATGCTGCATCTTTTCGACGCCAGCACGCCCGAGAATCTGGCCGATTCCGACGCGATCTGCACCGCATTGCAGCTCATCAACTTCTGGCAGGACGTGGGTATCGACTGGAAGAAGAGGCGCATTTACATGCCTTTATGCGATCTCGAGCGTTTCGGCGTGACCGAACGGCATATCGACGAGCAGATCTGCGACGACGCCTGGCGCGCGCTGATGCGTCATGAAGTCGACCACGCCCGCGCGATGATCGTTGGCGGCGCGCCGCTTGCCGTGCGCATGCCCGGGCGGTTCGGGCTGGAACTGTGCAGCGTCGTGCACGGCGGTCTGCGCATTCTCGAAAAAATTGAACAGGCCGACTACGATGTGTTCCGCAAACGCCCGATGCTGAAAGGCCCGGACTGGGTGGTGATCGGCGCGCGTTCGCTCGCCATGCGGTTACGTGGCCGGGTGGGTGTCCAGTTGCGCTCGGTTGAAGGCTGACCCGGCCTGGCCCGCTCTCCACGGCGCCCCTCTTGATGTTGAATCTGCTTATTCATCGAGCTGCTTCATCGACCTGCTTCATTGACCTGATCCGAATTGACGATGCTCCTGATTGCCTGGTTGTCCCTCCTCATCTGGCTTGTCCTGCTGTTTGGCCGCGGCGGTTTCTGGCGCGCGCAGCCCCTCGAACGGCTCAGCGAAAGTACCGTTCATGCAGTCGGCCAAGCCGAGATTGCGCGCCGCGGAGCGTGGCCGGCGCTCGTCGCGGTCGTGCCGGCGCGAAATGAAGCCGATGTGATCGGCCGCGCGGTGACGTCGCTGCTCGCGCAGGATTACGCGGGTTCGTTCCACCTGATCGTTGTCGACGACCATAGCACCGACGGCACCGCCGACGCCGCTCAGGCCGCCGCGCGTGACAGCGGCTTCGAAGACCGCCTGACGGTGCTGACGGCCGCGCCTTTGCCGCCCGGCTGGTCCGGCAAGGTGTGGGCGCAGTCGCAAGGCATTGCGGCTATCGACGGGCTGGGTTTTCCAGCGGATTACCTGCTTCTTACCGACGCTGACATCCGTCATCCGGAGGACGCCGCCTCGCAACTCGTCGCACGCTCGATTCTTGAAGATCGCGATCTGGTCTCGCTGATGGTGCGGCTGCGCAGCGATTCCTCATGGGAAAGGGCGTTGATTCCCGCGTTCGTGTTTTTCTTCGCGAAGCTGTATCCGTTCGCGTGGGTCAACAACGTAGGCAACCGCACGGCGGCCGCCGCGGGCGGTTGCATGATGGTGCGGCGCGCGGCGCTGGTGGAGGCGGGCGGGATCGAATCGATTCGTGGCGAACTGATTGACGATTGCAGCCTCGCCTCGCGCATCAAGTTTCGTAACGGCGTGAACGCAGCGCGGCCGATCCGTCTTGATCTTGCCGCCGACAGCGAATCGCTGCGGCCTTACGACGACTGGCGCGAAATCTGGAACATGATCGCGCGCACGGCGTTCACGCAGTTGCGTTATTCGGCGCTGCTGCTGGCCGGAACGGTGCTGGCAATGTGCGTGATCTATCTCGCGCCGCCGGTGGTTGCGTTGACGCTCGGTGCAAAGGGATGGCCAGCATGGCTTGCCTGGATCGCGATGTGCTGCGCCTATGCGCCGATGTTGCGCTACTACCGCCGCTCCATAGTCTGGGCGCCGCTATTGCCGGTGATCGCGCTGTTTTACGTCAGCGCAACCGTTGGCTCGGCCATACGGTTCTGGCGCGGGAAAGGCGGGCAGTGGAAAGCGCGGGTTCAGGCGCCTTGAGCGAGAGTGAAGATGAGTGAAGATGAACCGTATGGGCGGCTCCGCCCATACGGTTCATCTCACCGCTTCGTCAGCAGCGCGTACATCTCGATCACCGTGTCGGGTGAGAAAGAGAACGGCACCCAGCCGTGTCCGGTATGGCGCAGTACCAGCAAACGGTCGCCGTTCGGGTAACGTTGCGTGGCCATCACCGGGTTTTTCGTCGCGACAAAGCGCCAGCCGTTCGGAAGGCCGCTCGGCTGTTCGACATCCATCGAAGCGCGCGCGTTCGATAATTCCTCGATCAACTCCGATACCCCTTCGGGGCTCAACGGCACCGTCACGCCGCCTATTGTCATCGCGATCAGGTTCTTTTCAGGGCGCGAGACATTCAGCGTGGGTTTTTCGTAAGCCACGGGCGGTCCATCTTCAGCCGCCGGTTCACCCGCGGCGTCACTAACAGAAGAAACGGAAGCGGTGGAAGAGTCTGGAGAAGCCGGAATAGAAGCGGCGGCGAGAATCAGCTCATCGAGGCTTGATTCCAGCGCGCCGAGCTGGTCGGTTAAGTTCATGCGTTGTTTGCCTTGCTAGCCTTGCATCGAACCTGCGATTTTAACTGCTGCGTACGGCGCAACGTCGCCACACGTTGTAACAAAATGCGTGTACGACGCAAAAAATGCCATCAAACAACAGGCGATGCGCGGTACGCGTCATCGCTTCATTTCGCTTCATTGCTTCAGATAGCCGTTCGTGCGGAACCAGTCCAGCGCGTGACTCAGGCCTTCGCCGTACGGCCGCGCCTTGTACCCCAGTTCCCGCTCCGCTTTCACCGACGTGAAGTACATCTTGTTCTTCGACATCCTCAAGCCGTCGACAGTAACAAACGGCTCCTTGCCGCTGAACTTGGCATAAAGCTCCGCGCCGATTGCAAGCGGATACAGCGGGCCGCGCGGCAGCATGATGGTCGGCGGCTTGCGTCCGGCGAGGCCGGCGATGTCCGCCAGCATCTGCTGCAGCGACAAATTCTCGCCGCCGAGAATGTATCGCTCACCGATCACGCCGCGCTCAAGCGCCAGCAAATGGCCGTTCGCCACGTCGTCAACATGCACGAGGTTCAGGCCGGTATCGACGAAAGCGGGAATCTTGCCCGTCGCCGCCTCCACGATGATGCGTCCGGTCGGCGTCGGCTTGACGTCGCGCGGACCGATCGGCGTGGACGGATTCACGATCACCGCCGGCAAGCCGTCATTCGCGACCATACGCTCGACCGCGCGCTCCGCCAGCACCTTGCTGCGCTTGTACGCGCCAATGGTCTGACGGGCCTGGGCAGGCTTCGTTTCATCGACGATATCGCCCGCCGGACTCACCTTCAGCGTCGCGACACTGCTCGTGTAGACGATCCGCTCGACGCTCTCGGCCAGCGCTGCGCGCATGGTCGCCTCGGTGCCTTCCAGGTTCGCGCGCTCGATTTCCCCCGGATCGCGTGCCCAGATGCGGTAGTCGGCGGCAACGTGCAGCAAGTAGCGCACGCCTCTCATTGCGGCCCGCATGGAGGCTTCATCGCGCATGTCGCCGATCACGACTTCAGCGTCGAGACCGTCGAGGTTTTGCCGGGAACTGGTCTTGCGTATGACTACGCGAACATCAAAACCTCGCTCTTGCGCGATGCGCGCCACCGCCGATCCGACGAATCCGGATGCGCCGGTGACAAGCACGCGTCCACGGGCGAACCCACTTAACGGGTCAGTCATTTTTGCCTCTTTTTGTGTTGCAAAGGTAACAGTTGCGCGTCTTCCGATGCGTCGCGATTCGCCGCCCGCCCATATGTGACAAGGACTTGCGGCTCGTGCTATGGTCCGGTGCTACTTAAGTCCGCCAAAACCAAAATTCAAAGAAAAGTCTTCAGCCAATGTTCATAGACAGTCGAAATCGATCCGTGTGGCTGACCTTCGCGATCGCGATGTTGCTCCTGATCGTCTTTGCGGTCGACTGGCTCACGCCGCTGCGTGTGGCCATCTGGGTGTTCTACATGCTGCCGGTCGCGCTGTGCATGTGGGTCGACCGGCCCAACATGCCGTTCATCACCGCCGGCGTGGCCTCCGTGCTCATGTTCACGGGTTATATCCTCACGAACACCGACGCGCTCACCGGCCAGATCGTGTTGCAACTTAACCGCGTGATCGGCGTGATCGTGATGTTCGTGCTGGCCGGCGTGGGGCATCTCTATATCAAAACGCGGCTGAACCTGCAACGCAGCGCATGGCTCAAGCAGGGCGAAGTCCAGATCGGCTTGCAGATGCGCGGCGATCTTGTCCCCGCTGCCGTCGGGCAGGGCATTCTTCGCTCGCTTGTGCCGTACGTCGGGGCGCATGTCGCCGTGCTGTACAGCCGTGAAGGCAATGCACTCGAACGCATCGCGGCGTGGGCGCTGCCTGCCGAAAGCGACGTCGCGCAGCGGATCGAGCGGGGCCAGGGACTGCTCGGGCAGGTGCTCGACGAGAAGCGGGCGATCGAGGTCAGGGGCGCGGGACCGGACTTTCTCAAGGTGGGCTCGGCGCTGGCGTCGGCGCCTGCGAGCCACTGCGTGGTCGCGCCCATGATGGCCGATGGCGACGTGATCGGCGTGCTGGAAGTGGGTTTTATCGGCGATGACAACGCGGTGGGCGATACCCGTGAGTTGCTCGAAAACGCCGCTGAAGCGATGGGCATGGCGCTGCGCTCGGCGCAGTATCGCTCGCGGATGGTGGAGTTGCTGGAGGAGACGCAACGCCAGAGCGAGGAATTGCAGGTTCAGCAGGAAGAGCTGCGGGTATCGAATGAAGAGCTCGAGGAACGCGGCCGCGCGCTGATGGAAACGCAGGCGCGGCTGGAAACGCAGCAGGCCGAGCTCGAGCAGACGAACGTGCATCTTGAGGAATACACGCAGCATCTCGAACGGCAGAAAACGGAACTGGTGCGCGCGCAAAAGGAACTGGAATCGAACGCATTGGCGCTTGAGCGTGCGAGCCAGTACAAGTCCGAATTTCTTGCGAACATGTCGCACGAGTTGCGCACGCCGCTGAACAGTTCGCTGATCCTCGCGAAGCTTTTGCAGGACAACAAGCACGGCAATCTCTCCGACGAACAGGTGCGTTACGCCGCGACCATTCATTCGTCGAACAGTGACCTGCTGTCGCTCATCAATGACATCCTGGATTTGTCGAAGGTCGAGGCGGGGCAGATGGACGTGCAGTTCGCGCCGGTTGCTATCGACGGGATGTTGCAGTCGTTGCGGCAATCTTTCGCACCGGTTGCAGACTCGAGGCGCCTGACGTTCGTGACGGAGCGCGCGGAGGGCGTGCCGGAGTATTTCGTCACGGACAACCAGCGGCTTCAGCAAGTCCTGCGCAACCTGTTGTCGAACGCGTTCAAGTTCACCGAGCAGGGTCAGGTGAGCGTTTCGGTGCACAACGCGGACAACAGTGAAAACGCGCTGCGTTTCGATGTGCGCGATACGGGTATCGGCATTCCGCGCGACAAGCAGGACCTCATTTTCCAGGCGTTCCAGCAAGCCGATGGCACGACCAGCCGCAAGTACGGCGGCAGCGGTTTGGGTCTGTCGATATCGCGGGAATTCTCGCGGTTGCTGGGCGGTTCAGTGAGCGTATCGAGCGAGACGGGCAAGGGCAGCGTGTTTTCGGTCACGCTGCCGCTGGCTGTTCGTGAAGGCACAGTAACCACTAAGCTTGACGTGATCGGGCATATGAGCGAGCCGGAGACTGCCGCGGCAAACGATGCGCCGGAAACGTCCTCGAGCGCCGCCCTCGTGCAGAACCGCGCGCCCGCGCATTTCGTGGCAGTGGCTCCAGCTTCTTCTTCTCTTGAGCCGTCGTCCTGGCGCGCGCCGAATGCGAACTTCCCGGCGCCGCAACCCATAGCCGATGACCGCGCCAACCGCAAGCGCCCGGACCGCGTGATTCTGGCGATTGAAGACGACTTGCGTTTTGCGCACATCCTGCACGACCTCGCGCATGAACTCGAATTCGACTTCGTACACGCGACCACCGCGACACAAGGCGTCGAACTGGCCCGCACTTTGCAGCCCAACGGCATCCTGCTCGACGTGGGTTTGCCCGACCAGTCGGGCCTGACCGTGCTCGAATGGCTCAAGCATGATCCGCTCACACGGCACATCCCGATTCACATCGTTTCATCGACGGATCATGCAGACGTCGCGCTGCATCTCGGTGCAATTGGGTACACGCTCAAACCCAGTGCACGCGACACGCTCGCCGGCGCGATCCGCAAGCTCGAAGCGCGCTCGGCGCAAGGCACGCGCCGGGTGCTGGTGGTCGAGGACGACGCCGTGCTGCGCCAGAGCATCCACGCACTGCTTAAGAGCGCGACGGTCGATATCGTGGAAGCCGGGACGATTGCAGAGGCGCTGGAGCAGATGAACCGCGTGAGCTTTGACTGCATCGTGATGGACCTGGCCTTGCCGGATGGTTCAGGTTATGACTTGCTGGAACGGGTATCGACGTCGCCGGAGCATGCGTCGCCGCCGGTGATCGTGTACACGGGGCGCGTGTTGTCGCCGGATGAGGAACAGCGCCTGCGCCGTTATTCCAGGTCGATCATCATCAAGGGTGCGAAGTCGCCGGAACGGCTGGTGGACGAAGTGACGTTGTTCCTGCACAGCGTGGAGAGCGCGTTGCCGCCCGAGCAGCAGCGCATGCTGCGCGCAGCGCGCCAGCGCGACGACGTGTTCGAGGGCCGGACGATCCTGCTGGCCGAAGACGATGTCCGTAACATCTTCGCGCTGTCGCACGTGATCGAGCCGCTGGGCGCGAAGCTGGAAATCGCGCGTAATGGCCGCGAGGCGCTCGATTCGCTTGCCCGCCATCCACAGATCGACCTCGTGCTGATGGACGTCATGATGCCGGAAATGGACGGCCTCACCGCCATGACCGAGATCCGCAAGAACCCCGACCATACCCGGCTGCCGATCATCGCGCTGACCGCGAAAGCGATGGCGAGCGATCGCCAGAAGTGCCTGGAAGCAGGGGCGGACGACTATATTTCGAAGCCGATCGACGTCGACAAGCTGGTGTCGCTGTGTCGAGTCTGGTTGCGCCAACGATAGCCAGGATTCGCCATGCCACATCGAACCCTGAAGAACACGGAAGAAGCGGTCTTCGACATCGAGTTGAAGCTGTTGCTCGAAGCTGTTTATCTGAAGTATCAGCACGACTTCCGTCACTACTCCGTGAGTTCGCTGCGCCGGCGCCTGACGCAAGCGCTGCACGATCTGGGCTTGACGACGCTGTCGCAATTGCAGGAGCGCATTCTCCGGGACGCCACGTTGTTCTCGCGCTTGTTCCAGTACCTGACGGTGCAGGTCAGCGAGATGTTCCGCGACCCGCCGTATTTCCGCGCCATTCGCGAACAGGTCGTGCCGATCCTGCAGACCTATCCGTCCATCAAGGTGTGGGTGGCGGGCTGCAGCAGCGGCGAGGAATTGTGGTCGCTCGCCATTCTGTTCGCTGAAGAGAACATTGCTGACCGTACGGTTTTGTACGCCACCGATATCAACGCTGACGCCTTGCGTCAGGCCGAAAATGGGATCTACCCGCTGGATCGGCTGGCAAGTTTCAGCCAGAATTATCTGGCGGCGGGTGGCAAACGCTCGCTCTCCGACTACTACCACGCGGCTTATGGCGCGGCGAAATTTTCACAGACGCTCAAGTCGCGCGTGGTGTTCGCTGATCACAGCCTGGCCACCGACAGCGTGTTTCTCGAAGCGCATCTCGTGTCTTGCCGCAACGTGCTGATCTATTTCGACCGTGCGTTGCAGGACCGCGCGCTGGGCCTGTTCAGCGATTCGCTGGTACGACGCGGATTTCTCGGGCTGGGCAGCAAAGAGAGCCTGCGGTTTTCAAAACACGCCGGTGGTTTTGCCGATTTCGATGCGCGCGAGCGTTTGTATCAAAAGGTCTAGCGATGACACCGTCGACTGATTCCCTGGATGCAATAGAAGCCGTCGTGATTGGGGCATCGGCAGGAGGCGTCGAGGCGTTGAACCAGGTTCTGCCTGCGCTGCCGGCCAATTTCCGCCCTGCCGTGCTGGTGGTCGTGCATGTCAGGAGTGACCCGCCCAGCTTGCTGCCCGCGCTGTTTGCCGCGCGTTGCAAACTGCCGGTCGTCGAGCCTGACGACAAGCAAGAGATCGCCGGCGGCACGATCTATGTTGCGCCGCCGGGGTATCACATGCTGGTCGAGCCCGACTGCACGATCTCCCTTTCCGTCGATCCGCCCGTGCGGTTTTCGCGGCCATCGGTGGATGTTTTGTTTGAATCGGCGGCGCTATGTTTTGCCGATACGCTGCTCGGCGTCGTGCTGTCCGGGGCCAACGACGACGGCGCGCGCGGGCTGGTCGCGATCTCGCGGGCAGGTGGGCGCTGCTGGGTGCAGGACCCGCATACCGCGGTGGCCAACGCCATGCCGCTCGGCGCCATCGCGCGCGGCGGCGTGCACGACATTCTTACGCTCGACGTCATGGCCGCACGCCTGGGCGTCATGGTGGCGGGCACGCGCCGCCAACGCAGTTGACCTGGAGCTGACACGCTAATGGAACTCCGCTAATGGAACACATCAGGCAACCTGCAAGGCAGTCGCTCAGGCCGCCCATTTACGTCCTGATCGTCGACGACGTGCAGAACAACATCACTGCGCTGGAAGCTTCACTCGCCCGGCCGGACATCTCGGTGCTGGCGGCGAGGTCGGGGCCGGCCGCGCTGGAACTGTTGCTCAAGCATGAGGTCGCGCTCGCCATCCTTGATGTCAACATGCCCGGCATGGATGGCTTCGAACTGGCTGAACTGATGCGCGGCAGTCCACGTACCGCGCATGTGCCGATCATCTTTCTGACAGCGACCGCGCAGGACACCGGGCGCACGTTTCGCGGATACGAAGCGGGCGCGGTGGACTTCCTGTACAAGCCGTACGACTCGCGGATCCTGAATTCGAAGGTGGATGTGTTCATCCAGATCGAGAAGCAGAAGCAGCAGCTCGCCACGCAACTGGCGACCGTCCAGCAACTCCTCGACGCCAACGAAATGCTTATGGCCGTGCTCGGCCACGATCTGCGTACGCCGTTGTCGGCGGTGATTGCATCGGCCGAATATCTTGCGCGGTTCGTGCCGGATGAGAACGTGGCGAATATCGGCACGCGTATCAGGAGCAGCGGCATGCGGATGGTGCGCATGGTCGACCAGTTGCTCAATCTTGCCCGGCTGCGTGGCGGGCGCGTGACGCTGCAGCCGCGGGCCGTGGAGTTGATGACGCTGGCGAAGAATATTGTCGAGGAATACGAGGCGCGGGTGGGTAAAGGCCGCATCTTCATTTTCCGCGATGGCGACACGCTGTTGCAGGGCGATGGCGATCTGTTGTCGCAGGTGTTTTCCAATTTGATCGGCAACGCGTTGACGCACGGGCGCGACGGCTCGGCCATTCAGGTGCGCCTGAACGGCGACGCAGCCGACGACGTTCTGATCAGCGTGCAAAACGCGGGCGAGATTCCCGTCGATGTATTGCCGACCATTTTTGCGCCGTATCGGTCAGGGCGGTCGCAGCAGGAAACGGGCGGGCTCGGACTTGGGCTCTACATCACGCGCGAGATCGCGCAGATGCATGGCGGGCGAGTGGAAGTACGCTCCGACGCGGAGAGCGGCACCGTATTCGAAGTGACGTTGCCGCGCGAAGCGGTGGCGCGGCGCGGGAGTAGCGACACAGCCGAAGGTGCACAGCCGTTCCGGCTGGGGTGAAGGCGGAATCTGTCTTCGTCGTGGCTTTGTGCGATGTGACGATTTCGTGCTGGATGATCTCGGTAATCGCGTGCGCGCTGCCGGTTTTCCCGGTCTTGTCTAAAATGCGGCCTGATGGCGTTTGTCGGGGTGTGCCTTCGGCACCGATCTGGCGGCGTGGCGAATCAGCACTAATCGGGAGAAGCAAACATGCCGAGTCCAGACCTGGATGTTCGAATAGAGACGTATTACGTGCACTTGAAGGGGTTGGTGCAAGGGGTGGGTTTCCGCCATGCGACGGTGCGCCGGGCGCATGCGCTGGGTGTTCGCGGCTGGGTGGCCAACCTGGAGGACGGATCGGTTGAAGCCATGATCCAGGGACCGGCGAATCAAGTCGACCTGATGCTCGAATGGCTGCGCAGGGGGCCGCCGCATGCGCGCGTCACGGATCTGGTCAGCGAGGAGCGGTATATCGAGAAGCGGTTTGAGCGGTTTGAGCAGCACTGAAAGGGTAGGTACGCATGCTGCCGGCAAAGGCGTCTCATGGCGCGATGGACTCAACCGCCTTGGCAGCTTGCTTTCGGCGCTTGCCTACTCAGCCGGTTACCCAATCGGAATCCACCAGGCGATTGGCCGTCTATTGTGACAAACCTCAGCGGCGCCATGACGCGGGCTCTCCGCCTATTACGCCGCTTGGTTCGCGTCATAGCGTCATAGATGGTTCGTTCTGCGAAGCCATGAACGAAGACCCGGTCGTATCGAGGATTTTCAGAACGTGAATCGACAAGAGTAAATATTGATCAGTAATGCTGATCGTCAATCATCGAATTCAAACGACTCGCGCTTCTACATCGCCGCCACGTCAAGCAAACTCATCCAGCGCGCCCCTTAATCGAGGCAAAGCGTCGAATCGAATCGTCGAATCAAAGGCCGAATCAAAAATGGCAGCGCACCGAGGCTTCAAACAACCCCCAATGCGCTGCCTTCAACTCCCGCTCCACGTCTATTGCGAGTAACGAATCTCGTTACTTCGCCACCATCAAACTTTCGGCAAATCCCCATTCGTCGTCCAGCCACTGCCTCGTAAATTCGAATCCCGCATCCGCAGCCAATGGCCCCACCTCCCCTGGGAGATATTTATGGCTGCTCTCCGTCCAGATCGTCTCCCCCTGAAGGAATTCCACGCTAAATCGCGCCGCGCGAATGGTTGCCCTCACTGGACGCTTCGCGCGCAAATGCATTTCCACGCTGCGAGCGTCGGGATTGAAGCGCGCAAGATGCTCGAACGCGTCCAGCGGAATGTCCGCATCCAGTTCGCGATTGATCCGCGCAAGCAGATTCAGGTTAAACGCAGCCGTTACGCCAATTGGATCGTCGTACGCCGGAATCAGCACATCCAGCGGCTTGAGCAAATCCATCCCGAGCAACAACGAATCGCCCGGTTTGAGCATGCCGCGAATCGATTTCAAAAACCGCGTGGCTGCCAGCCGCGCAAAATTTCCGATCGTGCTGCCGAGGAACAGCACGAGTAACACTTCACCGTCCTTCCGGTTGGCACTGACTTCCGCCAGCCCCGCCAGATAATCGCGCTCGTAGCCCACGATCGAAATTCGTTCGATGTCGCCCAGCTCCCGCCGGCACAATTGCAACGCGGTAGGCGAAATTTCGATCGGACAGTATTCGGTCGGCCGCTTCTTGCACAGCGCCTCCAGGATTCGCCGCGTCTTCCGGCCACTGCCGCTGCCGAGTTCAGCAACGGTCACATTTCGCGGCAATGCGGCCACGATATCGGCGGCATGCGCGTTCAATACGCGCTCTTCAGCACGCGTCACGCCGTATTCCGGCAACGCGGTGATGACTTCGAACAAGGCGGACCCAACCTCGTCATACAAATACATCGATGGCAATTCTTTCTGGGGCGCGTGCGTGAGGCCTTCATGGACGGCTGCGGCAAACGGGGAGGAAAAGCGTGGCGATTGAACGGCCTGCGTCGTGGCTTGAGGCATGAGGCATCTCCATGTTGCCGCAGCGCGGCGCGCCCGGCGGGTTATCCATGACGAGAATTACGCGCGTCGAAAAACACCTGATGAGAATGGGTCGATCGGCGATCCGGCGTGACGGCCGTGACAGGCGTCGCGCAACCGGGGAGCGAAGTAGTTGGGTGAGCAAGAAGCGCGCACGGCGCTTCCATTTCCTGGTTCCAGGACGTGCATTGTCACGGTAGATGTGATGCCTGAACGTCCCGAATCCCGTCCCTTCATGCCCCGTCCGGCCAGCAAATTTCGCGTGGTCATCGACTGTACCGGTGTCTTCGATATCACGCTGAACTCATCCCGGGAGCAGGTTATTACGCCATGGCTACGCAATAACTACCCGTCGCCGGGTTGCTTTTTACACGCGTCGTGTGAACGCCGTGGGGCGATGCCCACATGAAGCGGCGCTGCATAAGCCTCAGCCATGCGTGAAGTCCCGTGCAGCCCCGTTCGCCGCAGTGGCGCGATGCTTGCTTTCTAGTACCGACCACGTTGCAGCGCATCGACTTGAAAAACGCATCGCGCTGTCCTCGCCGTTCTCTCTCCAGTGCGGATTCATGACCGACCCAGCCAGCCCCGATCCCGTGATCGCACGTCTCGACGACACGGGTGCGTACAGCATTCCGGCGGCCGTCCCGCAGCCCGATCCCGTAGCGCCTGCCGACAAGCCGTTCGGTTTCCATGGCGCCATACCGGCTGCTCCCCAACTGGAAAGCGCGCCCGCAACTGATTGCCAGTCCAGCGACAAGCCGGCCTTTTCACTCGATTCCGGCGGGTTTTTCCTGAGTGTGCTGAACGGCAGCACGGATTGCATCGAGATTCTGCGGCTCGACGGTACGCTCGAATTCATGAACGCCAACGGCATCTGCCTGATGGAAATCGACGACTTCGCGCCGCTCAAGGGCAAGCCGTGGGCATCGTTGTGGCCGGAGGAATCGCGGCATCTGCTGGTTGCAGCGATGGATGGCGCCAGGCAAGGCCGCCATTCGCGCTTCGAAGCGGTCTGCCCGACAGCGAAAGGCACGCCGAAATACTGGGATATTTCGGTGTCGCCGGTCACCGGACCAGGCGGATTGGAATGGTTTGTGTCCACTTCCCGCGATATCACCGAGCGCGTGCTCGGCGTACGTTCGCTCGACGCCGCGCTGCAAGAGCAGAAACGCTTGAGCGAGGCATTGGACAAGCATCGGGAGACACTGCAGGAGCGCATTGAAGAGGCGTCCATGGCGGTGCGAGCGATCGAAGCGGAGCGGCGCGAAACGGCGGCTGCGCTGGCGCAATCGGAGAAAATGGAAGCCGTCGGCAAGCTGACCGGTGGTGTAGCCCACGATTTCAACAATGTGCTGCAGGTGATTGGCGGCAACCTGCAACTCGCCGTGCAGGAATCGAACGGCAACGAAGCCCTGACGCGGCGCCTCACCTGCGCGCATGAAGCGGTCGAGCGCGGCGCGAAACTCGCGTCGCAATTACTGGCGTTCGCGCGTCGGCAACCGCTTGAACCAGTGGCGCTCGACATTTCGCGGCTGCTGCGCAGTTCCGACGACATGCTGCGCCGCGTGCTCGGCGAAACCATCGAGCTGGAAACGGTAGTGTCGGGCGGGCTTTGGAACACGCTTGCCGATCCGAATCATTTGCAAAACGTGATCGTTAACCTGGCGATCAACGCCCGTGATGCGATGGACGGCGCGGGCCGCCTGACCATCGAGGCGGGCAACGCGATGCTCGACGACGAGTACACGCGCTATCACGGCGACCTCGCGAGCGGCCAGTACGTGATGGTTGCCGTTTCCGACACGGGTTGCGGCATGACGGCGGAGATCCTGGCGCGCGCCTTCGAGCCCTTCTATACGACCAAGGCCGAAGGCCAGGGTACGGGTACCGGCCTGGGCTTGAGCATGGCATACGGCTTCATGAAGCAGACCGGTGGCCATATCGAGCTCTGCAGCGAGCCGGGCCACGGTACGACGGTCAAGCTTTATCTGCCGCGGTCGATGGAAGATGAAGCCGTGCGCGTGCAAGCCGCGAACGATCCGGTGACGGGCGGCACAGAAACGATCCTGGTGGTCGAGGACGACCCGGACGTTCGCGCGACCGCCGTGGACATGCTGACCCAGCTGGGTTACCAGGTGCTGAAAGCCGTGGATGCCCAGAGCGCGCTGAGTGTGCTCGAGAGCGGCGTGCACGTCGATTTGCTGTTCAGCGATGTCGTGATGCCGGGACCCATGCGCACCGTCGAACTGGCCCGGCGCGCGAAGGAAATGCTGCCGGCGCTGGAAGTGCTGTTTACGTCGGGATACACCGAAAACGCGATCGTGCATGGTGGCCGGCTTGATCCGGGCGTGGCGTTGATCAGCAAGCCGTATCGGCGGGATGCGCTGGCCCGCAAGGTGCGCTGGATGTTCCGCACGCGGGTTTATGAGGCACCGGATATGCCGGACGCACCGGACGCGGCGCTTCAGCCGCAGCCTCAGTCCCAGCCTGAGTCCCAGCCTGAGTCCCAGCCTCAGTCCCGGCCGCTGCGCGTCCTGATCGTAGAGGACGACGCCAACACCCGCGAAGCGACGCGCGAGCTGCTCGAGTTGCTCGACGCCAACGTGGTGGTGGTGGCCAGTGCGCAGGCCGCGCTAGACGTGATCGCGCAGCAATTGTTCGATGTCCTGCTCACCGATGTCCGCATGCCCGGCATGTCGGGCCTCGACCTGGCGCGCGCGATGAAGCGCGTGCAGCCGCGCGTGCATGTGGTGCTGGCGTCGGGTTACGGGACGAGTCTTGCGGCTGAGCTTGGCGACGAGCTGAGCGGCGCGACGCTGCTGCCGAAGCCATTCAACTTCGATGAACTCGAGCAGGCGGTGTTCAGGAAGCCGTAACGGCTTCGGGCATGCTGGCGGCATGTAAAGCCGCGCCGCAACCCGCGCGGGCGGATTCGGCCATCGGAATGACGATCCGCACGCTGAGGCCGCCGTCTGCCGCGTTGCCGATATCGCAGCGGCCGCCAAGTTCCTGCGCGAGGCGTCCTACGATGGCGAGTCCCAATCCGCAATGACCAACCCCCGCGCGCGCCGGATCGAGGCGGACAAACGGCTTGCGCGCATCGTCCAGACGCTCGGGCGGGATGCCGTAGCCATAATCGCGCACCGTGATGAACCACTCGCCATTGCGCTTGCCCGTACTGATGTCGACGGGTGGGGCGCCGTGTTCCAGCGCGTTATCGACCAGGTTGGTCACCAGCCTGTCCAGCAACGTGCGCGGCAACTGAAACGCGTTGCCGGCACTCAGGTCCAGGCGGAACAGCGGGGTGTCTCCTGCTTCGTCTTGCGCAAACTGCTCCGCAAGAAAATCGTCGACGTTGATAGCCGGTCCGCTCGTCGGCACGTTGGCGGCGAACTCCAGGAACTGCTGCACGATGCGCGTCAGGGAGTCGATGTCGCCAATGAAATGCGCGCGCTCAGCGTCGTCCTGTACCAGCACGCTCGCACGCAGTTTCAGGCGCGTGAGCGGCGCTTTCAGGTCGTGCGCGATGCCGGCGAGCATGACGGCTTTCTCGTCGTCGGCGTCATTGATCCGCCGCATCATCTGGTTGAACGCGCGGATCAGGTCGCGCAGCTCACGCGGTCCGCGCTCGTCTACCGGGACCGGCCGCTCGCCCGCGCCGAACTGACGCGCGCCTTGCGCCACGCGCGACAACGGCCGCTGCAATTGCCACGCCGCGACCAGCGAAAGGATCACGGCGGCCAGCAACATACCCACCGATTCGATCAGGATAGGCGGTGCGGGCGGCAGGTCGACCGGCGTCACGATCCAGTTCGGACTGTTCGGATAACGCACCCAGAGACGCTGCGCGTGTTTGGGGCCATCGACGGCGAGCCGCGTGCCCGGCGGCAACACGTTGCGCAACTCACGCAGCAAATGCACGACGGGACCTTTGTCGGGCTCGCGTAACGTGATGCCTTCCGGCAGGTTCGAGGACAACACCAACTGCACGCTCAAAGCGGGCGCGAGCCGCACGCCCTGGCGCGCGTCGTCATTGGCTGCGGCGAGCACCAGCATCAAGCCACGCGCATAACCTTCCGCGTCGTGATGCGGCCGCTGCACGGTGATCACCGCGAACCAGCAGGCCTGCACGGCAAACAGCACGACCAGCGAAATGAGCGCCATGCGCCCGAACAGCGTGTTGAACGGATTGCCGCGACCCGGCCGGTTGCGGCTCCAGACGCGCGCTGCCCCGGCACGACCTGAGCCGATGTGGACGCGTTGGTCGCCGCGCGAATCGTGAACCCGCGCGTGAACCCGCGCCGTGCCGAAGAGCCTCATACCGTTGACGCGCGATCAGGCGTGGATAGTGCCGGCATGGCCGGCGCCGATTGCTCCGCCGAGTTCGTGTTGCGCGCGCCGTCGGGATCGGGAATGAACACATAACCCTGGCCGCGCACCGTCTGCACATGACGCGGGCTGGCCGGATCTTCCTCGATGATCCTGCGCAAACGCCAGATTGGCACGTCGAGGCTGCGGTCGCTGAAGGTGCTGTCGTCGCGATGCACGAGATCGTGGATCAGCACACGAGACAACACCTTGTACGGATGCCGTACGAGCACCTTGAGCAACGCGAATTCGCTGTCGCGCAGGGGAATGCGCTCGTTGTCGCTCACCAGCGCACGCGTGATGAAGTCGAGCTCGAAGCGGCCGAAGCGCTCGCTCGCGCGGGCTTCCGGCCGCCCCGTTGATGCGGGCGCGCGCCGCCGCAACACGGTATCGATGCGGGCGAGCAGTTCGCGCGGATCGAACGGTTTGGGCAGGTAATCGTCCGCGCCGAGTTCCAGCCCTTCCACCTTGTCCGTCACGCTGTCGCGCGCGGTGACGAAGATCACGGGGATGTCGTCACCGGCGGCACGCACCTGGCGAAGCGCAGCGATGCCGTCCATGTTCGGCATCATGATGTCGAGCACCACGATGGACGGACGCGCATATTCCAGCCGCCTGCGCAGGTCGGTGCCATCGTGGAGGACGGAAACGTCGAGTCCGCGCGCTTTCAAGAAACGGCTCAGGAGGTCGCATACCGCGAGGTCGTCGTCGACGATCAATACAGAGGTAGTCATGGTGAAATTTTAGCTGGCATCGTAAAACTACGGTTTTTCATCTACCCAAAGATGGTTACCGATTCTTACCCGAAACTGCCGCAAAATGACCGGGCAAAGCGGCCTGAAAGGCCCGCATGCGTTGACCTGGGCGGCCAGGCGCTTTCGTCGGAGGGTTGCGATCACTCGCTTGCCGTGCAATTCCATGAAAGAAGCGGAAAGGAATCGGTGTCGCGAAAAGGCGCTTTGGCGTCTTAGAATGAATCGCATGACCCATCATGTCCTTCTCGTCGACGACGACCCCGTAGTGCGCGACCTCGTTCGCGAATATCTGCAAGGCAACGGCCTGGCAGTCTCGGTGCTGCACGACGGTACAGGCCTTAAGCGACGTCTTGACGTCGAGCGGCCGTCCATTGTCGTGCTCGACGTGATGATGCCCGAGCTGGATGGCATCAGTGCGTTGCGCGAACTGAGAGCGGCCGGCGACGACATCCCGGTGATCTTCCTGACAGCGCGTTCGGATGTAATCGATCGCGTGATCGGCCTTGAACTGGGCGCCGACGATTACCTGGCCAAACCCTTCGATCCACGCGAATTGCTCGCGCGCATCCGCACGGTCTTGAGACGTCGCGACGCGGCGTCGCCCGGCGCGCCCGAGGACCGGCCTCCTTACCGCTTTGGACCCTACGAAGTCGATTTCGCCGCGCGCGAGCTGCGTCACAACGGCGAACGTGTGCCATTGCGTTCCGGCGAATTCGCGACGCTGAAGATCTTCGTGAAAAACGAGATGGTCGTGCTCACGCGCGCGCAGCTGAACGAGAAGCTGCGCGGTCAGGCGGGAACGTACAGGGACCGCAGCCTGGACGTGTCCATATGGAGGCTGAGGCGCTTGCTGGAAGCCGATCCATCTGACCCGCGCTATGTCCAGACGGTCTGGGGACAGGGCTACATCTTCGTGCCGCACGGCGAGACCGGCGCGGTGGAACGTGCTATTCGCCGGGCATCGACCGAAGCGTGAAGGACGCGCGGGGTTTCCGAGCTCTTGTGCGTGGAAATCGGTACACGAATATGTATCCGCTGAAATGATCGGTTACCAACTGCATCAGTTATTTCTTCTGTACCCGCATAAGATCAGTTCCATAGTCCCGACCACGGGATGTGGAGAACTCAAATGAAACGCGTAGCAGCGGTGTTGGTGTTGGCCGGAAGTCTTGCCCTGTCAGGTCAGGCGTCCGCACACGGGGGTGGCGGGAACGGCGGCGCGATTGTGGGCGCACTGCTGGGCGGCGCGGTGATTGGTGCACTGGTGGGGTCCGCCGTGGCTCAGCCGACGTACGCACAACCTGTCTATGCGCAGCCGGTGTATCAGCCGGTCTATGCGCAACCTGTTTATGCACAGCCGGTCTACGCCCAACCGGGGCCGCCGCCGGGATACTGCTTCGACAGCTATCGCCGTGCTTATGTACCGTGCGGCGCGGAACCGCAGGCAGGTTATTATCAGCAACAAGGCTGGTAAGACTCAACTACCTCGCAATTACAAAACCGGGCTGGCAAGCCCGGTTTTTTGTTTTGTGAATCCCGAATCAATCGACGTGGTCGGCAAAAGCCAGTCAAGAAGCTTAATGCAAGGTCACAAGTACTGCTGCCACGCAATTCTCCAAATGCCCGCCAGGCAAGCGTTACCGCCCATCGAACGGCCGCGTCTGCGGCATGCCTCTTGCACTAGCTTGAGAGCGAGCGTTGCGACAAGAGTCCTGCGCAACGCACTCAACGGTATTTCAAGGAGGCTGGAATGAAACACGCAACTAGGAAGATCTTGGTGTCTGCGCTGGTGCTGGGCCTGTCGGGCGGCGCGGGCGGCGTTTACGCGCAGGCGGGCGGGGGAGGCGGCGCTGGCGGCGGTGCGGGTG
>DASYLW010000084.1:0-6220 GCA_036009385.1 Caballeronia sp.
TTTGCCGCTTGCCTGACGGCGCCGTTCAGACGCGTCAGATGCACGCGCGCGGGCTCGTTCAGCGTTTCGCGCAGCGCGAGCTCCGACTCGGCCTGGATGATGGCGAGCGGTGTCTTGAGTTGATGCGCGGCGTCCGTGAAAAAGCGCCGCCGCGATTCCTGCATGCGTCGTAGCCGTCCGATGTATTGATTGATAGACTCTACCAGCGGCTCGACTTCATTCGACAGGCCCGCTTTATCGAGCGGAGTGGGGTCGTCTTCAGTGCGTGCCGCGACCTTGGCCGAGAGCAGGTTCAGCGGCCTTAGTCCGCGTCCCACGCCTAGCCAGACGATTGCCAGCGCCAGCACGACCAGGAGACATTCCTGCAGCAGCGAGCCCCTCAGGATCTGACGAGCAAGCGCCTGGCGCGGCTCGATTGTTTCTCCGACCATGATCCACACCACGCGCGTCCGGGCGCCCGGTACGTCGTGTACCGGCAGACGCAGCACGCCCATGCGTAACTCTTCGCCGCGAAAGCTGGCGTCATAGAAACTCGTTTGATAAGACTCGGGGGTAGCTCGCGGCGGCGGCATAGGCAAGTCAGGGTAACCCGTCACCGCGCGGCCACTTTCTTCGCGGATCAGGTAATAGATCTTGCCGCCCGCGTTCGATTCGAACATCTCCAGCGCGAGATACGGCAGGTCCACTTCCACCGTGTCATTGACCAGACGCGTGCCTTCGCGGATCGACTTCAGCGAGTACTCAAGCGAGCGGTCGAACGCGACGTGCGCGGCGCTCATCGCACGTTGATACGTCAACCATGCATCGAGCGCGAGCAGGGCCAGCAGCGGCAGGAGCAGCCATAGCGCGACCTGCCGCCGAAGATTCGGCTTCTTCATCAGACGCCGGCGGCAACAGGTTCTTGTCTGGCTTCCAGCAAATACCCCAGCCCGCGCAGCGTAACGATCGCCACGCCGCTGCGCTCGAGTTTCTTTCTTAGCCGGTACACGTAGATCTCTATCGCGTCCGGATTCACGGATTCATCGATACCGAAGATCTTCTCCGACAGCGTTTCCTTATTGATCGCGCGGCCGTTGCGCAGGATCAGCACCTCCAGCACCGCGCGCTCGCGTGGCGTTAACGCGACCTGCTCACCGTCAAGACGAAAGCTGTGGTCGACGCTGTCGTATTCGAGCGGCCCGCACGTGGTTTTCGTTTGCTCATGGCCGTGGCTGCGCCGGATCAGCGCTCGGGCCCGCGCTTCGAGTTCGCTCAGTTCGAACGGCTTCGCGAGGTAGTCATCGGCGCCCAGATCAAGCCCCTTCACCCGATCCTCCACCGACCCGTGCGCGGTCAGGATCATCACCGGCACGGCATCACGGCGTTGCCGCAGGCGTCGCAGCACTTCGAGCCCGTCAAGTTTTGGCAGTCCAAGATCGAGGATCACGAGCGCGTAGTCCTGCGTGCGCAAAACGTGGTCGGCAGCCTCGCCGTCATGCATGCAATCAACGGCAAAACGCGCTTGAGAGAGCGCGTCGGTCAGCGACTTGGCGAGGGTGGGATTGTCTTCGACGAGGAGTACGCGCATGAGGGGAATCAGGGAAATCCATGAGGCCGAAACAGGGGTTTGGGCCATTTTCGATAAGAAATGAAAGCGGGCTGAAAGTGCCGGTAATTTACTATGCGCCAACTCGAACATGACAAACATACAACAGGCAATTCTGGAGGAAGACATGAAAAAAGACATGAAGAATTTGAATCACACGCTGCGTTTGCCAGCGGCCCTGGCGTTGCTTTTTACGATGCAGGCGGCGTATGCGCTGGTACCCGAGGGTTATCCCGGAGGCTATCAGTCCGTGGTCGACGGCGCGAAGAAGGAAGGCAAGCTGTTGGTTTACTCGGTCACGGATACTGCGCTGGTTCGGCCCCTGATCAAGGACTTCGAGTCGATGTACGGCATCAAGGTCGAATACAACGACATGAACAGCACGGAGCTCTACAACCGCTTTATCAGCGAAAACGCCGCGAACAGCACAAGCGCGGACGTGCTGTGGAGTTCGGCCATGGACCTGCAGGTCAAGCTCGTCAACGACGGCATGATGGCAAGCTACGATTCCCCTGAAGCTTCGCATGTACCGCAGTGGGCGCAGTACCAGAAGCAGGCCTACGGCACGACCTACGAGCCGCTCGCGATCGTCTACAACAAGCGCCTGCTGCCGGCAAACGAAGTGCCGCAGACGCGCGCCGACCTGATCAGGCTGCTCACTACGCATGCCGATAAATTCAGGGGCAAGGTCACCACCTACGACATCGAGAAGTCGGGTGTCGGCTTCAATTATCTGACGCAGGACGCACGGGTAAATCCTCAAGTCACATGGCAACTGGTCGAAGCCATGGGCGCGCTGAATCCCAAGCTGCAGTCGAGCACGGGCGCGATGATGGAACGCATTTCGTCCGGCGAAAACCTGATTGGCTACAACATCCTGGGCTCGTACGCGTTTGCGAAGGCAAAGAAGGATCCGTCGATTGGATACGTCTATCCGAAGGATTACACGCAGGTGGTAAGCCGCCTCGTGACGATCTCGAAGAAGGCCAGGAACCCCGACGCGGCCAAGCTCTGGGTGGACTACCTGTTGTCCAAACGAGGCCAGACGCTGCTGGCGAACCAGGCCAACCTGTTCTCCATTCGCGCCGACGTGGATGGCGAAACCTCCATGGCAGGACTCACCAGGCAACTGGGCGACTCCCTCAAGCCGATCCCGATCGGCGCGGGTCTGCTGGTCTACCTGGACCAGTCCAAGCGCCTCGAATTCCTGAAGCAGTGGCAGCAGGCCATCAAGCGCTAAGCCCGCCGTCCGCCTGAACTAGCGGACCTCCCGACACCTTCTCGCATGCGCCGCACGAGGCGCAGGGAAACACGCATGCTGACTCAACGTTCGAACGATGTGCCGGGCGTCCTCGCGACGAACGGTACCGGCAAAGTGCCGACCCTGCCCAATGGTGGATGGCGTGGCCTGGGCGCGACTTTCCGCTGGATCGTGATAGCGGTGCTGACTGTGGCGGTGCTGCTGCCGCTATCGTTTATCGTGGTGCAGAGTTTCCTGAACGCACCCTTCTTCGATGCCAACCGGACCTTCGGTGTCGCGGGTTACCGGTTTATTTTCGAAGATCCCGACTTCTGGTCGGCGCTGAAGAACTCGTTCATCATCGCCGGCGGCATGCTGTTCATCTCCATCCCGCTCGGTGGCATCCTCGCGTTCCTGATGGTGCGCACCGACTTGCCCGGACGACGCTGGCTTGAACCGCTGCTGCTCACGCCTGTTTTCGTTTCGCCGATGGTGCTCGCATTCGGTTACGTCGTCGCGGCGGGACCGGTCGGCTTCTATTCCGTGTGGTTCAAGCAGTTGACCGGACTCGAGAACGCACCATGGTCGATCTATTCGATCTTCGCGATCACGGTCATTGTCGGCTTGACGCATGTGCCGCATGTGTATTTGTATTCATCGGCTGCGCTGCGCAATCTTGGCTCCGACGTGGAAGAAGCCGCACGCGTGGCTGGCGCACGGCCGTTTCGCGTTGCGCTCGATGTCAGCCTGCCAATGACCATGCCCGCGCTCTTATTCGCCGGCGTGCTGGTGTTTTTCCTGGGCTTCGAAGTATTTGGCCTGCCGCTGGTTCTCGGCGATCCCGAAGGGCACCTCGTACTCGCAACGTATCTCTACAAGCTCACTAACAAGCTCGGCGTGCCGTCGTATCACCTGATGGCGGCGGTCGCCATGTGCATCGTCGCGATCACTTTTCCGCTTGTGTTGCTGCAACGTCGCCTGCTCAAGAGCGCGAGCAAGTTCGTCACGGTCAAGGGCAAAGCGGGACGTCAGACCGTGCTGCCGCTGGGCGCATGGCGCTGGATTGCGTTGGGTATCGTCGTGTTGTGGTTGTTCCTCACGGTGTTCGTACCGCTCTCGGGCATTGTGCTGCGTTCGTTCGTCACGAACTGGGGCGAGGGCGTTGCGCTCCCGGAAGTGCTGACGCTGGCCAACTTCACTGAACTCTTCGAGCAGGACAATCTCGTCCGCGCGATTCTCAACACGCTCGGCATTGGCGTGATTGGCGGCGCGGTTGCGGTGGGCTTCTATTCGCTCGTTGCATTCGCGGGGCATCGACGCAACGACTGGGGCGCAAAGCTGCTCGACTATCTGGTGCTGCTGCCGCGTGCCGTACCGGGGCTCCTCGCCGGGCTCGCGTTTCTCTGGATCTTCCTCTTCGTGCCCGGCATCAAGGAACTGAAGAACTCGATGTGGAGCATCTGGATCGCGTACACGGTCGTGTGGCTCGCGTATGGAATGCGCCTGATCCAAAGCGCATTGCTGCAGGTCGGACCCGAACTTGAAGAGGCCGGGCGCAGTGTCGGCGCGACCCGTTCACGCGTGAGTCTCGACGTCACGCTGCCGCTCGTGCGCTTCGGTTTGCTGGCTGCATGGCTGCTGATCTTCATGATCTTCGAGCGCGAGTATTCGACGGCTGTTTATCTGCTGTCTCCCGGCACTGAAGTGATTGGCGCGCTGCTCGTGTCGCTGTGGGCAACGGGCGCGGTTGACCAGGTCGCGGCGCTTTCTGTCATCAACATCGCGATGGTCGGCGCCGGGCTCGGCGTGGCATTGCGCTTCGGAGTGAAACTTCATGGATAAGCTGATCGTCGACAACCTGTTCCTGAGCTACGGCGCGAATCCGATTCTGAAGGGCGTGTCGTTCGAGTTGAACGCGGGTGAAGTGGTGTGTTTGCTCGGTGCATCGGGCAGCGGCAAGACGACGCTGCTGCGTGCCGTGGCGGGTCTTGAACAGCCGTCAGAGGGCCGCATCGCACTCGATCAACAAGTCTTCTTCGACGGCGCCGCCCGGATCGATTGCCCGGTCGAGCAGCGCTCGCTCGGACTCGTGTTCCAGTCGTATGCGCTCTGGCCGCATCGCACGGTCGCGGACAACGTGGGGTACGGACTGAAGCTGCGCAAGGTGTCGACCACGGAAAGAAAACGCCGCGTGCAAAGCGCGCTCGACCAGCTCGGTCTCGGTCATCTTGCCGAACGTTTTCCGTACCAGTTATCCGGTGGTCAGCAGCAACGCGTGGCGATTGCGCGTGCGCTCGTCTACAACCCGCCGGTCATCCTGCTCGATGAACCACTGTCCAACCTCGACGCCAAATTGCGCGAGGAAGCGCGCGCGTGGCTGCGGGAACTGATCGTATCGCTTGGATTGTCCGCTCTTTGCGTGACGCACGACCAGACCGAAGCCATGGCGATGTCCGACCGCATTCTGCTGCTGCGCAACGGACGCATTGAACAGGAGGGCACTCCCGCTGAACTTTACGGTTCACCGCGCTCGCTTTACACGGCAGAGTTCATGGGCAGCAACAATCGCATAGATGCAAAAGTGGCGTCTGTCAGCGGGTCGCATGTGGTGCTCGCCGGCGATGGTTTCCAGCTGCACGCCCATGCTCGCGAACCCTTGCAGGCCGGCCAGAACGCGCAGGCGGTGATTCGTCTCGAGCGCGTGCAGGTGGCGGACGGCCCTGGCCAAAACCGCTTGCAAGCGAACCTTGTTACGTCGATGTATCTCGGCGATCGCTGGGAATACCTCTTCCATTGCGGCGAATTGCGCTTTCGCGCGTTCGGTCTCACGCCGCGCGATCCAGGCAAGCACTGGGTCGAATTCCCCGCCAACGATTGCTGGGCGTTCGCTCAAGCGAGCTAGCCGGCCGTCTTTAGAACGCAAGACGCTCGCGCGGTTTTCGCGGCCGCGCGGGACCTCGTTCGTGCATCACAAACCATAATCACAACACGGAGAAGACAGATGAAGCGCAGGAGTATTGGAGCAGTATCTTTAACAGCATTCGCGCTGAGCGGCGCGGCGCATGCGCAGTCGAGCGTGACGCTTTACGGCATTGTCGACGCGGGAATCGAATACGTGAATCACGCGAGTGACGACGGCGGCGCGGCACGCCTTGTGTCGGGCGGCAAGAATACGTCGCGGTTCGGCTTCAAGGGATCGGAAGAACTCGGTGGCGGGTTGAAGGCCATATTCCAGTTGGAGAGCGGTATCAACGTTGCGAACGGTCAACTCGATGACGGTCCCAACGCATTGTTCGATCGCCGTGCAACCGTGGGCCTGAAGAGCAAGAAGTGGGGGCAGGTGATCCTTGGCCGCACTTTCACCACCACTTACGACTATATGCTGCCGTTCGATC
>DASYLW010000085.1:0-10731 GCA_036009385.1 Caballeronia sp.
CTAAGTGTCCACAGCGTGCAGTTCCCATTCATAGGTGCCCCAAAAGCACGGTGCTCGCCAGAGCCACGGATGTGTGAACCCCTCCTTCTCGCGAATCCTGACACGAACACGCTTCGCCCCGTACGCTCTCGGGCAAGCACCAGTGTTCTACGGACCGGCACGGCCTCACGCGCTCTAAGGCTTTGTTTCTTTTCAGGTTGGTTGAATCGTTCGTCATGCGTACAAACTTGGAGGATGGTTGTTCGCGGATAGCGCGGGGTGCACCTTCGGCAGGTTCAATCACTGGTGGCGAAGCGTGTGGGTAACCGTGTTCGGAGAAGGAGGGTTTCACACATCCTCCGCTCTGCGAGCACCGTGCTTTTGGGGCACCTATGAATGAAAACTGCACGCTGTGGACACTTAGGGTAGTGCGGTTAAAAGCGTTTTCTTTGCTTCGTTTCTTTGTCGCTTTGGACAAAGAAATGACGCGCCGCCACGCGCAGTGGCTAATAGTGGTAAAGAAATTAGCCAACTCAAGCAGACCACTAACCTGGAAAGCAGCAACCCGGCAATGACTCAGACCGCTAACGCAAGAACCTGGCACCTCGGCATCGACCGCGACCGCTAAACCCCAAACCACAAAACCAAAACCCAAAACCCGAGTGCGAACGGAACCCCCATGGCTAATTCATTTCCCGACAAGTTACTCCCGGGCGCGGCTTACCCGCTCGGAGCTAACTGGGACGGTTTAGGCGTCAACTTTGCAGTGTTCTCAGCGAACGCACACAAAATCGAAGTCTGTCTTTTCGATACCACCGGCCGCAAGGAGCTCGCCCGCTTCGAGCTACCAGAATGCACCGATGAAATCTGGCACGGCTACCTCCCCGGCGCGCACCCCGGAACGGTCTACGGCTTCCGCGCACACGGCCCCTATCAGCCACAACACGGCCACCGCTTCAACCCGCATAAACTGCTCCTCGACCCCTACGCGAAAAAACTCGTCGGCCAATGGCGCTGGTCCGACGCCCTATTCGGCTATCGCGTGCACTCGAACCGCCTCGACCTTTCAATGGACCGGCGCGACTCAGCCCCCGCCACCCCCAAATGCGTCGTCACCGACGATGCCTTCGACTGGTCCCGCGACACCCGCCCAAACGTCCCCTGGGGCGAAACCGTCATCTACGAAACACATGTACGCGGCACCTCCATGCTCCGCAATGACATCCGCCAGCACGAACGCGGATCGTTCGCGGCGCTGTCATCGCCATGGTTCATCGAACACCTGCAAAAGCTCGGCATCACCGCCGTCGAATTCCTGCCCGTACACGCATTTCTCAACGACCGCTTCCTCGTCGAACGCGGTCTCAAGAATTACTGGGGCTATAACACCGCCGCGTTCTTCGCACCCGAACCGTCGTACCTGTCTACCAACCGGCTCAACGAAATGCGCATCGCCGTGCGCCGGCTTCACGCAGCAGGTATCGAAGTGATTCTCGACGTGGTCTACAACCACACGTGCGAAGGCAACGAACTCGGGCCGACGGTGTCATGGCGCGGCCTCGACAACGCCAGCTACTACCGCCTGATTCCCGGCGACGAACGCCGCTATATCAACGAAACCGGCTGCGGCAATACGGTCAACCTGTCGCATCCCCGCGTCCTGCAAATGGTCATGGACTCGCTGCGCTACTGGGCAACAGCGTTCAACGTCGATGGCTTCCGGTTCGATCTCGGCGTGACGCTAGGCCGCGAAGGCCACGGTTTCGACCCCGGCTCCGGTTTCTTCGACGCCATCCGCCAGGACCCGATCCTCAACACACGCAAGATGATTTCCGAACCCTGGGATATCGGGCCCGACGGCTATCAGGTCGGCAACCATCCGCCAGGATTCGCCGAATGGAACGATAAATTCCGCGACGGCATTCGCCGCTTCTGGCGCGGTGACGCGGGCGTGAGACCGGACCTCGCCGCGCGCCTGACCGGCTCCGCCGAGTTGTTTCACCGGCGCATGCGCAAGCCCTGGGCATCGGTGAACTTTGTCGCTTCGCACGACGGTTTCACCATAGCGGACGTGACGTCCTACGAGCAGAAACACAACGAGGCAAACCAGGAAGGCAACAACGACGGCCACAACGAAAACTGCAGCGCCAACTGGGGCGTGGAAGGCCCGACCGATGACCCCGATATCCTCGAAACCCGCGGCCGTGTGGCACGCGCGCTGATCGCGACGAACCTCTTGTCGCTCGGCACGCCCATGCTGCTCGGCGGCGACGAATACGGCCGCACGCAACGCGGCAACAACAACGCGTATTGCCAGGACAACGAGATTTCGTGGATCGACTGGGCGCAAGCAGAATCACCCGCCGGACGCACGATGACAGACTTTGTCGCCCGCGTGATCGCGCTGCGCAAAAACTACCCGCTGCTGCGGGAAATGCGCTTCCTCCACGGCGATCGCGAGGTGCTGCCAGGTCTTTACGACGTCAGCTGGTTTGACGAAAGCGGCACAGCACTGACTATCGACGCGTGGCAGGACCCCGAAGGGCGTGCGCTGACGCTGCGCCGCGCGGGGCCCGGTCTGAACGGGGAAGTCGATGTCATCCTCATCATGATGAACGGATCGTCGCAAGCGCTCAACTTCGCCGCTCCCGCACCGCACTTGGAATGGAACGTGCTCATGGATAGCGCTGCGCCCGATGCACCGCAATACCCGCTGATCGGCGGAGAACTGGAAGTGCAGGCGCACAGCGTAGCCGTACTGCTCGCGCAGCCGACCGGGGACGCCGACTGGCAGGCCGTCTGGATGGCCGGCGCTCACGAAGGGCCGCGGCTCTTGACGGCATTGCCGCCGGACCCGGGCACAATCGGACCACGACGCACCGCGGAACCCTGGAAGACACCCATACCCGCGCACGCGCCGCCCGCAAAGGAGGAGAATTGAACGGCTCAAAGACTCCTTAAAGCGGCACCAAAACGTCAGGCGCGAAACGCCGGGCAGGCTCCAAGCCAAGTAACTGACCAAGCGCACTGAAGGCACACATCATGTCCGAAACCCCGATCGATCCACACAAGCGTCACCATGCCTATTGCCTGCCCTTCGGCGCTCACCTCACCGATGCCGGACACACGCGTTATCGCTTCTGGGCGCCGTCGCTGAAAGCCGTGCAACTGGAGCTGTACCCCGACGGAGACGGTGCGGCTCCCACGCTGATCAACATGACGCCCACCGCCGACGGCTGGTTCGAAGCGCTCGCTGAAGGCGGCGCGGGCACGCGTTATCGGTATCGAATCAATGCGGATCTGGCCGTGCCCGATCCGGTCTCGCGTTTCCAGCCCGACGACGTTCACGGCCCAAGTGAGGTGATCGACCCGCGTGCGTATCGCTGGGAAAACACGAACTGGCACGGAAGGCCGTGGGAAGAAGCCGTGCTTTACGAAGTGCACGTGGGCGCGCTGGGTGGTTATGCCGGCGTAACGCGCCGCCTGAAGGAATTCGCGCACCTCGGCGTGACGGCGATCGAACTGATGCCGCTGAACGACTTCAGCGGCAGCCGCAACTGGGGCTACGACGGCGTGCTGCCCTACGCGCCCGATTCGGCATACGGCACGCCCAACGAACTGAAGACCCTCATCGACGCCGCGCATGGTCTCGGACTGATGGTTTTCCTCGACGTGGTTTATAACCATTTCGGACCGGACGGCAACTATCTGAGCGCCTACGCCAAGCCGTTCTTCCGCGAAGGCGTGAATACGCCGTGGGGTCCGGCGATCGATTTCGAACGTCCGCAAGTGCGCGACTTTTTCTTCGATAACGCGCTGTACTGGCTGAAGGAATATCGCTTCGACGGGCTGCGCCTCGACGCCGTCCACGCCATCAACGACGACGAGTGGTTGCGCGAATTGTCGGAACGCGTGCGTTCATCCGTGGAACCGCTGCGGCACGTGCATCTGGTGCTGGAGAACGAGCACAACACGTCGAACCTGCTCGAATCGCATTTCAACGCGCAATGGAGCGACGACTCGCACAACACGCTGCATGTCCTGCTGACCGGCGAGGACGAGAGCTATTACGGCGCGTACAGCGACCAGCCCATCGAGAAGCTTGCGCGCGTGTTGAGCGAGGGCTTTGTGTATCAAGGCGAGCCCTCGCCCATCCATGACGGCAAGCCGCGCGGCGAACCGAGCGCTGACTTGCCGCCCACGGCGTTCGTGATGTTTTTGCAGAATCACGATCAGGTCGGCAACCGTGCAATGGGCGACCGTCTGCGCTCGTTGTGCAGCGAAGACTCGCTCTACGCCGCCACCGGCCTGATGCTCCTCACACCGCAAATCCCGATGCTGTTCATGGAAGAGCAATACGGCTCCACGCAGCCATTCCTGTTCTTCACCGACTATCACGACGAACTGGCCGACGCTGTGCGCGAAGGGCGTCGCCGGGAATTCGCGAAGTTCTCCGCGTTCACCGACGAAAAGCGCCGCGCGCAGATTCCGGATCCGAACGCCATCGAGACGTTCAGGATGTCGTCGCCCGATGAAAGCAAGCAGCCCGCCGATCACAACGACTGGCTACATTTCTATCGCTCGGCGCTGGCTGTGCGCACCAAGCTGCTGATGCCGCGCTTAAAGAATGCGAAGGCGCTTGGCGCCAAGGTGATCGGGGAGAAAGCGGTGCTGGCGAACTGGCGGCTCGGCGATGGCAGCACCTATTCCGTCGCGCTGAACCTGGGCAAGGAAGCTATTCCACTCACCGGCCATCCGCCGGGCAAGGTCGTATTTGAAACGCCGGCTCGAGCTCGCGACGCCGCGGATCGCGGCGAACTGGGTGCAGAGACTTTTATCGCGTGGCTGACTGGCGACTTCGCCGATGCCGCGTTTAATCACGACGCGCGTCGCGTCAAAGCTTCGGGGAAAACCTCGTGAGCACGACCATCAATACCCCGGCTACGCCGGATAAAACCCCTGGCGCTATCGAGGCGCTCGCCACCAAAGCCGGTTTCGAGGTTGAGTGGCAGAACGCGCACAAGCAGATCCAGCGCGTGCCGGAAGAGACGCTGAAAGTGCTGCTGGAACGCCTCGGCCTGCCCTGCGGCAACGCCACGCAACTCAAGCAGAGCGCCGCGACGCTCGATGCGGAATTGTCCGGGCGCAAGTTGCCGCCGTTGATGACCGCGGAGGTCGATCGCGGCATCTCGCTGCCGATGGCGGCCGTGAAAACCGGCGCACGGTATCGGATCGAACTCGAAAGCGGCGCGGTTATCGACGGGCGATTTACGTCGCCCAAAGGTGCCACCGCCCTGCTCTCGCCGATCTCAGAGCCGGGCTATCACACGCTGGTGATCAACGAGCAGCGTACGACGCTCGCAGTGGCCCCGGCGCGCTGCTATACCGTCGACGATGCCTGGCGCGCGCTCCAGCCCAGCGTGGAGGCCGCCCCGCAGGCGACCCCGCCGATGTGGGGCGTCGCCGCGCAGGTATACGGTTTGCGGCGCGTAGGCGACGGCGGTGTGGGCGACTTCTCCGCGCTCGCGACGCTTGCGTCGGAAAGCGCCCGGCGCGGCAGCCACGCAATCGCGATCAGCCCGATGCACGCCATGTTCAGCGCAGAGCCGGACAAATTCAGCCCGTACTCGCCTTCATCGCGACTGTTCCTGAACATCGCGCACATCGATCCGGCTGCGGTGCTGGGCGCGCAAGCGGCGCAGGCGGCGATAAAAACAGCCGGTGTCGCCGATGAATTCGCCGAACTGGAAGCACTGCAGCTGATCGACTGGCCGCGCGCGGTCACGGCGAAACTGGCCGTGCTGCGCGCGCTGTTCGCGCAGTTCAACGCGCAAACCAACGACATGCCGCACAAGGACTTCGCCCGCTTCGTGAAACGCGGCGGACGCGCGCTGGAAGATCACGCGCGCTTCGAAGCGCTGCAGGCCGCGCAACTGAAGGAAGCCAGCGAAGGCCACTGGCGCAACTGGGCCGGTGAACTACGCGATCCGCGCAGCGAGGCCGTCGCGGAATTCGCGGCCGCGAACAAGGACGAAGTCGATTTTTTCCTCTTCGCGCAATGGCTCGCGGCCAAGGGTTTGTCGCATGCGCAGCACGTCGCACGCGACTCGGGCATGGCGATTGGCTTGATAGCAGATTTAGCCGTGGGCTGCGACAGCGCCGGCAGCCACGCGTGGTCGTATCGCGACGAAATGCTGCAGGGTGTGTCCGTCGGCGCGCCGCCCGATCTGTTCAACCAGGCCGGACAATCGTGGGGCCTCACCACGTTCTCTCCCCGCGCCATGCGTACGCAAGGCTTCTCGGCGTTTATCGATATGCTGCGTGCCGCATTCACGCTCGCGGGCGGCATCCGCATCGACCACATTCTTGGCTTGCGGCGTCTCTGGCTCGTGCCCGACGGCGAAAGCGCAAAGAACGGCGCTTACCTGCGCTATCCGCTCGACGACCTGCTGCGGCTGATCGCGCTCGAATCATGGCGGCATAAGGCCATCGTGATCGGCGAGGATCTCGGCACGGTGCCGCCCGGTTTCCGCGAACGCTTGCACGAACATGGCCTGCTTGGCATCCGTGTGCTCTGGTTTGAACGCGCCGAAAAGGGTCCGGGCTTCAAGGCGCCTGCCGACTGGGATCGCGACGTGGCCGCGACCACCACCACGCATGACCTGCCGACGGTTACCGGCTGGTGGATCGGCGAGGACATTGTGTGGCGCTCGAAGATCGGCCAGACGGCGGCGCGTGCCGACGGACAGAATCCTGTCGAACTGGCCCAGGCCGAGCGCGGCGAGGATCGTAAATTGCTGTGGTCTGCCTTTCAGGAAGCCGGTGTCGCCGCGCCCGACATCCCCGTGTCCGCCGATATCTCCCCGCAAACGGCGCCGGTAGACGAAGCGCTCGCGTTCGTGGCGTCCACGCCCGCGCCGCTTGCGATCTACCCGCTGGAAGATTTGCTCGCGCTCGCCGAGATGCCGAACCTGCCCGGTTCCATCGACGAGCATCCGAACTGGCGCCGGCGGATGGCTGTTCCCGTATCAGAACTCTTTGACGACGATTCGTTCGTCGACCGCCTGCTTGCTGTCGATCAGGCCCGCGAAAAATCCGCCCGGACGAAGGCGGCCACGCATAACGCTTCACCCACCGACTGAGACCATGACCGTTCCACGCTCCACGCTCCGGCTGCAGCTTCACAAGGATTTCACCTTCGACGACGCCGCGTGCCAAGTCGATTACATGGCCGCGCTCGGGATCAGTCACGCGTATCTATCGCCGATCACAACCGCGACCAGCGGCTCGACGCACGGCTACGACACGGTCGACTACACCCGTGTCAATCCGGAACTCGGCGGCGAAGAAGGGTTGAGGCGTTTCGTCGAGAAGCTGCGCGCGCACGAGATGGGTGTGATCGTGGACGTGGTGCCGAATCACATGGGCGTGGGCGGTTCGGAAAACCTCTGGTGGATGGATATCCTCGAATGGGGACGGCACGCGGCGCATGCGCGCTATTTCGACATCGACTGGCATTCGCCCGATCCCGCGCTGCGCGGCAAAGTGCTCGCGCCGTTCCTGGGCGCGGCGTATGGCGAGGAATTGCAGGGCGGCAAGATCAGGCTGGTATTCGACGCCGGCCAAGGGCGCTTCAAGATCGAGTATTACGCGCACACGTTTCCGGTGAGTCCGCTCGACTACACGTCGGTGTTGCAGGACCACGCGCCCGAGATGGCGCAGCGCTTCACGGGGCTGTCCACGCAACCGGGCGATCAGCCGCGTGCCGACGAAGCGCGCGCGGCTTTGAAAGAGTACGCGGCAACCGACGAGGGTAAGCGGCTGATCGACACCGCCGTGCAAGCGCATTCCGGCGATAACCCCGTCGGCCGCGATCGTTTGCATCGGTTGCTTGAGCGGCAACATTATCGGCTCGCCTGGTGGCGCACGGCAGCGGACGAAGTGAACTGGCGGCGTTTCTTCGACGTCAGCACGCTCGGCGGCATGCGCGTCGAACGTCCCGAAGTATTCGAAGCATCGCATGCGCTGATTTTCAAGCTCTTTGCTGAAGGGGTGATCGACGGCGTACGAATCGATCACGTCGATGGCCTCGCCGAACCGCGTGAATATTGCCAGCGCTTGCGCGGCCGGCTGGAAGAGCTCGCTGCGCATCGGCCGGAAAACCTGAAGCAGGGCCGCACGTATTTCGTCGTCGAAAAAATCCTCGCGCGCGGCGAACCCGTGCGTGACGACTGGCGTGTCGACGGCACCACCGGCTACGACTTCATGAACGACGTCGGCGCGTTGCTGCACGATCCGCGCGGCGCCGAACCACTGGCACAAAGCTGGGCCGAATTGTCCGGACGTCCGGCGCGATTTGGCGTCGAAGCCGAAACGGCGCGGCGCAAGATCCTGGCCGAGAACTTGTCCGCCGAACTGGACCGCGTTGCGCGAGCGCTGCATCGGATCGCCCGCGATACCCCCGTCACTCGCGACTTCACGTATTCATCATTGCGCCGGGTGGTGAGTGAGCTCGTCGTGCACTTTCCCGTGTACCGGATCTATCCCCTCGGTGGTCAGCGCAGCGAAGAAGATGAGCGCTTTTTCTCGCAAGCTTATCAAGGCGCCAAGGCCGCGCTCTCGCCCGCTGATCTTGTCATCCTCGATCAAATCACGCAGTGGCTCGGCGGTCCGGGCGGCGACGATGCCCTCGAAGAGAAGCCGCGGGAACGCTTGCTCGACCGCGGCCGGGATCGTGATCGTGATCGTCAATCCGTTAGCGTGCCTGATCAGAACCTGCAAGCAAACAGCGCCGGCTCGAACTCTAGCGGTTCACATCGACGCAACGCGCAAACTCTGTTCTCCCAACTCACCTCGCCAGTGGCGGCCAAGGCGATTGAAGACACCGCGTGTTACCGATACGGCCGCCTGATTTCGCGCAACGAAGTGGGCGCCGATCCAGGCGAGTTCTCATTGTCGGTAGACGCCTTCCACGCGGGCAATCTCGAACGCGCCAGACGCTTCCCGAACGCGATGCTAAACACCGCGACGCACGATCATAAACGCGGCGAAGATGTCCGCGCGCGGATCGCGGGTTTGAGCGAAATTCCCGATGAATGGGCCGCGACGTTGCGAAGCTGGTCGACGTTGAACACGCCGCATCGGCGCGCGCTGAACGGCAATGAGCACGACTGGGCGCCGGGCGCTGCCGCCGAAGCCATGCTGTATCAGACGCTGGTCGGCTGCTGGCCGCCGACGCTCTCTCCCGACGATCAGGATGGCGTGAAAGAACTCGCCGAACGCGTGAGCGCGTGGCAGTTGAAGGCGCTGCGTGAAGCCAAGTTGCGCACGAGCTGGTTCGCGCCCGACGAGGTGTACGAGAACGCATGCCGCGATTTTCTCTTCGATATCCTCGCGCCTCAGCGTCGCGATGGTTTTCTCGGCGAGTTGCCGGCATTCGTTGCGCGCGTTGCGCGGACGGGCGCGATCAACAGTTTCCAGCAGACGTTGTTGCGGCTGACATCACCAGGGGTGCCGGATCTTTATCAGGGGACCGAACTATGGGATTTCAGTCTCGTCGATCCCGATAACCGACGGCCAGTCGACTTCGAGCAACGGCGCGTGTGGTTGAGCGAAGGTGAGGCTGAGGGTGCGCCATCGGAGCAATTGAAGAACTGGCGCGATGGCCGCGTGAAGCTGGGTATTGTGCGGCGTGCGCTGGCGTTGCGCGCACACGCGCATTCGCTATTCGAGAAAGGCGCTTACGTGCCGCTGAAGGTGGAAGGCGCGCATGCGGACAGCGTGATTGCGTTTGCACGGCATGCGGGGAGCGCGTACGCGGTGGTGATCGCGACACGGCTGGCCGACTCGTTATTGGCGGGAAGCAAAGACGACGACCTGCCCCTGGTGAACGCCGCTCATTGGGGCGATACGGCAGTCCTTTTGCCGGAAGCGCTGGCTTCGCGTGCATTGTTCGACTGGTTGAGCCCGAATGCGCCGAAGTCGGATGGACAGCGCTTGTTCATGCGTGACGCGCTGGCTTCGATGCCAGTCGCGTTACTGATGGAGGAAGGTGTGCCGCGGGTTTGACGTGGCCCATGGCGCACGAGGCGCAGTGACAATCACTCCGCTTCCTGCGCCACCTCTTCATGCGGATATACGCGTACGAGCACGATGCGTGGCCCGTTCATCTTCTTGACCACGATATCGAAACGATCGAAGCCGATCCGCTGCCCTTCGCTCGGCAAATCGCCCAGCGCATTGATCACAAGTCCGCCGACCGATTCAGCTTGCCCTTCGTCGATATCAATTCCCAACGCCCGTTCAAGCGACACCACGGGCAAGCTGCCCTTGCCCATCAGCGTGCCGTCGTCCATGCGCGACCAGTCCGCGTCGCCTTGACGGAACTCGTCGTGAATCTGGCCAACCAGCGCGCCCAACAGGTTATCGAGCGTCAGAAAGCCGATCGGCTTCTGCCCCTTGCGCCCGACCAGCGCGAAATGCGGCGCGCCTTTGCGAAAGCGCCGAAACAATTCCAGCGCCGATAAATTCCCCGCCACGTACTGCACCGGCCGCACATGCCTGGCCAGTTCGTCCTGCGTCATGTCCTGCCGGGTCAGGCCCTGCAGCAGACCGCGCCCGGCGCCATTGCGTGCAAGCAGCAGGTCCTTCAGGTGAATCATGCCGAGCACGTGTTCGCCGGAGGCATCGGCGAAAAGGGGATAGCGGCTGAAGCGGTGGCGCGCGATCACTTGCATGTTGTCGCGCATGGGG
>DASYLW010000086.1:0-3382 GCA_036009385.1 Caballeronia sp.
GCGGCGAGATCAGGACGCCAGCGCTGCCAGCGCATGTGCACGAGCGCAAAACGCGCGCGGGCATCGCGAACCGGACGCGCACCGGCGGATGCCAGCCGCACCGCCAGTTGCCGTAAATGCGTACGCTGGCGTTCCAGCCGCTCGGCCGGGCTGACTAGCCGGCGCGCCAGCCAGTCGAGTTGCTGCGCTCGCCGTTCCATCATCCGGCCGAAACCACGCGCCAACGCAGCATGACGGTGATCGAGATCGCGCAGCAACAGCACGCGCTGCGGACTGACCAATTCGGCGGCTGCGGTGGGCGTGGGCGCGCGGACATCGGCAGCGAAATCGGCGATCGTGAAATCCGTCTCATGGCCTACGCCGCTGACAACCGGCATCGCACTTTCGGCTATCGCGCGAGCGAGCACTTCCTCGTTGAATGCCCACAAATCTTCAATCGAACCGCCTCCGCGACACACGATCAACACATCGACCTCGCGGCGCGCGCTGGCCTGATCGACCATTGCTGCGAGCTTCGCGGCCACACCCGCGCCCTGCACCGGCGCCGGGTACACGATCACCGGCACGTGCGGCGCGCGCCGCGAGAGCGTCGTGAGCACGTCGCGCAGGGCCGCCGCCTGCAACGACGTCACAATGCCAATCGCGCGCGGATGCTGCGGCAGCGCACGCTTGCGTTCAGCCGCGAACAGCCCCTCGGCTTCAAGTTTTGCCTTCAGCTTCAAAAAGGCTTCGTACAGACGACCTTGGCCCGTACGCCGCACCGCTTCCACGCCGAGTTGCAACTCGCCGCGCGGTTCGTACATCGTGACGAGCCCGCGGACCTCGATCCGGTCGCCTTCGCGCGGCGTGAACTCGGCGTATTGCGCGCGACCGCGGAACATCACGCAGCGCATCTGCGCCTGCGCGTCCTTGATGGAGAAATACCAGTGACCGCTGGCCGCTTTCGTAAAATTCGATACTTCACCCGATACCCAGACCAGCGGAAACGAGCGTTCGAGCATCGACCCGATCGCCCGGTTCAACGCCGAAACGGGAATCACGGCGTCGGCACTGCCGGCGGAACCGGATGAAGCGAAGGGATCGGAGCTCATCAAGAAAAGGGTAGTCGGTTGAGGTTGAAAACAAGGCTGAAATGCGCTCGCCCGCAGGCGGACAAAAAGGCAGGCAAAAAGCCAATCCGGCGACGGCTGAACGGCCTGCGAACAAGGCATGGACGATAGACCAATCAGCGTGCGAAGTGTAGCAAGTGTCCACAATGCACAAGTTACCGAAAGCTGACACTAACACTTGTGAAACAATGATGAATGCGCTTTAAGTCATTGTTTTAACGCTGTTTTTTGTCTCGAAATAGTGAAAATGCCGATGAAGGTCTTTCCTGGCGCCGATTTCGGGCCGCCGGAGCCCAAGTTGTTCACAGAGTTATCCACAGGCGGATTGTGATGAACCTGTGAGCAAAATGGAGCATGGGAATCTACCCGTTTTCACGCCCTGGATCGAGGTCCGGTTTTGCCCTTCGACTGGCGCCCCCGGCAACGCCGCGCTAGAGTGCCGGGTTCAAGGGCTCGCGTGAACTTTGCCCTGTGTCGCCCCGCGACCGCTTACCATCTGCTTACCATCTGCCCAATTCGCTCATTCTGGAGATCCGCCTCGATGCAAAGGTGCCGGCCGTTATCACGAACATTACCCTTCCCCTCGCCGCTACACCGCCCACCGTTGCTGTCGTCCCAAGCGCGCGCATCGTTCGCTGCCGATCCTGATCCTGATCCCGTTCCCGTTCCCGTTCCTGATAGCAAGGCGTGCCATGTCTGACTTCAAGCCGCCGATCGAAAACTTCCTCGCCCGTGAGTGGCGCAAGCGTGGCTGGGTCGCATGGTCGCTGACGCCGTTCGCGTGCGTGTTCGGCCTGATCGCCGCCATTCGCCGCGCGTTCTTCGCGCTCGGCTGGATCAAGCAGGTGAACGTGGGCGTACCGGTTGTCGTGGTCGGCAACGTGACCGTGGGCGGCACCGGCAAGACGCCGACGGTCATCGCGCTCGTTGAAGCATTGCGCGCCGCCGGCTTTCAGCCGGGCGTCGTCTCGCGCGGTTACGGCGCGAAGATCCACGAAGCCACGCGGGTCACGCCCGACAGCCAACCCGCCGAAGTCGGCGATGAACCCCTGCTGATCGCCCGCCGCACGCACGCGCCGGTGATGGTGTCGCCAGATCGCGTCGCGGCGGCCCAAGCGTTGCTGAAGGCGAATCCATCGGTCGATGTCATCGTCAGCGACGACGGCCTGCAGCATTACCGCATGGCGCGCGCGTTCGAACTTGTGGTCTTCGACGACCGTCTGGGCGGCAACGGTTTCCTGCTGCCGGCCGGACCGCTGCGTGAATCGATGTCGCGACACCGCGACGCCACGCTCATCAACAGCCCCTACGACCGCACGTTGCCGCCGTGGCCGAACACTTTCTCGCTCGACTTGGCCACCGGCGACGCGTGGCGTCTCGACGATCCCGCCGTGCGCCGTCCGCTCAGCGCGTTCAAGGGCGAACGGATCGCGGCCGCAGCGGGCATCGGCTCGCCGGAACGGTTCTTCGCGTCGCTGCGTGCCGCCGGCCTCGCGCCAGCCACGCGCGCGTTCCCGGACCACTACGATTATCGCGACAATCCGTTCGCCGGCATCGACGCCGATTCGATCCTGATCACCGAGAAGGATGCAGTAAAATTCGGGGCCTGGCGTGACGCGCGCATCTGGGTGGTTCCAGTCGAAGCCGTGCTCAGCCCCCGCCTCATCGCATTAGTTGTGGAGAAACTCCGTGGACGCACGCCTGCTTGAAATCCTTGTCTGCCCTATTTGCAAGACCCAGCTCACGTATGACCGCGCGGCGCAGGAACTCATCTGCAACGTCGACAAACTCGCCTACCCCATCCGCGACGGCATTCCCATCATGCTGCCCGATGAAGCCCGCCAGACCGTGGAAGGCACGCCCGTCGAACCGTTGAAACCCTCCGGCGGGAACTGAGACCCTATGAACGCACACGTTCCGGTCGCGCCGCCCTTCATCGCTGTCGTGCCCGCGCGGCTCGCGTCCACGCGGCTGCCGGACAAGCCGCTGGCGGATATCGGGGGCAAGCCGATGGTCGTGCGCGTCGCCGAGCGCGCGCGTTTGTCCGGCGCGCTGCAAGTGCTGATTGCAACGGATTCGCAGCGTGTGGTCGAAGTCGCGAAGGAACATGGTTTCGAGGCGCTGCTGACCCGCGCCGATCATCCGAACGGGACGGACCGGCTCGCCGAAGTGGCGACGCATTTCGGCTGGAGCGACGACACCATCGTGGTCAATGTGCAGGGCGACGAGCCCTTGATCGACCCGGCGCTCGTGCGCAATGTGGCGGCGCATCT